>JAZBPI010000061.1:0-23973 GCA_036351555.1 Pseudomonadales bacterium
AGCCGTTTGCGCGGCGAGTCGACGGCGCGGGCTGCGTAGATGCCCGGGATGGCGCAGGCCACGCCAGAGAGCATGGGCACGAAGCTCTTGCCCGTGAGACCGAAGATGCGCAGCGGCCGATGGCAGATCAGCGCCGCGCGCGCCATGTAGCCCGAATCCTCCATGAGGCCCACGACCACCGTCAGCACGAAGATCTGCGGCACGAACACGAGAAAGGCACCGATGCCGCCGAACAGGGCATCGGCCGTGAAGTCCCGGAGGAACCGGGTCGGCAGCAGGGGCACGACCGCATCCGCGATCAGGCCGAGCGACCCCTCGACCAGGTCCATCACCGGTGCCGCCCAGGTGAAGATCGACTGGAACAGCAGATACATGATCGCGAAGAAGGCCAGGCCGCCGAACAGCGAATGCAGGAAGAAGCCGTCGAGGCGCGCCTGGGAATCGACGAGCAGATCCGCACCGCCGCTGAACTCCCGGGAGAGTTCGAAGGCTTCGGCCGCGAGCTGATCCTCGGAGAGATCCTTCAGCCGCGGCACGAAGGGCGCGGCGTCCCTGGATGGATCCTCGAGCACCCGGCGCAGCCCATCGAGGCCGGCGCCCGTGCGGCCCGACACGGCGAGCACCGGTACCCCGAGACGCGCGGCAAGCCCGGCCGCGTCGAACTCGATGCCGTGGCGCCGGAGCACATCGGTCATGTTCGCCAGCACGATCACCGGCTTCGCGGCACGCTGGCATTCGCGAATCACCTGGAGCGCGAAGTGCAGGCTCTTCTCCAGCCGGGTCGCATCCATGATGCACAGCACCGCATCCAGCTCCGGGTCGCGCAGCGCCTGATGGAAGCCATCGGACGCGATGCGCTCCTCGCCGGAGATCGGCAGCAGCGAATAGGTCCCGGGATAGTCGACGAGCGTGAGCTCCGGCCGCCCGAGCATGGGGCCCGTACCGACGTCCACGGTGATGCCCGGGAAGTTCGCGACCTTCTGGTGCAGCCCCGTGAGCCGATTGAACAGGAGACTCTTGCCCGAGTTCGGGCTGCCGATGAGGAGTGCGGAGCTCATGCGGCCGGAGCGGAAAGGGTCGTGTTCGCCACCCTGTCCGAGACCTCGACGAGCACGTGGCGCGCCAGCGAATCCTCCAGGGAGAAGATCGAGGTGCCCACCCGATAGACATGGGGTGCGCCGAAGCGCGGCGTGCGGACACAGACGACACGGGCGCCGGGATGGAAGCCCAGCTCTCGCAAGCGTGTGCGATAGCGGATGTCGAGGCGCTCATCGTAGGCGACGAGGCAGGCCGTCTCGCCCGCACGCATGTCCCAGAGGCTCGATGTCATGGCGTCAGGGCAGCCTCGTCCGGCAGCCGGTTGGGGCGCGCATGCTAGCACGAAACATGAGAATCATTAGCATTCCCGTAGGCCGCGCCATGCCAGGGCGCTCTGGCCGGACTACCATGGCCGCTGGCTCCGGGAGGTTGCATGGCATCTCTGCTCCACGATCTCGACTGGGTGCTGCCCCTGCGCTCGGACGCGGCGACGCGCCTCTTCGAGGCCTTCACCGCGCTCGGCTACCCGACCTTCTACCTCGCTCTGCTGCCCCTCGGCTACTGGCTGTGGAACAAGGACGCCTCCACGCGCCTGGCCGTGCTGCTCATCACCAGCGCGATCGTCAACGGCTTCTTGAAGGACCTCTTCGACGACCCCCGTCCGGCGGCCGTCTTCGCCCTGGACGGCCGGGTCGGGGACAGCTACGGCCTGCCCAGCGGCCACGCGCAGCTGGCCACCGTGACCTGGTACTGGCTCGCCTGGGAGCTTCGCCGGGCGTGGGCCTGGGTGCTGGCGACCGTCATGGTGCTGGGCATCGGCTTCAGCCGCCTCTACCTGGGCGTGCATGACGTCGAGGACGTGGCCGCCGGCGTCGCGCTCGGCGTCCTGTCGCTGTTCCTCTTCGAGTGGCTGCTCTCCGAGCGCTTCGCGGGCTGGCACCGTCTCGACGGACGCATCCAGCTCGTCATCCTCCTCGCCGTTCAGCCCGTGCTCTGGCTCCTGTGGCCGGAACCGGGGGGCCCGGGCGCGCTGTCGGCGCTGGGGGCCTTCCTGGTCGGCTGGTGGGCCGGCGTGCTCTACGACCGCCACCGGCTGGACTTTCGTCGTCACCCGAATGCCGGACGCGCTCTGGTGGCGGCCGTCGTCGGGATCGCGATCGTCTTCGGCCTGCTGACACGTCTGGAAGGCCCGCTGCTGGACCTGGGGCTCGGCGAGGACGTCGCGCGCTGGCTGCAGACCGCCGTCATGGCACTTTTCGTGACGGCCGTCGCCCCCTGGCTGTTCCGCCACGCACGCCTGGCCGCCTGAGCGGCCTTCGGCGCGACCTGCACGACGGGCTCAGGCGGCGACCCCGCCGGCGCTCGCGCGGCGTTCGCCGCGTTCGATCTCCTTCATGAGATCCGCGACATAGGTCCCGAAGTCGACCTGCATGCGATGCCGGGGACTGTCGTAGAAGTGGCCCAGATAGCGCTTCTCGTCCGCCTCGATCACCGCGCGCATTTCGTCCGGCGACGGAAAGGCATAGGCGCCGGTCAGGGCGCGCACGCAGAGCTTCGACTGCTGCTCCGCGAAGTTCACGAGCGTGGGCAGGGGCTGCGCGAGTCCCAGGAAGAACAGGTTCTCGTAGCCCGGTTTCACCATGCGCTTGAACAGCGGAAAGACGTTGTCCTTCGGCGTGAGCGCGGGATCCGTGAAGAACGGGAAGGTCACGTTGTAGCCGGTGGCCCAGACGATGGCGTCGATGGCCTCCCGGGAGCCGTCCGTGAACCGCACGCCGTCGCCCTCGAGACGCTCGATGCCCGGCTTCGGCAGGATGTCGCCGCATCCGACCCGGGTGAGGAACTCGCCGGATACGGACGGGTGCGCCTCCAGGGGCTCGTGGTCGGGCTTCGGCAGCCCGTAGTCCTCCATGTTGCCCACGGCCTTGCGGATCGCAGCGCGCGCGAGACGTCGTCCCAGGAAGGCCGGCATCCAGGCCGGCATCGCCGACTTGTCCGCCGGCTGGCCGTTCATGTACTTCGGCATGACCCAGATTCCCCGCCGCAGGGAGATGAACAGGCGCTCGGCGATGGGTCGCTGGGACAGCTCCGAGGAGATGTCCATGGCCGAGTTGCCGCCTCCGACCACGAGCACCCGCTTGTCGCGGAAATCGAAGGGCTCGAAGGGGTCACGATAGTGATGCGAGTGGACCTGATAGCCGTCGAAGCTGCCCGGATAGGTCGGCAACCGTGCATCCCAGTGGTGACCGTTGGCGACGAAGAGCGCGTCGTAGTCGCGCTCCGATCCGTCGGAAACGCGCACCCTCCAACGGCCGTCGTCGAGGCGCGCCGCATGCTCCACCCGGGTGCCGAAGGTGATGGTCTCCCGCAGGCCGAAGTGATCCACGTAGTCGCGGAAGTACTGCTGCAGCTGCGCGTGATGGGGAAAATCGGGCCAGTCTTCGGGCACCGGGAAATCCTCGAAGGCGAGACGCCACTTCGAGGTGTCGATGTGCAGGCTCTCGTAGCAGGACGACAGGCCGTTCGGATTGCGGAAGTACCAGTTTCCGCCCACGTCGTCGGAGAGCTCGAAGCAGTCGTAGGCGACGCCGTGATCCTTCAGGCGCTTCGCCATGGTGAAGCCGGAGCAGCCGGCGCCGATGATGCAGACCTTCATGAGGCAGGCCTCCCTTGCGTGCACGGAAAGAACAGGTCAGTCGGCGCCGCCCGCGGCGAAGCGCGACTCGAAGAGATGGATCGCCGCGACGCGCCCCGCCGGCGTGACCTCGAAGGTGACGAACTCGCCACGCACCCAGTCCTTGTGCATGAGCAGAAAGGTGTCGCCCTGCCAGGGCGTCAGGCGGTAGCGCCGGGCGCCCGTCGCGAGCGCGAGCGCGTCGCCATCCACCGCGAGGCGGACTTCGCCCCAGGCCGGACTCGCATAGTCACCCGCATAGGACGCGACCGGCAGCGTCGGCGCGACGCCTTCGAGCCGAGCCGCCTCGAGACGGGCCCACTCCTCCGCGGCGGCGCGCTCCCGGGCCGCGTAGAGACGCAGCACCTCCGTGTGCCAGTCCCGCTTCGAGGAGGCCGGCGTGAGGTCCATCACCTCCCAGAGCAGTGCATGGCGCAGCTCCGCATGATCCCGGTTGGCCATCACGATCACCGCACGGTTCGCGGCGCGCTCCAGGCCGATGATGGCGACCAGACCATTGAGACTGCCCGTATGGAAGTCGATGCGACGGCCACCGAAGTCCTGCTGGTACCAACCCAGGCTGTAGGTTCGCCACTGAGGCTTCGTCAGCGCGACCGTGGGATAGAAGTCCTCCGGCGTGGCGATCTGCTGAGGCTCGAACACCTGCGCCCAGCTCGCCTCGGAGACGAGGCGTCTGCCGTCTTCCGTGACGCCGCCGCGGAGCAGGAACTGCGCCCAGCGCGTCATGTCGTGGATGGAGGACCACACGGACCCCGCCGCGTCCGCCAGCTCCGGGCGCAGGGAGAAATCCATGCGCCGCGGCGCGCCGTCGAAGATTCCGTAGGGCATGGCGTGGGCCTTGCCACGGGGAATGCGGCCGCGCATGCCGACGGTTTCGTCCATGCCCACGGGCCCCCAGAGGCGCTCCTCCAGGAAGGCTTCCCAGGGCTTGCCGGAGGCGCGCTCGATCATGAGACCGGCCAGCTCGTACATGGTGTTCTGGTAGATCAGGCGCGTGCGCGGCGCGGCCGCGGACGGCACCGCACGCAGGCGGCGGATCTGTTCGTCCAAGGGCATGCCCTGATAGAAGGTCCAGACGTCCGTGGAGGGCAGCCCGGTGCGGTGGGCGAGGAGATCACGCAGCGTCAGCTGGGGAGCCAGGGCGGGATCCTGGAAATGGAGCTCCGGCAGCACGTCGATCACCGGTGCGTCGAGGGACAGGCGCCCCTCGTCCACGAGCATGAGGATCCCCGAGACGACCATGGCCTTGGTGGTGGAGGCATTGGCGAACAGCGTGTGGGTGTCCACGGGCGCACCGGCGTCCAGGACCGTGCGACCGAAGCCCTCCTGGAAGACGACCTCGCCGTCCTCGATGACCGCCACGGCCATGCCGGGCACCTGCCAGTCGGCCATGCCGCGTTCGACGACCGACCGGAAGCGCTCCGCCTCGAAGGCCTGCGCCCCGCCCATGGCGAACAGCAGCAGGACGACCAGGACCAAGGTTCCACGCCGCGTCGCGTTGCGCACCCGTCTGCCTCCTCAATCTCTCCCGAGCGCGAAGGATGGTCGATGGCGCCATCCGCGCGCAACGCGTGGTGCCGAGTTCGCCGGCCACCGGTGCCCCGGCTCCACAGCCCGACCGCTGCGCAGACCTGCCGCATCCGCGCCCGGCAACGAAAAAGGGGCGGCCCGCAGGCCGCCCCTTCTCGACGCTGCGGTCTGCCGCGGCAGACCGCATCGGGTCGAGCCTCAGGCCGCGTTGTAGCCGAGGATCGCCTTGGTCTCGAGGAACTCCTCGAGCCCCCACTTGCTGAACTCCCGACCGTTCCCCGACTGCTTGTAGCCGCCGAAGGGTGCGCCCGGATCGACGCCTGCACCGTTCAAGTGGACGTTGCCTGCGCGCAGCTCCTTCGCCACCCGCTTGGCACGCTCCGGAGACCCGGAGACGTAGGCGGAGAGTCCGTAGACCGTGTCGTTGGCGATGCGCACGGCGTCCGCCTCGTCCTTGTAGCCGATGAGCGACAGCACCGGCCCGAAGATCTCCTCCTGGGCGATGGTCATGTCGTTGGTCACATGGGAGAAGACCGTCGGCTTGACGAAGTAGCCGCGGTTCATGCCGTCGGGGCGACCGACCCCACCGGTCTCGAGTTTCGCGCCCTCGTCGATGCCCTTCTGGATCAGGCCCTGGACCTTGTCGAACTGCATCTGGGAGACGAGCGGGCCGACCTGGGTGGTCGCATCGGACGGATCACCGACCTTGATGCTCTCCGCCGCGGCCTTGGCGATCGCCGCCGCTTCGTCCATGCGCGTCTCGGGGACGAGCATGCGCGTCGGGGCATTGCAGGACTGGCCGGTGTTCATGCACATGCCGACCATGTCGCGGGAGATCACCTTCCCGAAATCCGCGTCGTCGAGCACGATGTTCGGCGACTTGCCGCCGAGCTCCTGGGTGACGCGCTTGACGGTCTTCGCGGCCTGCTCGGCCACGGAGATGCCGGCCCGGGTCGATCCGGTGAAGGACATCATGTCGATGTCGGGATGGGCGGACATGGCGACCCCGACCTCGGGCCCATTGCCGTGCACGAGATTGAAGACGCCCGCAGGCACCCCGGCCGCATCCATCACCTCGGCGAAGAGCACCGCATTGAGGGGGGCAATCTCCGTGGGCTTGAGCACCATGGTGCAGCCCGCGGCCAGGGCCGGCGCCACCTTCGCGGCGATCTGGTTCAGGGGCCAGTTCCAGGGCGTGATGAGCCCGCAGACGCCGATGGGCTCGCGCACGATCAGGTTCTTGCCCACGACCTCCTCGAACTTGAACTCCTTGAGCGCATTGAGCGAATACATGAGATGGCCGAGGCCCGCCGGCGCCTGGGCCGCGTTCGCCAGACCGATGGGGGCACCCATCTCCTGCGAGACGATGGCCGCGATGTCGCCCATGCGGGCCTTGTAGGCCTCGATGATCTTCTCGAGCAGCGCGATACGCTCCTCGATCGTGGTCTTCGAGAAGCTCTCGAACGCCTTCTTGGCGGCGGAGACGGCGCGATCCACATCGTCCGCGTTGCCCATGGCGACCTTGCAGATCGCCTCCTCCGTGGACGGATTGATGACGTCGAGCCTGTCCTTGGAGATCGGATCGACCCACTTGCCGTCGATGTAGAACTTCAGCGCGTTGTCCATCGTTGCGAACTCTCCCTCAGTGATGCGTGGCGATGCCATTGCACGGACCCACGGACGAGCCAGGGGTCGGCCACCGCCGCTGGCAGGAATGCCGGGCCGCCTGATGGTACTGGTGTGTCCCGGGAAGCCCAAGCCCGGCGGGGGGCGCCGGGATCCACGTGGCGCGCGGGTGGAGAGGGGGCCAGGCGCCCGTCGACGCCCGACGGCGTCCCCGGAGGGCGCCGCGGTGGGGCCCGCGGGGTCCGGATGCGGCTCGATGGACGAAGCGTTCTCGGCGCTGGGGAAGACAGCCGCGACCCGGGCGTTCGACCGCCTGCCCGCAGGTCGCCGGGCTGTCCTGTCCCCGTTGCGGCGCTGCGCCGCAACCCGCTGCAGGGAAATCCGGGATGGACTCTTTCCGCAACCTGCTAGGCTGCCGGCTTGCCTGAACGGGAGGGAGTGGGGGGCATGCAGAGGCTCTTGATCGCGAATCGCGGCGAGATCGCCGTCCGGCTCATGCGGGCCGCCGCAGAGGCCGGGCTGACCACGGTGGCGGTCCATCCCGAGGACGACGCGCGCAGCCTGCACGTGCGTCGCGCCGACGACGCCCTGACCCTGCCCGGCGCCGGCGGCCGCGCCTATCTGGACATCGACGCCATGCTCGACGCCGCGCAGCGCGGACGCTGCGACGCCGTCCATCCGGGCTACGGTTTCCTGTCCGAGAACACGGAGTTCGCGCGGCGCTGCGAGGCGGCAGGACTGACCTTCGTGGGGCCGACCCCGGCCATGCTCGACCTCTTCGGCGACAAGCTCGCCGCCCGGGATCTTGCCCGCCGCTGCGATGTGCCGCTGCTGCCGGGCACCCTGGGGCCGACGACCCTCGACGAGGCTCGGGCCTTCCTCGCCGATCAGGACGGCGCACCGATCATGATCAAGGCCGTCGCGGGGGGCGGCGGGCGCGGGATCCGGGCCGTGGACGGTCCTGCGGAGCTCGAGGAGGCCTGGTCGCGCTGCAGCTCCGAGGCCCAGGCCGCCTTCGGGAACGGCGCGCTCTACGTCGAGCGCTGCCTGCGGCGCGCACGCCATATCGAGGTCCAGATCATCGGCGACGGTCGCGGCGCCGTGACCCATCTGCACGAGCGCGAGTGCACGCTCCAGCGTCGGCACCAGAAGCTCGTCGAGATCGCGCCGAGTCCGTCCCTCGACATGGCCCTGCGTCAGCGCATCATCGACTCCGCCCTGATCATGGCGCGCTCGGCCCACTACCGGAGCCTGGGCACCTTCGAATTCCTGGTCGACGAGACCCGCGCCCGGCACTTCGCCTTCATGGAGGCCAATCCCCGCATCCAGGTGGAGCACACGGTCACGGAGGCGATCACCGGCGTCGATCTGGTCCGCGCCCAGCTCGCGATCGCGGCCGGAGCCACCCTCGCGGAGCTCGGGCTGGACGGCCCCGTACGCGCCCCCCGCGGTCACGCGGTCCAGGTCCGGATCAACACGGAGGAGATGCGCGCCGACGGCAGCGCGCTGCCCAAGGGCGGTACGCTCACCGCCTTCGAGCCGCCCACCGGTCCCGGGCTGCGGACGGACACGCACGGCTATGCGGGCTACCGCATCTCTCCCGCCTACGACTCGCTGCTCGCCAAGCTCATCGCTCATGCGCCGGAAGGCGACCATGCCGCAGCGATCGGACGGGCACGCCGCGCCCTGGCCGAATTCCGCATCGAGGGCGTGCCGACCAATGCAGCCTTCCTGCAGGCGCTGCTCGGCGACCCCGCAGTGATCTCGAACCAGGTGCACACGCGTTTCGTGGAGACACACGCGGCCCGGCTCGTCGAGCGCGCCGCCGCCATGCCACGGCTGTGGTTCGAGGCGGAGACGGCGCCGGTCGAGACCGGCGCTCCGGACGCAGGGGACGACGCCGCCGCTCTGCCGCCGCCCCCCGAGGGCAGCCTGACGGTCGCCGCACCCATGCAGGGCACGGTGCTGGCCCTGAACGTGACCCCCGGAACGGCCGTCGGCGCCGGGCAGCTGCTGCTCGTCATGGACGCGATGAAGATGGAGCACGAGATCCTCGCGCCCGCGAGCGGCATCGTGCGCGCGCTGCGGGTCGGGCCCGGCGATACCGTCCTCGAGGGCGCGTCCCTGCTCTACCTCGAGCCCGCTGACGTCGAGGTCGAGGTGACCGCCGACGCGGTGCAGATCGATCTCGATCACCTGCGCCCGGATCTCGCGGAGGTCCTGGAGCGACACGCCATCGGCCTCGACGCACGACGGCCCGACGCGGTAGAGCGTCGACGCCGCACGGGACAGCGCACGACCCGCGAGAATCTCGCAGACCTCGTCGACGAAGGGTCCTTCGTCGAGTACGGCCCCCTGGTCATCGCGGCCCAGCGCCGGCGGCGACCGGTGGCCGAACTCATCGAGCGCACGCCGGCGGACGGCATGGTGGCCGGCATCGGCCGTGTGAACGGATCGGACTTCGGTGCCGAGCGCAGCCGCTGCGTGGTCATGTCCTACGACTACACGGTGCTGGCGGGTACGCAGGGCACCATGAACCACATCAAGAAGGATCGCCTGATCGAGATCGCCGAGCGCACGCGCCTGCCCGTGGTGTTCTTCACGGAAGGCGGCGGCGGACGACCGGGGGACACGGACGGCACCGGGGTCGCCGGCCTGGACTGTCTCGCCTTCTGGTACTTCGGGCGCCTCTCGGGGCAGGTGCCGATCGTCGGGATCACCTCCGGCCGCTGCTTCGCCGGCAATGCCGCACTCCTCGGCACCTGCGACGTCGTCATCGCCACGGAGGGATCGAACATCGGCATGGGTGGCCCCGCCATGATCGAGGGCGGCGGCCTCGGCGTGTTCACGCCGGACGAGGTCGGTCCGCTCGCCGTGCAGCGCCGCAACGGCGTGGTCGACATCGCCGTGGCAGACGAGACCGAGGCCGTCGCCGTCGCCAAGCGCTATCTCTCCTACTTCCAGGGCCCGCTGGACACCTGGTCCTGCGCCGATCAGCGCGAGCTCCGCCACCTCGTGCCCGAGAATCGGCTGCGCGTCTACGATGTGCGCCGCGTCCTGCACACGCTCGCCGACACGGATTCCGTGCTCGAACTCCGCCGCGACTTCGGGCTCGGCATGGTCACGGCCCTGGCGCGCGTCGAGGGGCGGCCGGTGGGGGTCATCGCCAACGACCCGACCCATCTCTCCGGGGCGCTCGACGTGGAGGCCTGCGACAAGGCCGCGCGTTTCATGCAGCTCTGCGACGCCTTCGATCTGCCGATCGTCAGCCTCTGCGACACGCCCGGCTTCATGGTCGGACCGGCCATCGAGGAGCAGGGGCTCGTGCGGCACGCGGGGCGCCTCTTCGTCGTCGCCGGAAGCCTCACCGTGCCCCTCATGACCTTCGTGCTGCGCAAGGGCTACGGCCTCGGTGCCCAGGCCATGTGCGGCGGCAGCTTCCGCGCGCCCCTGTTCACGCTCGGCTGGCCGACGAGCGAGTTCGGCGGCATGGGTCTGGAAGGCGCAGTGAAGCTCGGCTACCGCAAGGAGCTCGAGGCGATCGAGGATCCCGAGGAACGGTCGAAGACCTACAACGAGATGGTCGATCGCATGTACCAGCGTGGCAAGGGCGTGAACATGGCGTCCCATTTCGAGATCGACGACGTGATCGATCCAGCGGATTCCAGGCGCTGGATCGTCGCGGGCCTGGAAGCCGATGCACGACCGCACTGGCGGGAGCGCGCACCGAAGCGCCCCTGCGTGGACACCTGGTGAAGGCGCAGGACGTGATGCGGTTCACGCATCGTGGCGGTACCTTCAGAGTGCGTTCAGCCTGACGAGGCTCTACTGGTGCGACGCGAGCGGGATGGTCCCGCTCCTCGTCGGATCCCGTCGCGTGCGCCGCGACGGATCGATCCAGGAGAGCATCCATGCGCAAGGCATTCATGATCGCGACCTGCAGCCTGCTGGCCAGCGGCGCCCTGGCGGCGGAGCCCGGTTTCTACATCGGCGGCGGCGCCGGACTCTGGACCCTCGACGAGGGCGGCTTCGACGACTCGGCGCTGGCGATCCGCGGCATCGGCGGCTACCGCTTCAGCGACTACCTGTCCGTGGAGGGCGCCGCGCTCTACGGCAGTGAACTCGAGGACTCGGGGCTCGATCTCGACGTCACCGGGCTGGAGCTCACGCTTCGCCCCTCGATCCCCCTCAGTCCGGACTTCGAACTCTACGGCCGGGCCGGCTGGGGCTGGTACGACGCGCAGGCGAGCTTCGCGGGCTTCGACGTGGACGGCCAGGAAGACGAGTTCGTCTGGGGCTTCGGCGGCGCCTGGACCCCCGAGCGATCACCCTTCAGCCTCTTCATCGAGTACACCCAGCCGGACTTCGACGTCGACACCTCCTTCGTCACGCTCGGCGTCACCCTGAGCCTCTGACGCAGGGTCGTCCTTCGAGCTCGCCCTCGGCGGACCCCTGTCCGCCGAGGGCGCAGCGCAGCCCGTGCGTGTACGCTTGCGGTCGTCGGATCCCGCCGACCGCAGGAGGGGCGCATGCGCATCGCACTGCTGATCGTCATCGTGCTGGCGGCCGCCCTGGGCATCGGCCTCACCCTGGCTCCCGGCATCGTCGAACGCGGCATGAACCGGGTCGTGCCCCACGCCCCCTGGGCCGTGAGCGAGGCCGCGCGCACGCTGCACGACACCCTGCGCATCGCCGACTGGCACTCGGATTCGCTGCTCTGGGATCGGGACCTCCTCGTCGCAGGAAGCCGAGGCCACGTCGACGTGCCCCGCCTCGAGCACGGCCGGGTCACGCTCCAGGTGTTCACGGCGGTGACCAAGTCTCCAGCAGGGCAGAACTACGAGCGCAACAGCGCGGACTCGGACAACATCACCCTGCTCACGGTGGTGCAGCAGTGGCCCGTGCGCACCTGGAAGAGCCTCACGGAACGGGCCCTCCATCAGGCGGAGCGGCTGCACGACTTCGCGGCCCGGGCGCCGGATCGCCTGGTCGTGGTGACCGATCGCGCGAGCCTCGCCCGCGCCCTCGCCGCCCGCAGCGACGGTGCGGGGCCGGTCATCGGCGTGCTGGGCATCGAGGGCATGCATGCCCTCGATGGCGAGCTGGCGAATCTCGACCGTCTCTGGGCGGCGGGCTACCGGATCTTCGGCCTGACGCACTTCTTCGACAACGCGCTCGGGGGATCGCTGCACGGCACCAGCGGGGCGGGGCTGACCGACTTCGGGCGCGCCGTGGTCACGGAGATCGAGCGCCGCGGCGGCATCGTCGATCTCGCCCATGCCTCGCCGCAGGTCGTGGAGGATCTGCTCGCCATGAGCAGCCGCCCGCCGATCATCTCGCACACGGGGCTCGCCGGCGCCTGCGCGACTCCGCGCAACATCCCCGATGCACTCATGCAGCAGGTGGCGGCGAAGGGTGGGCTCATCGGCATCGGCTACTGGGACGCGGCGGTCTGCGACATCTCAC
This sequence comes from Pseudomonadales bacterium, assembly GCA_036351555.1. Taxonomy (GTDB): domain Bacteria; phylum Pseudomonadota; class Gammaproteobacteria; order Pseudomonadales; family Azotimanducaceae; genus JAZBPF01. The sequence goes on from JAZBPI010000061.1 coordinate 12,356, forward strand.
CGGCCGGCGTGGCGCGCAGCATCGCCTACGGCATCGATCTGCTCGGCGCCGATGCCCTGTCCCTGGGGTCGGACTACGACGGCGCGACGGAGGTGGCCTTCGACACGAGCGAGCTCGCGGGCCTCACCCAGGCGCTGCTCGATGCCGGGGTGGACGCATCGAGCATCCGCGGCATCATGGGCGAGAACACCCTCGCCTTCCTGCTCGCGCAGCTGCCCTGAGCCGCGCGGCCCCGGCCTGCGTCGCCGGCCCTCAGTAATCCGACTGCCGACTCTCGTTCCACATGGTGATGAGGAACTGGCGCACGGCTTCCTCCGCATCCTTGCGCGGCATCAGACCCTGCTCCTCCATGAGCTGGGCCATGTCGCGGATCGAACGCTTGCCGTCGATGAGCGACATGATGAAGGCGTGGATCCGCGTCGCCGCGATCTGATACTGGAAGGCCTCCGTGAGCGGCACCGTCTCGCGGCCCGCCACGAGCCAGTCCGGCAGCGCCGCCGGCTTCGGCGGCGCCTTCACCTCGCGCACCTTGCGCGCGCCGAGGGTCACGACCCGCTCGCGGCGGCCATGACGGCTCGACGGAGAGCAGAGATAGGGAATGCTCCGCTCCTCGACGCTCGTCGCACCGAAACCGGCTTCCTCGAGGATCGCCTCGACCTCCTCGAAGCTGTAGCGCAGGGCCGGCTCCGCCGAGGAGAAGGTCAGCGAGCCGAACAGCACGAGTTGCCCATCGGGCTTGAGCAACTGGGCGAGGTGCCTGGCGAGGATCGCGAAATCGATGTCGACGATGTCCACGAACCAGGGCGCGACGATCACGTCGATGGACCCCGGGCGCAGGGGCGCCGAGAGAATGTCCCCGAGCAGGAAGGCAAGCCCGTCGCGCGTCCGCTCCGGCGCCTTCAGCGTCCGCTTCACGGCGATGTCTTCCATGCGGCGGGGTGCGAGGGGGAATTCGTAGAGCTCGAGCACCTCGCCGCGACTGACGCGATCGCCGATGAAGGTGAGCAGCGGATTGAGATCGAGGCCGAGCGTCCAGGCCTGCATGCCGAGCTGATGCAGGTCATAGGCGAGACGGCCCGCACCGGACCCGAGCACGAGCAGGGTCTCGGGATCGTCAGGCAGATGCGAGGCGACCATGGAGGCGGACTCGAGATTCTCGTCGTCCCCCCAGGACCAGTCCCGGAAGGCGTTCTGGCTGTAGGTGGTCAGGCCCTGGCTCGGCGGCAGGCGCGTGCGCAGCGCGAGGAGCACCTCGTGCGGCATCTCCTCCGCCGGCTTGCCGAGCGGTTCCAGGAGCATGCGCAGATCCGCAGCGCGCGCGGCGAAGCCGGATGCAGTACGGGCCAGACGCTGCCGGGTCGTCTCGCGGAGCGTCGGCTGGTCGCGCACCGCCGCCGCGGCCCGGGCGACCTCGAGGTCCATGGCCTGCAGTTCTCGCGCGAAACGCGTGCGCCATTCCGACAGGACCGCCGAGGGCACAGCGAAGAGCCAGGGCACGCCGCCGATGACCGGATAGTCGACCTTGCACGCCTTGCAGCGGAAGGCCGCTTCCTGTGCCTCGATGACGCGCTGGCAGCGCGGGCAGGCGAGTACGGCCTCGGGAAAGGCGACGGGGTCGAAACTCACGCAGGCGCTCCTGTCCGGTTCACGACGCGGGGCAAAGTGGAATGGTAGCAGCCGGCCCGCAGGCCCGCGGCCGCGCACCTTCGTCAGGCGAGCAGCTGCTGCAGGCTCCGCCCTGCCAGCACCAGCGCCGACACCACGAGCAGCATGCGCAGGACGTAGGGCACGCCGCTGCGCACCAGCGCCTGGGGCGCCAGGCCGTAGCGGCCGACGAGGAACAGGTTCATGCCGGAAAGGGGCGTGACCGCGGTGCCGACGGCCCAGCCCGACAGGAAGGCGAAGGCGAGCAGGGACGGATCCGCACCGGCGGGCAGGAGCACGCTGCTCCAGGCGGCGATGCTGATCACCGGATGCAGGCCGAGGTAGCCGACGCCGATGATGCCGGCGGTGACCAGCGGATAGATCCACAGGCCACCGGCGCCCGTTTCGAGACCGGACACCGGCGCGCGCAAGCCGATCAGGGTCGCCACCCCCTGCGCGAAGACGCCGGCGGAGAGGAACAGGACCACCTGCGAGGAGGTCGCCGGGAGCGTGCTGCGCAGCAGGCGCTGCAGGGACCCGCGCCGCGCCCTGGCGGGCAGCAGGGCCAGGGCGAGGGGTGGCGTGACCGCGGCCACGATCACCACCATGGACAGGGCCGGCAGCAGGAACTTCACGAGCAGCACGGCACCGAGCAGGGATCCGGTGAGGACCAGGGCAGAGCGATCCGGCGCGAAACCGGGCAGCGCGCCGCCACCCGAGGCGCGGCGCAGTTCCCGTGCCGTCAGGGCCAGGGCAATCAGCGCCGCGACCACGCCGAGGGGCAGGGTCACGCGGCTGTCCGCGCCCGGTGCATAGGTGTGGGCGACGGCCGCAGCGACGAAGAACGGGGACCAGAACGCCGCAGCGCAGTAGCTCCGCGCGAGCGCCGTGGCCTCGGGCACCGCGAGGCGACCGCCACGCGCCATGCGATCGCCCGCGATCGCCGCCATGGCCAGATTGATGACCGCGCCGATCAGGTGGATGGAGGCCAGCGTGGTCCACAGGCCCTTCTGCTCCGCCACCGGCCCATCCACGGCCGGCGCATCGGCGCCGGACGCAGCGGTGCCCGAGGCCACGACGCCCGTCGCGACCTCGGCGGCCGGGCCCACCAGGCCGAGGAAGGCCACGGCGAGGAACAGGGCGACGATGGGCAGATTGATCGTCGCAAGGCGCGACAGATCGGCCGCGGCCCCGCCGCGGACCGCGATCAGGAGCGCCACCAGCCCCGCGGCGACGAGACCCGCGGCGAAGCGACGCGTCACCCGGTCGACGCGGCCCCAGGCCAGGGGCACGGCGCACCAGAGGACGAAGGCTGCGGGACTCGTCGGCAGGGGCGTGAACAGGCTGGCGAGATAGGCCAGCAGGCCCGCGAGCAGGAGCGCACCGAGCAGGGACCCGGCGACGGCAGGGGTGTCGCCGTCAGACACGCAGGCCGCGGGCGTCGGCCTGGACCAGGCGATCGGCGACGATCCGGTAGACCTCCGTGGAGAAACCGAAGCCGAAGTGCGTGGTCCGCACCTCGATGTTCTCGGCGAGCTGCTCGCTGCGATCGACGCAGGCCTGCCAGGCCACGACGCCGTCGAGGCGGGAGTAGAGGACCGTGATCGGCACCGTGATCGGCAAGCGCTCGCGGGTCTGCACGATGCGCTCGATCTCGGCGAGATCGTAGCCCTGGGCCCGGTAGAGCGCGGCGAGCTGCGTGTAGCGCGGGCCACCGAGGATGGGGCTGCCGAGGGTCACCACGCGACGCACCGCGTGGGGCCGTTCGCGCGCCACCTCCCGGGCGAGATAGCCGCCGAGGCTCCAGCCCACGAGCGCGACCCGGTCACCGGCCTGCTCGGCGAGGGCCACCACCCGCTCGGCGAGCCGCGGAATCAGGCTCGGCACGCCACCCAGGTTGCGACCGAGCCCCCAGCCGACAGCGTCGTGGCCCAGGGCACGCAGGCAGGCGCGCAACGCGAAGGTCGAGGCGTCATCCGCGGAGAACCCGGGGCAGACGATGACCGGTCGGCCGTCGCCGCGCGGCAGGCGGGCGAGCACCGGCCAGGTGAGCGCCAGGCGCGCCAGCTCCAGGCCGGTCAGGCCCTCGTTGAGGATCGAGAAGGGCGAGGGCGGACGAAGATCCTTCACGCCGGGCAGCTCCCGGTCGCGGCGAGCCGCTGCACGCCGCTGCGGTCCGCGAGGCGCGCGAGCAGCTCGGCCACCGTGGCATCGGTTCCCGGCCAGACGAACTCCGGCGCGATCTCGGCGAGGGGCGCGAGGACGAAGGCACGCTGGGTGGCCCGGGGATGCGGCAGGGTCAGGGTCACCGAGGCGCGGTGCTGCGCGCCGAAGGCGAGCAGATCCAGGTCGAGGGTCCTGGGGGCATTGCGCTGCCCGTCGCGACGGCGGCCGAAGGACCGCTCCAGGGCAAGGAGCAGCGCCAGGACCCGCTCCGGCGTCGACCCGGGCGCGGCCTCGAAGGCCAGCGCCGCATTGAGGAAGTCCGGAGCGTCCGGCGGGCAGTCCACGGGCGTGGAGCGCCAGAGGCTGCTGCAGGCCACGGGGCCGCGCGCGTCGACGCGCGCGCCGAGCTCTGCCATGGCGGCGACGAGGGTCGCGGCGGCGTCGCCGAGGTTGGCGCCGAGGCCGATGAGCACGAGGTTCTGGGGCACGGTCGTCTGCCGGTGTCCACGGGGGCTGCGTACTTTAGCCCGGTCGCGGCGCCACGCCCACGAACCGGACCGCGGCCGGGGAACGGACCCCTGCAGACCGGGGACGTGTCAGAATCGACGGCCTCTGTCATGCCTGTGGAGTACGCCATGGAGATCGCCGTCGTCACCGGAACCAGCACCGGCATCGGCTTCGCAACCGCCCTGCACCTGGCCCGGAACGGCTATCGGGTCTTCGCCGGCATGCGCAACCTCGCCAAGGCGGGCCCGCTGGAAGCTGCCGCGGCCGAGGCCGACCTGCCCGTCGAGGTGATCGCCCTGGACGTGACCGATGCGGCGTCCGTGGACGACGCCTTCGAGCGGATCGCCGGGCACGGCCCCGTAGACGTACTCGTGAACAACGCCGGCATCGGCGGCGCCACCCCGCTGGAACTGACGCCCGAGGACGAACACCGGGCCATGTTCGAGACCAACTACTTCGGTGCCGTCCGCTGCATCCGCAAGGTTCTGCCGACCATGCGCGAGCGCGGGCGCGGCGCCATCGTCAACATCACCTCCATCGCGGGGATCATGGCCGTCCCCAACCAGATCCCCTACTCCGCGTCGAAATGGGCCCTGGAATGCGTCGGTGAGGCGCTGGCGCACGAGGTCCGCCGCTTCGGCATTCGCGTCGTCAATGTCGAACCCGGCGTCGTCATGACGCAGATCTTCGAGAACTCCGCCGAGAACACCCGCTACGACAAGACCTCGGCCTACCGCCAGATCATGCGTCGCAACGGCAAGATGTTCGCCGCGGGCTTCCGCGATCCCGCCCAGCCCGACGACGTCGCGCGGACCATCCTCGAGGCCATCACCACCGACGAGTACCGCCTTCGCTGGCCCGTCGGCAAGGACGCGCGCGGCATGTTCTCCGGCCGTCCGAACGTGCGCGACGAGGATTGGGTCGCCCTCGGCGACGACGTCGCCGACGACGCGTACAACCAGCGCTTCCGGGAGTGGTTCGGCATCGAGCTGTAGAGGCCATCCGACTGCTCGGCCGAGCGGCGACCGGTGCAGGCGGCGGAACCCTCTGGCACACTCCGGGAAAGAGAACTGACAGATTCTCACATTGGGGAGAGCGAACCATGAAGGCTGCAGTCCTGCACGAGGTGAACACGCCGCTGGTGATCGAGGACGTCCGGATCTCGAAGCCGGGGCCGAGGGAAGTCCTGGTCCGCACGCGCGCCGCGGGGGTCTGCCATTCCGATCTGCATTTCGCGAATGGTTCCTATCCCTATCCCCTGCCCGCGATCCTCGGCCACGAGTCGGCCGGCGTCGTCGAGGCCGTGGGCGACATGGTCACCTACGTGAAGCCGGGCGACCACGTCATCACCTGCCTGTCCGCCTTCTGCGGACACTGCGAGTACTGCCTGACCGGCCACATGTCCCTGTGCCAGGAGCCGGAGCTGCATCGCGGGGAAGGCGAGGATCCGCGGCTCGCGGATCAGAAGCAGGGCACGATCCACCAGTTCCTCAACCTGTCGTCCTACGCCGAGCAGATGCTCGTGCACGAGCACGCCATCGCGAAGATCCGCCCGGACATGCCCCTGGACGTCGCCGCGCTCATCGGCTGCGGCGTGACCACGGGCGTGGGTGCGGTGATCCACACGGCCAAGGTCGAGCCCGGCGCCACGGTCGCCGTGATCGGCTGCGGCGGCATCGGTCTGTCGGCCGTCAACGGGGCCGCGATCGCGGGGGCGGGGCGCATCATCGCCGTGGACACGGTGCCCTCGAAGCTGGAGCTGGCCCGCAAGTTCGGCGCCACGGACGTCGTGAACGCGAAGGACGGCGATCCGGTCGGCGCCATCGTGGAGATGACCGGCGGCGGCGTGCACTACGCCTTCGAGGCCATCGGCCTGAAGGCGACCGCAGAGCAGTCCTTCAAGATGCTCCGTCCCGGCGGCACCGCGACCATCATCGGCATGATCCCCGTGGGGACCCACATCGAGCTCCACGGCGCCGAGTTCCTCATGGAGCGCAAGATCCAGGGCTCGAACATGGGATCGAACCGCTTCCGGGTGGACATGCCACGCTTCGTGGACTTCTATCTCTCGGGCAAGCTGCACCTCGACGACATGATCTCGCGGCGGATCCGCCTCGAGGACGTGAACGAGGGTCTCGAGGCGCTCAAGACCGGCGAGGTCGCCCGCAGCGTCATCATCTTCGACTGACGGCGGACCCGCCATGATCACGCGCGTCGATCCCGGCAGCGTCGGGCTCTCCGTCGATCGTCTCCATCGCATCGGCACCCACCTGTCGGCCTACGTCGAGGACGGCCGCCTGCCGGGCTGGCAGGTGCTGGTCGCGCGCAGCGGCGGCGTCGCCTACTTCGAACAGCAGGGCCTGCGCGACGTCGAGGCTGGTCGGCCCGTGGAGGACGACACGGTCTTCCGCATCTACTCCATGACCAAGCCGATCGTGAGCGTCGCCCTGATGACGCTGCACGAGCAGGGCCGTTTCCAGCTCGACGACCCCATCGGTCGCTTCATCCCGGAGCTCGGCGAGCTCGAGGTCTTCTCGGAAGGCGACGCGGACGACTTCACGACCGTGCCTGCGGACCGCGCCATCACCATCCGCGATCTGCTGACTCATACCTCGGGCCTGACCTACGGCTTCCTGCGCGAGCATCCGGTGGACGCGCTCTACCGTCGCGCGCGCATCGGCGAGATGCACGCGCCGCTCACCCTCGCCGACATGGTCACCGCCCTCGGGCGCGTGCCGCTCCAGTTCCAGCCCGGCACGCGCTGGCGCTACAGCATCGCGACCGATGTGCTGGGGCATCTCATCGAGCGGATCTCGGGCGAGCGGCTCGATGCCTTCCTGACCCGGGAGATCTTCGAGCCCCTCGGCATGCACGACACCGGCTTCCAGGTCCCGGACGACGTCGGCGACCGATTCGCGGCCTGCTACCAGGCCGCCAAGGGCGGCTTCGTGCTCCAGGACGCAGCGGACACCAGCCCCTATCGCCACGCACCGGAGTTTCTCTCCGGCGGCGGTGGACTGGTGTCGACGGCCGCGGACTATCTCGCCTTCTGCCAGATGCTGCTCGGCAACGGCGCCCATGGCAGCGTGCGGATCCTGGGGCGCAAGACCTTCGAGCTCATGGCCCTGAACCACCTGCCCACGGGCGGCGATCTCACGAGCATGGGTCAGCCCGTGTTCAGCGAGACCCGCTACGACGGGATCGGCTTCGGCCTCGGCTTCTCCGTGCTGCTGGACCCGGCTCGCGCGCAGATCGCAGGCTCCCCCGGAGAGCTCGCCTGGGGAGGCATGGCGAGCACGGCCTTCTGGATCGACCGCCACGAGGATCTCGCGGTGATCTTCATGACCCAGCTGCTGCCGAGTTCCAGCTACCCGATCCGCCGCGAGCTGCGTACGCTGGTCCACCAGGCCATCGTCGACTGAGGGTCGGCTCCGGTCCCGGCGACGCGACACGACAGGCCTCGGGCCCGCACTGCGGCGGGTCCGACGGCAGAGGATGCGCGACATGTTCGAGAAGATCCTCATCGCGAATCGCGGCGAGATCGCGGTTCGGGTGATCCGCGCCTGTGCGGAGATGGGCATCCGCTCGGTGGCCCTCTACACGGAGCCGGATCGCTTCGCCCTGCACGTGAAGCGCGCGGACGAGGCGCACTTCATCGGCGACGATCCGCTGGCCGGCTATCTCAACGCCCATCGCATCGTGAATCTCGCCGTGGAAACCGGCTGCGACGCGATCCATCCCGGCTACGGGTTCCTCTCGGAGAATCCCGAGCTCGCCGAGATCTGCGCGCGACGCGGCGTGCGCTTCATCGGCCCCGACGCCGACGTGATCCGGCGCATGGGCGACAAGACCATGGCACGGCAGGCCATGATGGCGGCCGACGTACCCGTGACGCCGGGCAGCGAGGGCAACCTCGAGAACGTCGAGCATGCCCTCGCGGAAGCGGAGCGGATCGGCTATCCCGTCATGCTCAAGGCGACCAGCGGAGGCGGCGGCCGCGGCATCCGCCGCTGCGACGACCCCGACGCCCTGCGCACGGGCTGGGACCGGGTCGTGTCCGAAGCCACCAAGGCCTTCGGCAGCGCCGAGGTCTTCCTCGAGAAGTGCATCGTCGATCCCCGGCACATCGAAGTGCAGATCCTCGCGGACACCCAGGGCGACGTGATCCATCTCTTCGAGCGCGACTGCTCGATCCAGCGCCGCAACCAGAAGCTGATCGAGATCGCCCCCTCCCCGCAGCTCGACCCGGAGCAGCGCGAGCGCATCTGTGCCCTGGCGGTCCGCGCGGCGCGCGCGGTTCGCTACGAGAACGCGGGCACGGTCGAGTTCCTCGTCTCCGGTGACGCGGTCTATTTCATGGAGATGAACACGCGCGTCCAGGTCGAGCACACGATCACGGAACAGATCACCGGGGTGGACATCGTCCGCGAGCAGATCCGCATCGCCGCCGGCGAACCCCTGAGCTATCGCCAGGAGCAGATCGCGATGCGCGGCTTCGCGATCCAGTTCCGCATCAACGCCGAGGATCCGCGCCAGGACTTCCTGCCGAGCTTCGGCCGCATCACCCGCTACTACGCGCCCGGCGGTCCGGGCGTCCGGACGGACACGGCCATCTACACCGGCTACACGATTCCGCCCTACTTCGATTCCATGTGCCTGAAGCTCGTGGTCTGGGCCCTGAGCTGGGACGAGGTGCTCGCGCGCGGCGCGCGGGCCCTCGGCGACATGCGCCTCATGGGCGTGAAGACGACGACGCCCTTCTACGAGCGCATCCTCGCGGAACCCGAATTCCGCTCCGGACGTTTCGACACGGGATTCATCGGTCGCCATCCGGAGCTCGTCCGCTACTCGGAGAAGACCCGACCGCAGCATGCGGCGCTGGCCGTGGCGACGGCCATCGCCGTCCACGCCGGTCTCTGACGCGCATGGCCGTGCAGACACAGCCGCCCGCAGCGCCGGCACCGGACGCGCCTCGTTCGCGGGCGAGATCCCTGGCGGACACCAGAACAAGGAGAAGCACGTGACGGGCTCCCGGGCACCTGCCCCCGTCGGCATCACCGACGTCATCCTCCGCGATGCGCACCAGTCGCTCATCGCCACACGCATGCGCACGGAAGACATGCTGCCGATCTGTCCACAGCTGGACGCGATCGGCTACTGGTCGCTCGAATGCTGGGGCGGCGCCACCTTCGACGCCTGCATCCGCTACCTCGCGGAAGATCCCTGGTCGCGACTGCAGCAGCTGCGCGCCGCCCTGCCGAAGACCCCCCTGCAGATGCTCCTGCGCGGGCAGAACCTGCTCGGCTATCGCCACTACGGCGACGACGTCGTCGAGGCCTTCGTGGCGGAAGCCGCGGCCACGGGCATGGACGTGTTCCGGATCTTCGACGCCATGAACGACGTTCGGAACCTGGAAACGGCGATCGCCGCCGTGAAGCGCGCCGGCAAGCACGCCCAGGGCACCATCTGCTACACCACGAGCCCCGTGCACGACGCCGACAGCTTCGTGGAGCTGGGTCGGTCCATGGAGGCGCTGGGCTGCGACTCGATCGCCATCAAGGACATGGCCGGACTGCTGACGCCGCAGGCGACCGAGGAACTGGTCCGCCGCCTGAAGCAGGCCCTGGACGTGCCCGTGCAGCTGCATTCGCACGCGACCGCGGGCCTCGCGGCCATGTGCCAGCTCAAGGCCATCGACGCGGGCGTGGACCGGATCGACACCGCGATCTCGGCCTTCTCGGGAGGCACGAGTCATCCGGCGACGGAAGCCATGGTGGCTGCGCTGCGCGGCACGGATCGCGACAGCGGCCTCGATCTCGAGGCCCTGCGCCAGATCGGGTTCTACTTCCTGGAGGTCCGCCGCAAGTACCACCAGTACGAAAGCGACTACACGCGGGAAGACGTCGCCGTACAGATCAATCAGGTGCCCGGCGGCATGATGTCGAATCTGGCCAACCAGCTTCGCGAGCAGGGCGCGCTGGATCGCATCCAGAAGGTCTTCGAGGAGATTCCCCGGGTCCGCGCCGATCTGGGCTACCCACCCCTGGTCACGCCGACGTCGCAGATCGTCGGTACCCAGGCCGTGCTCAACGTGCTCGCGGGCGAACGCTACAAGACCATCACCACGGAGGTGAAGCGCTACCTCCAGGGGCACTACGGCCGCGCACCGGGCACCGTCGATGCGGAGCTCCAGCGCCGTGCCATCGGCAGCGAGACCCCCATCGACTGCAGGCCCGCGGATCTGATCGAGGACGAACTCGAGCGCCTCCGGGCGGAGATCGGCGACCTTGCGGAGCGGGAGGCGGACGTCCTCACCTACGCGATGTTCCCGGACCTCGCACGAGGCTTCCTCACGGGCCGCCGTGACGGCACCCTGGAGGCGGAACCGCTCCTGCCGCCCTCCGACGCCGGCGCGCCGTCCGGCGCCGCGGGCGGCACGCCGACCGAATACGTCATCGACGTGCACGGCGAGTCCTACCACATCGCGGTCACGGGCGTCGGTCTGAAGTCCCCGGGCAAGCGCAACTTCTACCTGACGCTGGACGGCGTGCCGGAGGAGGTCGTGGTCGAGGCCCTCAACGAGTACGTCGCGGACGGTGCTCCGGGCGGTCGTCCGAGGATCACCGCGGACGGCGATGTGGGCACGACCATGCCCGGCAACATCGTCGACGTGCTCGTGGCAGAGGGCGACAGCGTCCAGGCCGGACAGGCGGTCATCGTGGTCGAGGCGATGAAGATGGAAACCGAGGTGCAGGCACCCATCGCGGGCACCGTGGTCAGCGTCAACGTGCAGAAGGGCGACCGGGTCACGCCCGGCGAGGCACTGGTGCAGATCCAGGCCTGAGCGGCGTCTTCCGCGCAGGGAATCAGCGCGGCAGACGCAGATCGTAGAACAGGTCGCCGCGCCGGACGCGCACCGCCAGTGCGCGGGGCGAACGCTTCACCGCCTGCGCGAGTTCCGTCATGTTGCGCACCGGCCGGCCGTTGGCGGCGACGATGAGATCGCCGACCCGCAGGCCGACCTGCCAGGTGGCACTGCTCTGCGCGACGGCGACGAGCGCGACACCGATCGCCGTCTCGGGATCGTCCGCCGCCCGCGCGTTCTGCAGGCGGGCCCCGGTGAAGCCCCGGGCGATGCGCTCACCGGGCACCCGCTCGTACTCCGTGTCGCCCACCTCGATGCGTCCCTCGCGACGCACGCCGTCCCGGTAGTACTCCACCGCGAAGCGATCGCCCACCATCACCACCGCGGCCCGGGCCCGGAAGTCGTTGCCGCTGCGGATCGGGCGCTCGCCCCGGCG
>JAZBPI010000062.1:0-14557 GCA_036351555.1 Pseudomonadales bacterium
ATCCAGGGGCGTGTGGGTCTTGATGAAGCGTCGATGGGTCTGGGCATCGAGCAATGCGTGCACCTCCGCCGCGCTCCGCGTCTGCATGTCGAGCCAGGGCGAGAGATCGTCGAGGGTGCCTGGAAACTCGGGACCGTCGAAGATCAGCAGCGCACAGAGCATCTGTGTCCAGGTGGTGCCGCACTTCGGAGGCGTACAGATGACGATGTGGCCAGGGCGATGCGAGAAGCCTTCCCAGCGCTGATTGTCGTAGATGATCGTGCGGTAGCGGGTGCGGTCGGTCATGGCCGGGATTCCTCGAGCAGTTCGCGATCGAGGACCACTCGGGCACCCCGCGTCCTGCGCGGCAGCCCGGGCCTTCCTCGGGGACCTGCCCCTACTCTATGCCTCCCGTGCATGCGGCCGAAGTCGATCTTTCGGCGCCGGGGGCCGGCCCCCGATGCCTGATCAGATCGGTCGAGTCAGCCGGCGTCGGGCCTGATCCCGCGATGGCGCGCCGCCTCGAGGCCCCGCGAGGAGGCGCTCAGACCGCGACGGCCATCGCCTCGGGCCAGTCGTAGACCTCGGGCTGGGCGACGGTGGCACGCGCCGCCGCACCGGTGTCCGTGGATGCCGCAGGCGTCTCGGTGCCGGGCGTCTCGGAACCGAGCGTCTCGGAACCGGGCGTCTCGAAGCCGAGCAGCTCGAGATAGCGCGCATGCAGCTGTTGCGCGTGCATGGACAGATCGCGGGTACGCCAGTGGCCCGCCTGAAGCGGGGGCAGGACGGTGACCTGGATGGGCACATCGGGGCGGAGCAGGAAGCCGCCGCGAGGCAGCACGTCGGCCGAGTTGTGGATGACCACGGGAATGAGGGGCACCCGGGCACGCCGCGCGAGGTAGAAGGCACCGCGCTGGAAGGCGCGCGGCCGCGTCGATGCGCTGCGCGTCCCCTCGGGCGCGATCGCGAGTGTGCGCCCGGCACGGAGCGCGGCCAGCGCCGGCGCGAGCGCTGCGCTGCCCCGGTCGCCGTCGCGATCGACGAACACGGTCCCCGCCGCCCGGAACGCCGGACCGAAGAGCGGATTCGATGCCAGTTCCCGCTTCGCGATGCCCGTGAACTCGCCGCGCAGGAGCCGCGCCATGATCAGCGCATCGAGCGCGCTCTGATGATTGAAGACCACCACTGCGGGTCGCGCACCGAGCAGATGATGCTCGCCGGTCACGCGAAGGCGGACGCCGCCGAGGGCGAGACCGAGATGGCCGAAGGTCGACAGACCGACGTCGACCGCGTCACGCCAGCTGCCGCCGAGCGCCAACGTCGCCGCACCGGCCGCCATGGAGCCGTAGACGCTCGACAGGGACAGGCCGGTCCGCACCACGGACTCGACACCCGGGCGGCGGCGCCGGAAGCGCAGCATCGGCCAGCCTTCGCGGTCTGCACGGCGCGCGAGCGTCCTGTCCGGATTCACCGCATGGGGGTGCGCGACGCGTTCGAGCAGCGCCAGGTCCTCGTGGCTGTCGCTGTAGAACCAGGCCTTCTCGAAGCTGCCCCCGTGACGACGGAGCCAGGCGCGCGCGTGCAGGCGCTTGCCCTCGTTCCAGCAGCCCGGCAGATGCCAGCGCCCGGTCAGACGACCCTCTGCATCCACCACCAGGCGGGTACAGAGCACGTCGGCATGGTCGACGCCGAGCGCGCGGGCGACGGGCTCGACCTGATAACGGGTCGCGGAGGACAGGATCACGACGCGGTGCCCGCGATCACGATGTGCCCGGATCAGGGCCCGCGCCTCGGGGTGAATCCGCGCCGCCACGTGATTGCGGAAGGCGCGCGCGCCGATCGCTTCGAGGGTCGCATCCCGCTCACCGCGCAGGGACCTGATGAAGCGCTCGAGCAGGCCCCCCAGGCCACCGCGCCCCTCCTCGAGGACCGCACGCGCCTGATCGAAGAGCTGACCCGGGCCGATCAGCCCTGCGCGAAGCGCCTCCTGCATGAAGGGCAGGATGCTGTAGCCCTCCACCAGCGTCCGGTCGAGGTCGAAGAAGGCGACTGCGTCGGGGTCGTGCGGCGCCGCATCGATGTGGCGGGTGAGATCGGGAAAGAGCGGAAGGGGCGAACTGTCCGGCATCAATCGAGTTTTCCCGCCGAAGAATCGTGCGTGTGTTCGCGATGGCGCGATCTTACCGCGCGCGGCATCGCATGCCTATGCGAGTGACGCTGCTGGTGCGGCGCCGCCCGTCCCTGGGCTCGGCATGCCGCAGCGGCCACCGTGCAGAAAGTGGACCAGCGCCGGAGGCTGCGCGCGCCGAGGCGGAGCGCACCCTTGCGCCGACAGACACGCACAGTGCTGGTGCGCCACGGACGTCGACGCCCAGCGCCGCAGCGGGCCCCGGCCTTTGCGCAGGGCGGGCCCGTGCGCGAATACTCCGGGCCATGACCACGCGATTCGCCCGCTATCGCGCCCGCCGCGATCCCGATCGCACGCCGGAGCCCGCCATTCGTGGTCGGGGAGCCGCGCGACCACGGGGCCGACGATGCTTCGTCATCCAGAAGCACGATGCCTCCACGCTGCACTACGACTTCCGCCTCGAAATCGACGGCGCGCTCGTGAGCTGGGCCGTTCCGAAGGGCCCTCGACCCGATCCCCGCGTGAAGCGCCTCGCCGTGCGCACGGAGGATCATCCCCTCCCCTACGCGGACTTCGAAGGCGTGATCCCTGAGGAGGACTATGGCGGCGGCACCGTGCTGCTCTGGGACCGGGGGACCTACCGGAATCTCCGCGCCGGCAGGGGCCGGCAGTCACGCTCCATGGCACGCAGCCTTGAGGAGGGGCTGCTGGAGGTGGAGCTCCACGGAGAGAAGCTCTCCGGGGGCTGGGCCCTGAAACGCATGCGCCGCGGCCGACAGGAGCAGTGGCTGCTCATCAAGATGCGCGACGAAGCGGCCGATGCCCGGCGCAATCCCGTGTCCACGGAGCCCCGCTCCGTCGCGAGCGGGCGCACGCTCGCCGCGATCGCGCGGGAGGCGGAGCCGTGAAGCGGCGCTTCGGCCGCCGCACGGTCGAGCTGACCCATCCCGACCGGGTGCTCTTCACCGATGCGGGCCTGACCAAGGCCGACCTGGTCGACTACTACGAGGCCGTGGCCGAACCCTTCCTGCGCGCCGTCCGCGACCGCCCGCTGACGCTGCGCTGCTTTCCGGACGGCATCGACCACGAGGGCTTCCACCGGCAGCAGCCGGACGACGCCTTCCCGGACTGGATCCGGACCGCCCGGCGCGCGCGGGCGGAGGGCGGCGGGACCATCGACCGCCTTCTCTGCGGCAGCCGCGCCGAGCTCGCCTTCCTCGTGAACCAGAACGCCGTGGAGTTCCACTGCGGCCTCGCCCGCGCTCCGCGCCTGGACCGTTGCGACCGGCTGGTGTTCGACCTCGATCCCCCGGGCAACGACTTCGAGGCCGTGCGCGAGGCGGCCAGGCTCGTGCTGGCCCCACTGGAGCAGGCCGGGATTCCCGCGGGGCTGATGACCACCGGCTCCCGCGGTCTCCACGTCACGATCCCGCTGCGTCCGGAGCACGACCACGATCGGGTGCGCGCCCTGGCCCGTGCCTTCGCGGAACGACTCACGGACGCGCACCCGGACAGACTCACCGTCGCCGCGCGGAAGGCCCAGCGGGGCGGGCGGCTGTACCTGGACGTGATGCGCATCGCCCTGGGCCAGACCGGCGTCGCACCCTATTCCCTGCGCGCGAAGCCCGGCGCGCCGGTGGCGACCCCGATCACCCGGGAGGAGCTGGACGACCCGGCGCTGCATGCGCAGCGCTGGCACCAGGCGTCGATCGGCGAGCGGCTGGCGAGAAGGGGCGACCCCTGGAAGGGGCTGCACCGCCATGCGGTGCGCCTGGCGTCCCTCGAGCGCGCCCTCGGGCTCGCGTCCTGAAAGCGCCGGACCCCGCGACCGATCCGGCGAGGACCGTCAGCCCGCGATCATCGACGCGCGGTGTGCGTCTGGACGAGCTCGACGAGTCGCTTGACGTTGTCGACGGGCGTCTCGGGAACGATGCCGTGACCGAGATTGAAGATGTGCCCGGGGCGACCGCCGATCTCGTCGAGGAGCGCGCGGGTCTGCCGCTCGACAGCGGACCACTCCGCACAGAGCACGATCGGATCGAGATTGCCCTGCACAGCTCGCGCGCCCGTGGCGTCCCAGGTCTCCACGAGCGGACTGCGCCAGTCGAGGGCGAGCACGTCGGGACCGCAGTCCTGCATGAGCTTCGACAGGGCCGGATTGCCGGTCCCGAAGTAGACCACCGGCACCTCGTCCCCGCCGAGGGCCTTCAGGCGCTCGATCAGACGCCGGGTGTGCGGCTGCACGTAGGTGACGAAATCCGCCGGTGACAGGCAACCGACCCAGGAGTCGAACAGCTGCACGGCCTGGACCCCCGCACGGATCTGCAGCCCGAGGTACTCGGTCACCGCATCGACGAGCTTGTCCATGAGCTGCGTCCAGCGCTCCGTATCGGAGTACATGAGTCGCTTCACGTGGATGTAGTTGCGCGATCCCCCCCCTTCCACGGCATAGGAGGACAGCGTGAAGGGCGCGCCGGCGAAGCCGATGAGCGGGATGTCCGGCGGCAGGCCTTCGCGACACAGGCGCACGGTCTCGGCGATGTAGGGCGTGCCTTCCTCCGCCACGAGGGGCCGCAGCGCCTCGATGTCTGCCGGGGTGCGCAGTGGATTCGCGAAGCGCGGACCGACCCCCTCGATGTAGTCGAGCTCGAGACCCATGGGCTCGAGGATCGGCAGGAGGTCCGCGAACAGGATCGCCGCGTCGACGCCCAGGATGCGCTGCGCGTCGAGCGTCGCCCGCGCCGCGAGCTCGGGATTCTTGAAGAACGCGAGGCTCGGTGTCTTGCCTTTCACCTGATGGTATTCAGGCATGTAGCGCCCGGCCTGGCGATTGAGCCAGATCGGCGTATGCGCCGCCGCCTCGCCTCGGCAGGCGCGCATGTACGGGGAGTCCTTCAGACGCTGATCCACGGGCCCTCTCGCCCCTGTCTGCGGGTGGCGGGACCTTAGCCGCCGGCCTCCGAGACGGTCAACCGATTCCGCTCTGGCGCGGCCGCGGCCACGGGAACGCTTGCGGCGGCAAGCACCCCCTCCGCCTTCGCCAGCGCCCCGGCGACGAGCGCGGGATCCGCCCGCTCCGGGTCGAGACGCAGGCGCAGGCCCGGCGCCCGGAGATCGAGCACGGCGCCCGCCGCCGTCGGGACCCCCGCCAGCTCGAAGACCTCGATCGGATCCCGGAAGCCACGCGCGACCACGGGGCCGGATGGCCGGCAGTTCAGCGCCCGGGCTCCGAGCAGCGCATGGGTGGTCCGCGACAGCAGAATGGTGCCCGGACGCGCCGCCGCCTCGAGACGGCTCGCGGCATTCACCGTGGCACCGATCACCGTGTACTCACGACGCTGCGCGTGGCCGAAGCTGCCGACCGTGCACCAGCCCGAGTGCACGCCGACGCGCAGGCCCAGTTCGCGCACCACCCGGGCGTCGTCCCAGCCCGCCTTGAGATCGGCGAACCGCCGGTGCATGTCCTGCGCCATGGCCAGACAGTCCCGGGCGTCGTCGCGTCGACCACGACTCTCGGGATCGCCGAAGAACACCATCACCGCATCGCCCATGAACTTGTCGAGCGTACCGCCATGGGCGAGGGCCGCCTCGGTCATGGCCGCGTAGAAGGCATCGAGGAGGCGCACCACGTCCTCGCTCTCGACGCTGTCCGTCAGGGCCGTGAAACCGGCGAGATCCGCGAAGCAGACCGTCAGCCAGCGGCGGCGGGACCGTGGTACCGGCTGGCCCGACGCGAGGCCCTCGAACTCCACGCGATGCACCGCCGGCGGCAGGTAGCGCCCGAGCCGCTGCGCCAGCGCCGCCTCCGCTTCCGCGCGTCGGGCGAGGGTCTCCTGCGCGCTCGCCAGCCGCTGTGCCTGGCGATGAGAAAGGAGCGCCGCCGCGGCCGCGAAGCCGAGCAGCAGCCCTGCGGATGCGAACCCGCCGGCCGCACTGCCGAGGACCGGAGGCAGCCGATCGGCGGCGACCGCGACGAGCAGGACCGTCGCCGTCGCGAGGGCGGCGCCGAGCCCCGCGCAGAGCCCGTGGACGTTGAGCTGGCCGAGCAGCAGGACGACGCCCAGCGCGGCGACCGTGGCCAGGGGCAGGCCCGCCACCAGGGCGAGTCCCGGCGTCGCCAGGTTCTCCACCGTGCGCAGGGCCGTGGCCGCTGCCGGTGGTAGCGGGATGCGCGTGAGCCAGGGTGCCGCGGCGAACCAGAGGACGCAGCCGGGACCTGTCGGCAGCGCCCAGAGCCCCTCGGCGGCGGCGATGCCGATCGCGACCGCGTAGGCACCCAGGCGCGGCCCGAAGACCGTCAGGCGCAGTGGATGGGCAGGGCTCCAGGTGTTCATGGCCCGGAGGATCCCACCAGCCGACCCAGCGGGCACCGGACAGGAACCGCTTCCCGGGTGAGCCCCTGGCCAGGGAACGGGGCCGCAATCGGCCCCGGGGAGCGGCGACAGGTCCCAGGCGTCCCGGTCACCCGGTAGACTCGCCGTTCCGACTGGGGAGGGAGACACAGCATGCGGCAGGTCGACATCGGAACCGCTCGTGGACGCGTTCAGGGACAGGTCGACCCGGCCTTCGAGGCCGTGCTCGATCACTTCGTGGGCAACTTCGATGAACGGGGCGAGATCGGCGCCGCCGTCGCCCTGTCCGTGGACGGCAGGACTCGGGTCGACCTCTGGGGCGGTCACGCCGACGAGATCGGCGGCACGCCCTGGTCCGAGGACAGCCTGTCCCTCGTGTTCTCGGTCACCAAGGCGGCGACCGCACTCTGCGCGCACCTGCTGATCGAGCGCGGGGAACTGGACCTGCATGCGCCCGTGACCCGCTACTGGCCGGAGTTCGGGCAGGGCGGCAAGGAAGACGCCACGGTGGCGATGATGCTGAACCATTCCGTCGGCGTACCGGCGTTCCGGGAACCCATCAAGGCCGGCGGCTACTACGACTGGGACTACATGGTGACCCGCCTCGAACAGGAGGCCCCCTTCTGGAAGCCGGGCACCCGCAACGGCTACCACATGATCAGCTTCGGCTGGACCGTCGGCGAACTGGTGCGACGTGTCTCCGGCCGCTCCCTCGGCACCTTCTTCGCCGACGAATTCGCGCGCCCCCTGGGCCTCGACTTCTGGATCGGCCTGCCCGAAGACCTGGAGCCGCGGGTCTCGCACATGATCCCGTTCCTGCCGGGCCCCGAGGGCCCCTTCACGGACTTCACCCGGGCGCTGATGTCCGACCCGACGTCGATCTCGGCCCTGTCCTGGCTCAACTCCGGGGGCCATTCCCCGGACAGCCGCGCGGCCCACGCCGCGGAGATCGGAGGCGGCGGTGGCATCTCCAATGCCCGGTCCCTCATGCGCCTCTTCGAGCCGCTGGCGGACGGCGGCGGCGCCTTCTTCTCCGGCGATTCCGTGACCCGCATGAGCCAGATCTCCATGGCGACCGGCGAGGACGCGACCCTGCTCATGCCGTCCCGTTTCGCCCTCGGTTTCATGAAATCCATGGACAACCGCCACCGTCCCTTCGGCGACATCGAGAGCTGCATCATCGGTGATCGGGCCTTCGGTCACGTCGGAGCCGGCGGCTCCCTGGGGTTCGCGGACCCCGAATGCCGCCTCGCCTTCGGCTACGGCATGAACCGCATGGGCGCCGGCCTGCTCCTCAACGACCGAGGCCAGGGGCTGGTGGACGCGGCCTACCGCTGCATCGGCTACCGCACCAACGCACCCGGCGTCTGGGTGCCCTGAGCGATCGCGATGGGGGCGACGCGCGCCACGCTTGACCCGGTCACGCACCGGGGGCACCGTGCGCGCGTCTGCAGGGGTCTGTTCCGGGGGACACCAGGGTGAGCGAGACTGCGACCGTCGACGCCGGCGACGTCATCATCGTCGGCAACGCCTCGGACGATCCCTTCGCGATCGATCTCGCCTATGCGGTGGGTCAGCCCATCGACATCGCCGACCTCATCAGCATGAAGACCTTCGCGAACAGCGAGTTCTGCCCCCGCTTCATCTCCGACGAGAACGACTTCACGCGCATCGGCACCCGGCTCACGGACAGGACCGTGGTGATCGTGAGCACCTCGAGCCGAGTCGTCAGTCGCCAGAATCTCGCCATGCGCAATCTCATCATCGCCCGGGCCGCACGGGAGAACGGCGCGCGCGAAGTCGTCCTCGTGGAGCCCGATCTGTTCTACAGCGCCCAGGATCGCGGACCGCGCGGCGATCTCGGCCACACGGAATTCGTCCGCGACGAGAAGGACCTGAAGAAGTTCGACGGACAGCCCTTCACGGCGCGGCTCTATGCGGAAATGCTGCGCCTTGCCGGCGTCGACCGCGTGATCACCGTGCACAACCATTCGTCGTCGGTCCAGCACGTGTTCGGCGAGATCTTCGAGGGACGCTTCCACAACCTGATTCCCTACGAGATCTACGCCGACTATCTGCTCAACTCGAACATCGTGAACCATGGTCCGGACGGCGAAGGCCTGGCGCTCTGCGCCCCCGACAAGGGCGCCCGCGCCTTCGTGCAGAAGCTCTACGAGACCCTCGGCCTGTCACGTGCACGGATCATTCTCCTCGACAAGCAGCGCAGCGGCGAACGCGAGGTGGAGATCCGCCTCCACGCCGAGAGCGAATCGACGCTCGACGACATCCGCGGCCACGACATCGTGCTCCTCGACGACATGGTGCGCACCGGCTCGACGGTGGTGCAGGCCTGTCAGTTCCTGCGTGGCGTGGATCCGGGACGCGTGGTCTTCGGCGTCACGCACTTCTACGCGAGTGACGAGGGCCGTCAGAAGCTCGCGAGCACCGCGCTGGACGAGATCCTCACGCTGAACACCCTGCCCACGGTGCTGAACCGCGACGAACAGGGCAGGCTGCGCCGCAAGATGGTGGTCCTCAAGATCGAACGCTGGCTGGCGCGGAATCTGGCGCGCATCCTGTCGATTCGCTCCCGAGCCGCGGACTATGCGGACGAGGGGCTCTACGCGATCGACATGTCGTCGAAGAATCCCCGCTTCATCCGCAAGATCTGGTCGAATCAACAGCTCTCGGAGCTGACCGGACGCCGCATGCACGTCCATCCGCAGGAAGACCATTGAGCGTCGTCATCCCGATCGGCGTCGCGCACACCTGATGTCGTTGCCCCGGCACGGACGCTATCCCTTCTCGCCCATCACCGAACGGCCGGATTTCTCCTGGCCCGAAGGTCGTCGCCTCGCCGTCTACCTGGGCATGAACCTCGAGTGCTTCGCCTTCGGTGAGGGCCTCGGCGCCGAGCTCGCACCCGGCGGGCCCCAGCCGGACGTACTCAATTTCGCCTGGCGCGACTACGGCAACCGCGTCGGCGCCTGGCGCATGCTCGAGCTCTTCGAGGCCCTGGGCCTGCCCGCTACCGTGCTCGCGAACTCGCGTCTCTACGAGGAAGCGCCGGGTCTCATCGAGGCCTTCCGCGCCCGCGGCGACGAGATCGCCGGGCATGGGCGCAGCAACGCGGAGCGGCAGGGTGACCTGGCCGAGGACGCGGAGCGGAGGCTCATCGAGGAAGCGACGGCCGCGCTGACGGCGCAGGAAGGGCATGCGCCGAAGGGATGGCTCGGCCCCTGGATCAGCGAAAGTGTCGTGACGCCGGACCTGCTCCAGGAGGCCGGCTACGAGTATCTCCTCGACTGGTGCCACGACGATCAGCCCATCTGGATGCGGACGCGGGGTGGCCGCATCCTCTCCGTGCCCTATCCGCAGGAACTCAACGACATCCCACAGATCGTCGGGCGCAGGCAGGAAGCGGCGACCTTCGGCGCCATGATCCGCGACGCCTTCGACGTGATGTTCGCCGAGAGCGCCCGACGCCCCCTGGTCATGGGCATCGCCCTGCACGGCTACATCATGGGCCAGCCGCACCGCCTCAAGCACCTCGACGCGACGCTCCGCCATCTGCTGGCGCAGGGCAGCGATCGCGTCTGGTTCACGACGGCAGGCGCCATCAACGATCACGTTCGCGCCCTCGGCTCCTGACGCGCCCCTCCGAATCCGTCGCCTTTCACCTTGCGCTATGCTCCCGAAAAAGGCGGGCGGCGATCGGCACGCTGACCTGCCAGAAGACGACGGCGACCACGCCGCGGGGGAGGAAAGATGGCGGAGCGCACCGCGACGCAGGTCGGTGGATGGGACGATGCACCCGTCGCCCTGAGGCACTACGCCTTCCTGAGCTTCCTGACGCTGCTCAACGTCATGAACTTCGTGGATCGACAGCTGCTCGCGAGTTTCGCCAACTTCATCGTTCCGGATCTCGGACTCACGAACGCGCAGTTCGGTCTCCTCACGGGTTTCGCCTTCATCGTCTTCTACGCCGCCATGGGACTCTTCATGGGCGCAGCGGCGGACATGTTCCATCGTCCACGGCTGGTGGCGGCCGGCCTTGCCCTGTGGAGTGCGCTCACGGCGATCTCCGGCGCGGCACGCAGCTTCGTGTCCCTGGCCGTTCCCAGGATGTTCATCGGGGTCGGTGAATCCGTGCTCACGCCGACGAGCATGTCCATGCTCGCCGATCGCTTTCCCGCGACGCGTCTGGGGTTCGCCGCGGGCTTCTACTACATGGGCGTGCCCATCGGTGTCGGGCTGTCGCTGATCATCGCGGGGTTTCTCGGCCCCTCGATCGGCTGGCGGAACTGTTTCTACCTGCTCGGTGCGCTGGGCATCGTGCTGTCCTGCGTCATGCTGTTCGTCAAGGAGACGCCCCGCCGTCACGGCCCTGCAGCGAACGCGGAGGGCGTGGTGCCGCGGCCGAAACTGAAGGTGATCTTCGCCACGGCCGGACGCGCCCTGCGCCATTCTCCGGCGCTCGCGCTGACCATGGCGGGCGGCGTCGCCCTGCACTTCATTCTCGGCGCTGCCGCCTTCGATCAGCTCTGGTTCGTCCAGGAGCGCGGCTTCGAGCGCGCCGACATCGCGCAGAAGACCGGCATGATCGCCGTGTTCGCCGGCATGCTCGGCAATCTCTTCGGCGGCATGGGAGGAGACTGGTTCGCACAGAAGACCGGTCAGGGGCGCGCCATGTTCCTGTTCTGGATCATGCTGATCCTCGCGCCGCTCAACATCGCCTACCGCCTCGTGCCCGGGGACTCGCTCTGGTTCTGGGTCGGCGTCTTCGCCGGCTATTTCCAGCTCGGCTCCTTCTACGGGCCGACCTTCGCGTCGGTGCAGGAGCTTGTGCCGCCGCAGATTCGCGCCACGGTGGTCGCCTTCTACATCCTGATGCTGAATCTCGTGGGCCTCGGCTTCGGCATCACGGCCGGTGGCTACAGCATCGACTGGATGCTCGCCGCCGGTGTCGAGCAGCCCTACACCTGGACGCTCGTGGTGTTCACCCTGATCAGCCTGCTCGCGGTGCCGCTCTTCTTCCTCGCCGGCCTGCGCTTCCGCGGGGATCAGGCGCGCCTTTTCGCCCTGGAGGCGGCGCGGGACGCATGAGCAGGCCGGACCTGGCGCTCAGAACAGATAGCCGAGCAGATCGACGGGGCCAGCGGGCCAGGCACGCGCGCCGAGCGACTTGACCATGAGCTCGTCGACCCGCCCCTCGCCGATCCCCAGCGTCCGATGCTCATGCACCTTCATCCAGCGCAGTGGATTGCGCTGGCACGCGAAGCCACACGCCTCGTAGAGGCGGGCGTCGTCCGCGAACAGCAGCAGGAAGGGGATCGCTCGTGCGCAGGCCCGTTCCTCGACCCGCGTCAGCAGGGCACCACCGATCCCGCGGCCACGCTGCTCCGCCGCGACCGCAAGGTCGATGACGCCGAAGATCTCGGCGGGCCCGTCCTCACAACCGATCACGCGATGCTCGATCGCGACCTGCCCGACAAGAGACCCGTCCTCCCAGGCGAGCACGCGCTGGCGGGGAAGCTGCTTGTAGTAGCGCCGCGTGCGGAAGACGTCGAAGTCCGGAAAGCAGGCTGCAAGCAGCGCACGGAGCGCCGCATCTTCCTGCGAGGTGACGTCCGGCTCATCGACCCAGCACAGCTCGAGATCGGTCATGGGCAGGATCCTCGCAGGCGCCTTGCGCGGGCAGCGGCGCTCGAGTGCCGTCCGTGCGATGCTGCCAGAGGGGTCGCGGACCTCGAAAGGGGCCTGCCCATGAACGGACCGGAGGCCATGCGCGGGTGGCGCGACGACCGGGACTGAACATACTGCTTGCGTCGCTCGCACTGGGCCTTGCGCCCGGAAGTGATGCCAAGAGCATGCTCGACTGCATCCTTCCAGAGGATGCTGTCGGCGTCGCCTGCGACTCGCCCGCATCCCTGCGCGTGACCCTCACCAATCAGTGCGATCAGGCCCTGTTCGTGAACCTCTGCATCCAGGTGGACGCCGAGAACTGGGACTGCTGGCGAGAGCCGGCCCTGGCGCCCGGGGCTGCACTCACCCGGGAGAGCTGCTGGTCGACACGACGCTACGAGTACAGCGCCTGCACGGGGGGCGTGGGCGAATGCGGCTTCCGGAACTGAGCGCGGCGTCGCAGAACCTCGTCGACGCGCGCAGGCTGGCAAGTCTCCTAGCCCTGATCCTGGTGAATCTCCTGCCCGTCCTGGGCGTGCTCGTCTGGCACTGGGAGGTCGGTTCCCTGCTGGTGCTGTACTGGTCGGAGAACCTGATCATCGGGGGCTTCACCCTGCTCAAGCTGATCGTCAACAGACCGGTCGGAGGCAGCTTCGCGGCGCTCTTCTTCCTGATCCACTACGGAGGATTCTGCGCAGTGCATGGCCTCTTCGTGCTCCTGCTGGCGACGGACACCGAGCCGTCCTTCATCGACGGTGCGCCCTGGCCCTTCTTCCTCGTCTTCGTCCAGCTGCTCGTGTCCGTGGTCCGCCAGGTACTCGCCATGGCACCCCCGGAATGGGTCCTCGCCTTCGCGGCCCTCGTCCTGAGCCATGGTCTGTCGCTCGGCCTCAACTATTTCGGCAACGGCGAGTACCGGGGGCAGACGACCCAGACGCTCATGCGCGCACCCTACGGTCGCATCATGGTCCTGCACGTGGCGCTGCTCGCGGGCGGCTGGGCCGTGCTGGCCCTGGGCTCGCCCCTGCCGCTGCTGGTCGTGCTCGTGCTGCTCAAGCTCGGGCTCGACGTGCGCCTCCATCGCCGGGAGCACCGGCGGACGACGGCCGCAGCGGCCGAGGCTGCGCCCGCGGGATCGAGTGCAGCCTGAATGCCGGACGCCTTCAGCCGTCCTTCGCGGCCGGCGCTGCAGGCATGGTGAGCCAGAACACGCCGCGCAATTCGTCCAGCGCGTAGCCGCGGGCCTCGTCCTCGGGATAGCGGGCATCGATCGCGGCCGCCACCTCGGGAACGAGTGCCTCTCCGTGGCAGACGAGGCAAGGCGCCTGGACGCGGATCGGTTCCAGATATCCGATGCGTTCTCCTTCCAGCGGAACCGTCATGGGCGCGGCCCCGGACGGGTTCGCGAGCATGGCCTCGAGGTGCGGCGCGACCCAGGCGGGGGGCGCGTTGGCGGGGTTGCGGAGCCGGTCCGAGGCCCGGCCCACCTCGATGGCCTCGGGTACGGTGCTATCGGGCAGCCCCGGCGCGACGACGTGGCAGGTGTCGACGGCTGCTACGGGGCCTTCCGCGAGCCCCTGCATGAGCGCGCTGCGCAGCGCCTGCTTGAAGGGCAGGAGTGCTTGCGCCGGCTCCGTGGCCCCCACCGGGGTCGCGAGGGCCACCGCCAGGGCGAGCAGTGCGGCGCGGCGGACGGTTTCTGTGCGGGTCGTCATGGGTGTTCTCCGTCGAGGTGCGAGCGCGCCTCAGTAGTCGAGGGCGAGGATCCGTCCCTGGGTGAAGGAGAAGAAGCGGTCCGCCTCCGCGAAGTGCACGCCGTCGACGAGATCCTCCTCCGTGGCGCCGGCGGCCTCGACACACATCGGACAGGCCAGCAGCACCGCGTCGGTCGCCCGGAGCGCGGCCAGCTGGACGCTGAGCGACTCGAAGCCCGGCGCCTCCACGTCCTCCGCCCCCTCGAGGACCGCCTGCACCCCGTCCACGTCGAAGAACACGAGGACGTCCCGCGTCTCGGCCATGATCCGCGCCAGGCGCAGCGCCATGAGCAGGCGATGTGGATGGTCGGTCCCCTGGCTGACGTGCACGAATACGCCGTCCCGGACCGACGCTTCTTCCGCGACCCCCTGGAGCGGGCACCAGGGCAGCGCGAAGAGCAGGAGCAGCAGCAACCGTCGAGTCATCGTTCTTTCCTCTCCTCGGTGATTGGCCAGAGGTCGTTCCAGTCCGCCCGGTCGACGCACTGGAACCCCACGATCCTTCCCCGGTCGGCCCCGGCGGCGCCCTGATCCGGATCAACACACCGCCCCCGCGCTGCTAGACTCCGCCCATGTATCGCATCCGCCGCCTGCACCGGTTCGCCGCCGGCCTCGCCCTCACCGCCGCCGTCTTCGGCGGCCTGGTGCTGGGCGCGGGC
>JAZBPI010000063.1:0-7459 GCA_036351555.1 Pseudomonadales bacterium
TGGACATCGTCGAGCCTACGGAGAAGACCGTGGACGCGCTGATGAAGCTGGACCTCGCCGCGGGCGTGGACGTCCAGATCAGCCTCGGCTGAACGGAGGACGGCCTCTTTCACAGGGGCCGGTCCGGGGTCCTGGCAAGACGGCCAGGATCCGAACAGGGCCGCGATAGGCGGCTGGCGTGCTGGAACACTCGGCGCAGGCGCTCCCTGATCACAGGGGTGTCTGCGCCGTTTTCATCGAAGCCCCGCAGGGGTTCCGTGAGAGGCAGGAAAGATGGCGATCGGCATCGTAGGGCGCAAGTGCGGCATGACCCGCGTGTTCACCGAGGAGGGTGCATCCGTCCCCGTCACGGTGATCGAGGTGAGCCCCAACCGCGTCACGCAGATTCGCAGCCTCGAGACCGACGGCTATCGCGCGGTCCAGGTCACGACCGGCGAACGCCGCCCGAGCCGCGTGTCGCGGCCCCAGGCGGGGCATTTCGGCAAGGCGGGCACGGCCCCCGGCCGAGGCCTGTGGGAGTTCCGGCTCGACGGCGACGAGGGCGAGGGCCTGAATCCCGGTGACGCGCTGGAACTTGCCATGTTCGACGGCATCAAGCACGTCGATGTCGCGGCAACCTCCAAGGGCAAGGGCTTTGCGGGCACCGTGAAGCGCTGGAACTTCCGGACCCAGGACGCGACGCACGGGAACTCCCTGTCGCACCGTGTGCCGGGCTCGATCGGTCAGTGCCAGACGCCCGGTCGTGTGTTCAAGGGCAAGAAGATGGCGGGCCAGCTCGGCAACGAGCGTGTCACCGTCCAGAACCTCGAGCTCGTCCGCGTCGACGCGGAGCGTGGCTTGTTGCTGGTGAAGGGTGCGGTGCCTGGCGCTGCGGGTGCGGACGTGATCGTCCGGCCTGCCGTCAAGGCTCGCAAGAGCGCCTGAGCGCCGGGGCAGCAGAGGGATATCGTCAGATGAATCTGAGCATCGCGGCGTCCGGAGCGGGCGCCGACAAGGCCGTCGAAGTATCCGAAGTGGCGTTCGGGCGCGAATTCAACGAAGCGCTCGTGCACCAGGTCGTCGTCGCCTTCCTGGCAGGGGCTCGCCAGGGCACGCGCGCGCAGAAGACGCGTGCGGAAGTGCGCGGCGGTGGGCGGAAGCCCTGGCGGCAGAAGGGCACGGGGCGTGCGCGCGCCGGTTCCATCCGCAGCCCGATCTGGCGCGGGGGCGGCACGACCTTCGCGGCGCGTCCGCAGGACCACTCGCAGAAGGTCAACCGCAAGATGTACCGCGGGGCCATGAGTTCGATCCTGTCCGAGCTGGTTCGCCAGGAGCGCCTCGTGGTGGTCGAGTCCTTCGGGGTCGAGGCGCCCAAGACGCGCATGCTGCTGGACAAGCTCGGCGAGCTGAAGCTCGACAACGTTCTCATCGTGACCGAGAACCTCGACGAGAACCTCTACCTGGCGTCCCGGAACCTGAAGGACGTGGACGTGCGCGACGTTGCCGCGACGGATCCCGTGAGCCTCATCAGCCACGACAAGGTGCTGGTGACCGTTGACGCGCTGAAGAAGTTCGAGGAGATGCTGGCATGAATCTCGAGCGTCACTACAAGGTCATCCTCGGGCCGCACGTGTCCGAGAAGTCGACGCTCGTCGGTGATCTCGGCAACAGCTACACCTTCAAGGTCGCGCCGGATGCCAGCAAGCCGGAGATCCGGGCGGCGATCGAGCATCTCTTCGACGTCAAGGTCGAGGACGTGCGCACGGTGAACGTGAAGGGCAAGGTCAAGCGCACGCAGCGCGGCATGTCCCGACGCAAGAGCTGGAAGAAAGCCTACGTGCGCCTCGAGCAGGGCCACGAAATCGATTTCGCGCCGGTCGAGTAACGGGGAAGATCCATGGCTGTCGTCAAAGCAAAACCCACGTCGCCCGGTCGTCGATTCGTCGTCAAGGTCGTCACGCCCGAGCTGCACAAGGGAAGCCCGCACAAGCCGCTGCTCGAGAAGCAGTCGTCCTCGGGTGGCCGCAACAATGCCGGACGTGTCTCCACCAGGCATCGTGGGGGCGGTCACAAGCAGCACTATCGCATCATCGATTTCCGTCGTGACAAGGACGGGATCGCCGGGGTCGTCGAACGCCTCGAGTACGATCCGAACCGCAGCGCACACATCGCGCTGGTGAAGTACAGCGACGGCGAGCGGCGCTACATCCTCGCGCCCCGTGGCGTGGCTGCGGGATCGCCGATCGCGTCCGGGATCGATGCGCCGATCAAGCCGGGCAACGCGATGCCGATCCGCAACATTCCGGTCGGCACGGTCGTGCACAACGTCGAGCTGAAGCCCGGCAAGGGTGGGCAGATCGCGCGGTCCGCCGGCGCGAGCGCACAGCTCGTGGCGCGTGAAGGGACCTACGCCACCCTGCGTCTGCGCTCGGGCGAGATGCGGCGGGTGCTGTCCGAGTGCCGGGCGACCATCGGTGAGGTCGGCAATTCGGAGCACAGCCTTCGCTCTCTCGGCAAGGCCGGCGCCAAGCGCTGGCGCGGCGTGCGCCCCACCGTTCGCGGCGTGGCCATGAACCCCGTCGATCACCCGCATGGTGGTGGCGAGGGTCGGACCTCCGGTGGACGTCACCCCGTATCGCCCTGGGGGACGCCGACCAAGGGATACAAGACGCGCAGCAACAAGCGCACCGACAAGATGATCGTGCGGCGTCGCCGGGCGCGCAAGTGATCGCGCCGGAATCGAACGACCGATAGGAGAGCAGCGTGCCCCGTTCACTTCACAAGGGTCCATTCGTCGACGACCACCTGATCAACAAGGTGGAGAAAGCGGTGGCGAGCAACGACAAGCGCCCGATCAAGACCTGGTCGCGCCGATCCATGGTGCTGCCCGAAATGGTCGGTCTGACCATCGCGGTGCACAACGGCAAGCAGCACGTGCCGGTGCTCATCAACGAGGAAATGGTCGGGCACAAGCTTGGTGAATTCGCGCTGACGCGGACCTTCCGCGGGCACGCGGCGGACAAGAAGTCCCGGCGCTGACGCGGCGGACGGACGAGGAAAGGAAGATGGAAGTCTCAGCAAAGGCCCTGCGCATCCGCATGTCCGCCCAGAAGGCGCGGCTGGTGGCAGACCAGATCCGCGGAAAGGACGTGGCAGCCGCGCTCGACATCCTGACCTTCAGCAACAAGGCGGCGGCGACGCCGATCCGCAAGGCGCTCGAGTCTGCGATCGCCAATGCGGAGCACAACGAAGGTGCGGATGTGGACGAGCTCCGCATCGCACGGATCTTCGTCGACGAGGGCATGACGCTGAAGCGCATCAAGCCCCGGGCCAAGGGTCGTGCGGATCGGATCTTCAAGCGGACCTGTCACATCACGGTCGCCGTAACGGACGAGTGAGACGGTGCGTGGCCGGGTCCTTGACCCTGGCGGCGTGAACGAACAGTCGGGAGAAGGACCATATGGGTCAGAAAGTCAATCCAGTCGGCTTCAGGCTCGGCGTCATCAAGGACCACAATTCCGTGTGGTACGCGGACGGCCGCACCTACGCCGACAAGCTGTTCAACGACCTCCAGGTGCGTGACTACCTGCGCAAGCGTCTTGCCAGTGCGTCCGTGAGCCGGATCCAGATCGAGCGCCCTGCGGAGACGGCCCGGCTGACGATCCACACGGCACGACCCGGCATCGTGATCGGCAAGAAGGGCGAGGACGTCGAGCGGCTGCGGGCCGACGTCTCCCGACTCATGGGTGTGCCGGTGCACATCAACATAGAGGAGATCCGCAAGCCCGAGCTCGATGCGCTCCTGGTCGCGCAGAACGTCGCCCAGCAGCTCGAGCGCCGCGTGCAGTTCCGACGGGCCATGCGCAGGGTGCTGCAGAACGCCATGCGCCTCGGTGCCAAGGGCATGCGGATCCGGGTCGCCGGCCGCCTCGGTGGTGCGGACATCGCCCGCAGCGAGACGTACCGTGAGGGCCGGGTGCCGCTGCACACGCTCCGGGCCGACATCGACTATGCGACGGCCGAGGCGCGGACGACCTACGGGGTCATCGGCGTGAAGGTCTGGATCTTCAAGGGTGAAGTCATCGGCGATCGAGAAGACGCCAAGGCCGCGGCAGCCGCGGGCTGATCGCGCCGGGCTGAATCAGAACGGGGTTTCGAAGTCATGCTACAGCCGAAGCGTACGAAGTTTCGCAAGCAGCAGAAGGGCCGCAACCGCGGACTCGCCCTGCGGGGCAGCACCGTGAGCTTCGGCGAGTTCGCGCTGAAGGCGTCGGGCCGAGGGCGGATGACCGCGCGGCAGATCGAGGCCGGTCGCCGGGCCATGACGCGCCGCGTGAAGCGTGGCGGGAAGATCTGGATCCGGGTGTTCCCGGACAAGCCGATCACCCAGAAGCCCCTCGAGGTACGCCAGGGCAAGGGCAAGGGCAGCGTCGAGTACTGGGTCTGCCAGATCCAGCCCGGGCGCGTCCTCTACGAGATGGAAGGGGTCACGGAAGAGGTGGCGCGCGATGCGTTCCGTCTCGCGGCAGCGAAGCTGCCCTTTCCGACGACCTTCGTGAAGCGGACGGTGATGTGATGAAGGCAAGCGATCTGCGTGAGAAGAGCGAAGCGGAACTCCAGGCGGAGCTCATGAAGCTGCTTCGCGAGCAGTTCAACCTTCGTATGCAGAAGGGCTCCGGCCAGCTCGGACAGACCCACCTGCTTCGGCAGACGCGCCGTGACATCGCACGGGTGCGGACGGTCCTGCGTGACAGGGTCGCGCAGTGATGAGCCAGGATATCGAGAGTGCACAGCCGATGAGTGAGACCGTACAGACCAATCCCCGCACCTTGTCGGGAACGGTGGTGAGCAACAAGATGGACAAGACCATCGTCGTGCTCGTCGAGCGTCGGGTGCAGCACCCGCTCTACGGCAAGATCGTGCGTCGCTCGACCAAGGTGCACGTGCACGACGAGAACAACGAGTGCGAGATCGGCGATACGGTGACGGTGCGCGAGACGCGCCCCATGTCGAAGACCAAGACCTGGCGCCTGATCAGTATCGACGAGCGACCGACGCGGGTCTGACGCGTGCAAGATCTGGAGTGCGCGAGGTCGCGGCACTCCATGCTGGAGAACGGCAATGATTCAGATGCAGACGATGTTGGATATCGCGGACAACAGTGGTGCGCGTCGCGTGATGTGCATCAAGGTCCTCGGTGGATCGCATCGCCGCTATGCACGCGTCGGCGACGTGATCAAGGTCACGGTCAAGGAAGCTGCGCCGCGCGGTCGCGTCAAGAAGGGGCAGGTCGTGAATGCGGTCGTGGTCCGCACCCGCAAGGGTGTGCGTCGTCCCGACGGCTCCGTGATCCGTTTCGACGACAACGCCGCGGTGCTGCTGAACAACCAGCTGCAACCCATCGGGACGCGCATCTTCGGGCCCGTGACGCGTGAGCTGCGCAGCGAGAACTTCATGCGCATCGTGTCACTCGCTCCCGAAGTGATCTGAGCGCGACGCAGGGGATTCGGAGAGAGTCATGCGCAAGATTCGAAGCAAGGACGAGGTCGTCGTCATTGCGGGCAGGGACAAGGGCAAGCGCGGCGAAGTGAGCCGCGTGATGGCGGACGGGCGAGTGATCGTGTCTGGGATCAACATCGTCAAGAAGCACACGCGGCCGGATCCCTATCGCGGCATCGAAGGCGGAATCGTGGAGAAGGAGGCGCCCATGGATGCCTCCAACCTGGCGATCTGGAACGCGGACGAAAGCCGCGCCGATCGCGTCGGCTTCCGTGTGGAAGAGGACGGCACCAAGGTGCGGTTCTTCAAGTCCACCGGCAAGGCCATCGGATCCTGACGGACTGGCGATGATGAACAAGCTCTACGACACCTATCGCAGCGAGATCGCCCCGGCGCTGATGACGCAGTTCTCCTATCGCTCGGCGATGGAAGTGCCGCGGCTGGAGAAGATCACCCTGAACATGGGGCTCGGCGAAGCCGTCGGTGATCGCAAGATCATCGAGGCAGCGGTGGGCGACATGGCACTGATTGCCGGACAGAAGCCGGTCGTGACGGTCGCGCGGAAGTCGATCGCGGGCTTCAAGATCCGGGATGGCTACCCCATCGGTTGCAAGGTCACGCTGCGTCGTGCGCGCATGTACGAATTCCTGGATCGCCTGATCAATATCGCGATCCCGCGGCAACGTGACTTCCGTGGTCTGTCTCCGCGCGCCTTCGACGGCCGTGGCAACTATTCCATGGGCTTCAGCGAGCAGATCGTCTTCCCGGAGATCGATTACGACAAGGTCGATCGGCTCCGCGGTCTGGACATCAACATCACGACGACCGCTCGTACCGACGAGGAAGGACGCGCGCTGCTGGCGGCCTTCAAGTTTCCTTTCCGAACTGCAGGACAGTCGTAATGGCGAAGACTTCGATGATCGAGCGCGAGAAGAAGCGCGCGAAGCTGGTGGTTCGGTTCGCCAAGAAGCGAGCTGCGCTGAAGGCCATCATCCACAATCGTGAGCTGCCCGACGAGGAGCGCTGGGAGGCACAGGTCAAGCTGCAGAAGCTGCCGCGTGACTCGAGCCCCGTGCGCAAGCAGAACCGATGCCGGATCACCGGTCGCCCGCATGGTGTGTACCGCAAGTTCGGACTCGGGCGGAACAAGCTGCGTGAGGCAGCCATGCGCGGTGACGTGCCTGGCCTCGTGAAGTCGAGCTGGTAAGGCCTGGAGAGACGCGCCATGAGCATGCAGGACCCCATTTCCGACATGTTGACCCGTATCCGCAACGCGCAGTCGCGGAAGAAGGTCAGCGTGACCATGCCGGCGTCCAAGGCGAAGAGCGCGATCTGCGCCGTGCTGAAGGACGAGGGCTACATCGGCGAATACGCGGTGAGCGAAGGCGCGAAGCCGGAACTCACCGTTCAGTTGAAGTATCACGAGGGTGCGCCGGTGATCGAGGAGATCAAGCGCGTGAGCCGTCCAGGGCTGCGGACCTACCGCCCCTGTGACGCGTTGCCGGCCGTTCGCGGCGGCCTCGGTGTCGCGATCGTGAGTACCAGCAGGGGCGTCATGACGGACCGTGCAGCGCGGGCCGCGGGCGTCGGTGGTGAGGTGCTCTGCACCGTCTTCTGACGAGTCGGAACGAATCATGTCCAGAGTAGCGAAGGATCCCATCGTACTTCCCGGCGGCGTCGAGGCATCGATCACCGGCGCCGAACTCCGCGTGAAGGGAAGCAAGGGCCAGTTGTCCATGACCGTGAACTCCGCGGTTGCGGTCACGCAGGAAGACGGATGCCTGAAATTCGCGCCCCAGGGCGAAGCGGTCGGTGGCTGGGCACAGGCCGGGACGGCCCGCGCGCTGGCGAACAATCTCGTCCAGGGCGTGACCCAGGGCTTCGAGAAGCGGCTGCAGCTGGTCGGCGTGGGCTATCGCGCGCAGGCGCAGGGTCGTGCGCTGAACCTGTCGCTCGGTTTCTCGCACCCGGTGGTCTACCA
>JAZBPI010000064.1:0-17816 GCA_036351555.1 Pseudomonadales bacterium
CACCTCGCGCGAACCCGCCGATAGACTTCGCCGCCACTCGCCCCAGGGGGGAGACGCGAATGCCCGTCGCCCTGCCCGACGACTCCGTCGGAATCGTCGCGCCGCAGACCGCCTGCTTCGAGGAGCCCTTCGAGCTCGTGTGCGGCGCCTCGCTACCCCGTCACGAGCTCGTCTACGAGACCTACGGCACCCTGAACGCGGCGCGGAGCAACGCGGTGCTCGTCTGCCATGCGCTCTCGGGCCATCACCACGCAGCGGGCTATCACGACGCCGAGGAGCGCAAACCCGGCTGGTGGGACGTCTGCATCGGGCCCGGCAAGGCGATCGACACGCGGCGTTTCTTCGTGGTCGCCTGCAACAACCTCGGCGGCTGCCACGGCAGCACGGGGCCGACCACCCTCAATCCGGAAACCGGTCGCGTCTACGGGCCGGACTTTCCCACGGTAACGGTGCGCGACTGGGTGCGCAGCCAGGCCCGCCTCGCGGACGAGCTGCACATCGAGCGCTGGGCGGCCGTGATCGGTGGGAGCCTCGGCGGCATGCAGGCCATGCAGTGGGCCATCGATTTCCCGGACCGGGTCGACCACGTGATCACGATCGCGAGCGCATCGCGCCTGTCCGCCCAGAACATCGCCTTCAACGAGATCGCCCGTCAGGCGATCCAGGCCGATCCGGGCTTTCACGGGGGGCGCTACCTCGAGGCCGGGACCGTGCCGACGGAAGGACTGATGCTCGCGCGCATGCTCGGCCACGTGACCTACCAGTCGGACGACGGCCTGCGCGAGAAGTTCGACCGGGCCGTGCGGCACGGCGATCTCGACATGGTGCGCGACGTCCAGTTCCAGGTGGAGAGCTATCTTCACTACCAGGGTCGCTCCTTCTCGGAGCGCTTCGACGCGAACACCTACCTGCTCATGACCCACGCCCTCGACTACTACGATCCCGCGCGCGAGTTCGGAGATGATCTGGTGCGCGCCTTCGCGAGCACCCGGGCGAGCTGGCTGGTCCTGTCCTTCAGCACGGACTGGCGTTTCGCGCCAGCGCGGTCCCGGGAGATCGTGCGCGCCCTGATCCGTGCGCGCCGCAACGTGAGCTACGCCGAGATCGACGCGCCACAGGGACACGACGCCTTCCTGCTGCCCGTGCCGCGCTACCTGGAGGTGCTCGGTACCTACCTGACGCGCATCGCGGACCAGTGCGACCAGGCCCGGGCCGCATGAACGCACCCGTACCCCCTCCGTCCGACATGCGCGAGGACCTGCGCCTGATCGCGGCCATGGTGACGCGGCAGGCCCGGGTGCTCGATCTCGGCTGCGGCGATGGTGCGCTCCTCGCCTGGCTGCAGGCGCATCGCGGCGTCAACGGCTACGGCCTGGAGATCGACGCGCAGAAGATCACCACCTGCCTCGGCCGCGGCGTGAACGTGATCGAGCGGGACATCGACACGGGGCTGGCCGATTTCGAGGCGAACAGCTTCGATCTCGTGGTCATGACCGAGACCCTCCAGGCGGTCCGGCATCCCGGCCAGGTGCTGGCGGAGATGCTCCGTATCGCGCCGGAAGGCATCGTCACCTTCCCCAACTTCGGCCACTGGCGCTGCCGCCTCGATCTCGCGACCCGGGGCCGCATGCCCCTCGCGCGGCACCTGCCCCACGCCTGGTACGACACCCCGAACATCCATCTGTGCACCTTCGCGGACTTCGAAGCCCTGTGCAGGGAACGACGCATCGTGATCACGCGGCGCATCGTCGTGGACAGTGACTACCGCCCATCGCCACTGATCGACGCCCTGCCCAATCTCTTCGGTACCATCGCCATCTACGGGCTTCGCAGGGAGATCGAGACATGATCCGGAACGTCTTCCGACACGCCTGCTGGGCGACCTGCCTCGCCCTGCTCGCCCTGACGGCCCAGGCCGATCAGTTCGAACGCTACGGTGATCTCGAGGTGCACTACATCGTGTTCAACACGACGGACCTCGATCCCGAGATCGCCGCGCGCTACGGCATCGTGCGCGATCCGTCCCGGGCACTGGTGAACATCGCGGGCCGACGGGTGGCCGCGGCAGGCACGACCACCGCGGTCCCGCTGGCCATCGAGGGAACGGTCGAGAACCTTCTCGGGCAGAAGCTGCCGCTGGCGTTCCAGGAGGTCCGGGAACCGGGTGCGATCTACTACCTCGCGACCCTGGATTTCACGGATCGAGAAACGCTGCGCTTCGCCCTGGCGCTGCGCGATCTCGAGCGGAACGACACGCACCGGCTCGCCTTCCAGAAAGCGCTCTGGGTGCAGTGAGCGCCACCCGCGTCGTCCTGGCGAGCAACAACGCCGGCAAGCTCGTCGAACTGGGTGAACTGCTCGGCCGCGCGGGGCTCGACCTGCGGCCCCAGGCGGAGTTCGGCGTCCCTGCGGCGCCGGAGGACGCGACCACCTTCGTCGAGAATGCGCTCTCCAAGGCACGCCACGTGGCGCAGGCGACGGGGTTGCCGGCCCTCGCGGACGATTCCGGCCTCATGGTCGACGCCCTGGGCGGTGCGCCCGGCGTGCGCTCGGCGCGCTTCGCCGGCCCCGATGCGAAGGACGCGGACAACAATGCGCGGCTCCTGGAGGCACTCGCAGACTGCAGTGATCGTCGTGCCTGCTTCTGCTGCGTGCTCGTGCTCCTGCGCTCCGTGGACGATCCCTGCCCCCTGATCGCCCGTGGTTTCTGGGAAGGCGAGATCCTCGAGGCGCCGCGCGGGATCGGTGGCTTCGGCTACGACCCGCTGTTTCTCGATCCCGCCACGGGCCTCAGCGCCGCGGAGCTGTCGCGCGCCGAGAAGGCGGCCCGCTCGCACCGGGGCGCCGCGGTGCGCGCGCTCGAGGCGGAGCTCGGCAGCTGGCGCCGGTGACCCGAACGATCACACCGCCACTGTCGCTCTACGTCCACGTGCCCTGGTGCCTGCGCAAGTGCCCCTACTGCGATTTCAACTCCCACGAGGCGAAGGGCGCGCTGCCTGAAGCGGCCTTCGTCGAACGCGCCCTCGAGGACCTCGATCTCGAGCGCGCCGGGGCGCAGGGCAGGACCATCGGCACCCTGTTCTTCGGCGGCGGCACGCCGAGCCTCCTGGATCCGTCGACCGTCGGTGCGCTCATCGACGGCATCGCCGCACGGGTCGGCCTCGACGCCCATGCCGAGATCACGCTGGAGGCGAATCCCGGCACCGCCGAGGCCGCACGCTTCGCCGGCTACCGAAGCGCCGGCGTGAACCGGCTCTCCCTCGGCATCCAGAGCTTCTCCGATCGGGCCCTCGCGGCCCTCGGGCGGATCCATGACGGGCAGGATGCCCGGCGCGCCGTGGAGCTCGCACGCCGGGCCGGGTTCGAGCGCGTGAACCTCGATCTCATGCACGGCCTGCCTGGCCAGACACCGGCCGACAGCCTCGCGGACCTCGACACGGCGCTGTCCCTCACGCCGGAACACCTCTCCTGGTACCAGCTCACGATCGAAGCAAATACACACTTCCATTCCCGGCCGCCGCAGCTGCCCCTGGAAGACGTGCTCGAACGCATCGAAACGGAAGGGGCTGCACGCATCGCCGATGCGGGGCTCGTCCGCTACGAGGTCTCCGCCTGGGCACGGCCCGGCGGCGAGTGCCGGCACAACCTGAACTACTGGACCTTCGGGGACTACCTCGGCATCGGCCCCGGCGCCCACGGAAAGTGTTCGGCGGTGGACGCGACGGGCGGCCTGACCATCGAGCGCACGCGACGCACGCGGGCGCCCGCGGACTGGCTGCAGCGACCGGCACGGCGGATCGCGGAGCGGGTCCCGGAGGCTTCCCTGGGCGGCGAGTTCATGCTCAACGCGCTGCGTCTGATCGAGGGCGTCGACGAGGCGACCTTCGAGGCCCGCACGGGACGACCCCTTGCACACCTCGAACCCATGCTGTCCGCGCAACGCTCCGAGGGACTGCTGCGCGCGGACCGCCTGGCCACCACGGCGCTCGGGCTGCGCTTCCTCGACCGCGTGACCGGCGCCTTTCTCGCCTGAAGCCCGGTCAACGGCGCAGGAAGACCAGGTCCCTCACCTCGTGGCCCCGATCGAGGCCGCGCCGTTCGAAGCGCGTCTCGGGACGCTGCGCCGGCCGATCGGCAAAGGTGCCCGCACCGGCCTGGTTGCGCCATGCGGGCGAGGCCTCGAGCACTTCGAGCATCCATTCGGCGTAGGGCACCCAGTCCGTCGCGAGCATGAGCGCGCCACCGGGCCGTACCCGCTCCGCCAGCGCGGCGACGAAGGCGGGCTGGATCAGGCGCCGTTTGTGATGGCGCTTCTTCGGCCAGGGATCCGGAAAGAAGATCTGCACCCGATCGAGTTCGCCGGGCGCGAAGAGGCGCGGCAGGGCCGCGACGGCGTCGGCACAGACGACGCGGACGTTGCGCAGGCCGCGGGCCTCGATCCCGGCGAGCAGCGCGCCCACGCCCGGTGTGTGGACGTCCGCTCCGATGAAGAGGCGTTCGGGATCGGCGGCCGCCATGGCGAGGAGGGACTGCCCCATGCCGAAGCCGATCTCGAGCGTGAGGGGGCCCTGGCGTCCGAAGCGTTCGGACCAGAAGGTCTCCGCCACAGGCTCGTCGGGTACCTCGACGCCATAGCGGGGCCAGGCTGCCTCGAGGGCACGTGCCTGGCCGGGTGTCAGCCGTCCCGTGCGCAGGACGAAGCTGCGCACCTCGCGCCGGTGCCCGGCGCCGTCCTCGACAGGCAGGTTCACGACCCCTGACGCCAGGCGGCGACGGCGACCAGGCTCCAGGCCAGGACGAAGGCCAGCCCGCCGAGGGGCGTGACCGGACCCAGCCAGCGGGGCCCACCGAGTGCGAGCAGATAGAGGCTCCCGGAGAACAGGGTGACGCCGAGGACCATGAGCCAGCCCGCCCAGCGCAGCTCGCGGGGCCCGAAACCCGCGGCGGCGAGGGCACAGATGCCGAGAAGGGCCACGGAATGGAACAGGTGGTACTGGACGCCGGTCTGCCAGGTGGAGAGGGCCGGACCGAGCCGCGCACTCAGCGCGTGCGCGCCGAAGGCGCCGAGGGCGACCGCGGTCGCGCCGAGAGCGCCCGCGAGCAGCAGGAGCGGATCACGCATGAATGGATCTCCTCGCCGGGAGGGAATGGGCCGGTGCGCGACACGGCAGAGGCCGCGGTCGGCCGCGACCATGCACGCCGCAGGGCGGCCGGGCAAGGGACGAGGGTCGTTCGCGCCGGGCAGGATCGGCCCGGCGCGTGCAGATTCAGGCAGCCATGGCCGTGCGCAGCTTCTTGAGCGCGGCCGCTTCGATCTGGCGGACCCGCTCCGCGGAGACACCGTAGCGGTCGGCGAGATCGTGAAGCGTGAGCTTCTCGTCCGCGAGCCAGCGGCTGGCGACGATGTCCCGACTCCGTTCGTCGAGACCGTCCAGCGCCTCGCGGAGCGCCGTCGTGGTCTGCAGGCTCCAGTCCTCGTCGGCCACGAGATCCGCTGGGTCGGACGCATCGTCGCGGAGATACTGCGCCGGCGCCTGCGCGGCGTCCTCGTCGTCCCGATAGTCACCGTCGAAGGCCGCATCGTGGGACGCCAGCCGCCCCTCCATCCGGGTGACTTCCTCGGGCTCGACCCCGAGATCGGCCGCCACGGCACGCACCTCGTCGCCCGACATCCATCCGAGGCGCTTCTTCTGGCTGCGCAGATTGAAGAACAGCTTGCGCTGGGCCTTGGTGGTGGCCACCTTGACGATGCGCCAGTTGCGCAGGATGAACTCGTGCATCTCGGCCTTGATCCAGTGGACCGCGAAGGAGACCAGCCGAACGCCGAATTCGGGATCGAAGCGCTTCACGGCCTTCATGAGACCGACGTTGCCCTCCTGGATCAGGTCGGCCTGGGAGAGGCCGTACCCCGAATAGGAGCGGGCGACGTGCACCACGAACCGGAGGTGGGACAGCACGAGATGACGCGCGGCATCCAGGTCGCCGTCGTCGCGGAGCTGACGCGCAAGGCGCTGCTCCTCCTCGGCGCTGAGGACCTCGAAGGTGCTCACCGTCTGGATGTAGTGCTCGAGGTCGCGCCCCGGACTGAGCGCGTCCATGGAAAGGAGTCGGGTAGACATGGATGCCAACCTCCTGTGCGGATGGCCCGCATTTTAGCAGTCACAGAGTAAGACTGCTAAGCCTCCCGGGAGTTCCCCCGCGCCCGGCCCTTCAGGGCTCGATCTGGCGCAAGCGCCGGCCGGCCGCAAGGCGGGCACCGAGCCAGCCCAGGGCGCCGCCGCCGCCGAGGAGGGCCAGGCCGAGTCCCCAGGGTGGGCCGCCGAGGCGGAATGCGGATCCATAGCTGCGCGCCAGGGCGTCGGTCGGGCCCGCCAGCGCCATGAGGGTGAGCGCCACGATCAGCCAGGCGGCGAGCCCCCCCAGGGCACCGAGCATCATGCCTTCGTAGACGAAGGGCCGAAGCACGAAACGATCCGTGCCGCCGACCAGGCGCAGCACGCGGATCTCCTCGCGGCGCTGCTCGATCGCCATGCGCGTCAGGTTTCCGGTGACCAGGAGCACGCCCCCCGCCAGCAGTACGCCCAGACCCCAGGTCAAGCGCTCGAAGAGCCCGAGCCCGGCCTGGAGACGCTGGACCCAGTCGAGGTCGATCTGGACGCCCTGGACCCCGGGCTCTCGACCGAGACGATCGGCGAGGGCCCGGAGCCGCGCCGGCGCAAGGAACGCCGGATCCGGCGTGACCACCGCCACGCCCGGCAGCGGGTTGCCGCCGAGGGCGTCCAGGGTCGCCGTGAGCGTGTCCTCGAAGCCGGCGGCCCGGACGAACTCGGCCAGCGAGTCCTCCGGGGTCTGCCAGGCCACGGTCGACACCCCGTCGAAGGCCGCCCAGCCCTCGGCCTGCTCGCGCGCCCCGCCCTCCACGAAGACGTTGATGCGCGGCGTCCCGTTCCAGTCCTGCGCCACGGCCCCGAGGCTGCCCACGGCGAGGGAGAGGAGGCCCGGGAGCGCGAGGGCGATGCCGAGCGTGAGGGCCACGAGCACGCTGCCCAGGGGGTCCCGACGCAGGCGCAGCAGCGTCCCGGAGAGGGCCAGGCGCTGATGCAGGCGCCAGACCCCGAAGCGCGACGGTGGCGCCAGCCGCTGGGCCCGACCGGCCGGTTCAGGCGTCGGCATCATCGACCTCCACCGCCGACCCGACCTGGGCCGGCACATCGCCGACGAGGCGCCCGGAGGCGAGTTCCAGCACCCGCTCACCGAAGCGCTCGACGAGTTCCAGATCGTGCGTCGCGATGAGCACGGTGACGCCGACCTGCTGGAAGAGGCGGAACAGCCCCATGATCTCCTGCGACAGCCGTGGATCGAGGTTGCCCGTGGGTTCGTTGGCGAGGAGTACGGCGGGCCGATTCACCACGGCACGCGCGATGCCCACGCGCTGTCGCTCGCCCGTGGACAGCTGCTCCGGCGTGCGCGATTCCTTGTCGAGCAGATCCACACGGCTCAGCGCGGCACGGACCCGGCGGGCCCGATCCTCCTCACGATAGCCGGCGATCAGCAGGGGCAGGGCGACATTGTCGAAGACGCTCCGATCCTGGAGGAGCTGTGGGTCCTGGAACACGGCACCGATCTGTTGCCGATAGCGCGGCACGTCACCGGGCTTCATGCGCGCGAGATCCATGCCGCCCACGGCCACCTGGCCACGGGTCGGCAGATCGAGACGCAGCAACAGCCGCAACAGCGTGCTCTTGCCTGCACCCGAATGACCCGTGAGAAAGGTCAGGGTGCCGCGCGGCAAGGTGAAGCTGATGTCCTCGAGCGCCTCGCGGCCGCCGTAGCGCTTGCTGACTCCTTGCAGTTCGATCATGGCTGTTCGATCACGCGCGGCATCCTCGGCACCCCTGGCCGGTGCTCCACGGGAGCAGGCTCCGCCAGGACGACGCTCACGGGCGGGCCCGTGTGGCCACCTCGTCGCGATCGAGGAGCGCGGCGACGAAGTCCGCGGGCTCGAAGGCACGCAGGTCCTCCGCCTGCTCCCCGACCCCGATGAACTGGATGGGCAGACCGCTCTGGCGCGCGATGGCGAAGGCGATCCCGCCCTTGGCCGTGCCGTCGAGCTTGGTCAGCACGATGCCGGTCAGGGGCACGGCCTGCGCGAACTCCCGGGCCTGGGCCAGGGCGTTCTGCCCGGTCCCCGCATCGAGGACGAGGAGCGCGGCGTGGGGCGCATCCGCATCGAAGCGCGCCATGATCCGTCCGACCTTGGCCAGCTCCTCCATGAGGCCGGCCTTGTTGTGCAGGCGTCCGGCCGTGTCGGCGAGCACGACGTCCGCACCCCGGCTCCGCGCCGCGGAGAGGGCATCGAAGATCACCGACGCGCTGTCCGCACCCTCCCCCTGGGCGATGACCTCGACGCCGTTGCGCTCGCCCCAGGCCTGCAGCTGCTGGACCGCCGCGGCGCGGAAGGTGTCCCCGGCCGCGAGAATGGGGGTGAGCCCGGCATCCATGAAACGACGCGCCAGCTTGCCGATGGTCGTCGTCTTGCCGACCCCGTTGACGCCGACCACCAGGATCACGAAGGGGCGCTTGTCCGAAGTGATTCCGAAGGGCACGTGAGAGGCGGCGAGGAGTTCCGTGAGTTCCTCGGCAAGGGCCGCCATCAGGGCATCGGCGTCGGCGAGCTGGCGCCGACGCACGCGCCCGGCGAGGCGATCGATGATTTCCGAGGTCGCCTCGATGCCGACATCGGCCATGAGCAGCTGGGTCTCCAGCTCCTCGAGCACGTCTTCATTGATCTCCTTCTTGCCGAGCAGGAGATTGCCGACGCCCTCGGCGAGACTCGAACGGGACCGGGCGAGCCCGGCACGCAGCCGACCGAACAGCCGGCCCTCCTCGGCCGGCTCCGTTTCCTCGGTCCCGGGTGTCTGCGCATCCCGGGGCGCAGGATCCCGCTCCGGCGCCACGGCATCCTGCGCGTCAGTGCTCGCCGGCTCCAGGTCCACGCCAGGGTCGGCAGCTTTCTTCCGACGGAATCGGAACATGGGATACTCCGTGCGACTTTGCGGCAGGGCCGCAGCGGCACTGCTGTGCGCCATCGCGCCCGCGACCGGCAGCAGTCGAGGACCCTAGGCGAATGGGATCGGCAGGATACCAGCGCAGGCGCGGGGGCGGCAGCGGCTCCCTTCGCATCGTCGGCGGCCTGCTCGGCGGTCGGCGCCTGCGCTTCCCCGCGCTGAACGGCCTGCGGCCCACCCCCGAACGCACACGGGAGACCCTGTTCAACTGGCTCCAGGGGGCCGTGGAAGGACGACGGATCCTCGATCTCTTCGCCGGATCAGGTGCCCTGGCCTTCGAGGCGCTGTCCCGCGGCGCCCGGGAAGCGGTGCTTGTCGAGCGCGATCCTCGGGCCGCCGCGACGCTGCGCGATCAGTGCCGGCTCCTGGCCCTCGACACGGCGACGGTGGTCCAGGCCGATGCGCTGAGCTGGCTTGGGCGATCAGGGCAGGCGGCGCCCTTCGATCTGATCTTCCTCGATCCACCCTTCGCGGCCGATCTGCTGGCGTCCGCCCTGACCGCGCTCCTGCGCCACGAGCTCGTC
Source organism: Pseudomonadales bacterium (assembly GCA_036351555.1). GTDB lineage: Bacteria > Pseudomonadota > Gammaproteobacteria > Pseudomonadales > Azotimanducaceae > JAZBPF01. The sequence goes on from JAZBPI010000064.1 coordinate 9,593, forward strand.
GCGGCGGACGCGCAGATCTATTGCGAGTGGCGCGCCACGGAGCCGGCCCCCTGGGATCCGGGTCTCTGGACCCCTCGCCGGGAGACCCGCAGCGGCGACAGCCGGGGGGCGCTGCTGACGCGCACGGCTTGAGGAATCGGGCGTTTGTGGGGCCAGAGCCTTTCGGCTAGCATCCGGCCCGGTTCGGAAGGCCCGGACGCCGAACCCTTCAGGCGCCGGCTTCCGCCGGCGCGGCACGGGGGGCTCCATGCGTACGGTCGTCTATCCAGGCACCTTCAATCCCATCACGATCGGCCACATGGATCTCGTGAAGCGGGCCCTGAAGCTGTTCGATCGCGTGATCGTGGCGATCGGCACGAGTCCGCAGAAGAATCCTTCCATCGACCTCGCCGATCGGATCGCCCTGTGCCGCGAAGTGCTCGACGGACTCCCGGGCGTCGAGGTGGAGGGCTTCAACGAACTGCTGATCGACTACGCTCGCCGCAAGCAGGCGCAGTTCATCCTGCGCGGTCTGCGCACGGTGGCGGACTTCGAGTACGAGTTCCAGATGGTGGACATGAACCGCAGGCTCGCACCGGAGCTCGAGTACGTCTTCCTCGCACCCTCGGAGAACTGCTCGTTCATCTCCTCGACGCTGGTGCGGGAGATCGCCGCGTATGGCGGCGACGTGTCCAAGTTCGTGCACCCGTCCGTCGCCCGGGCCCTGGAAGCCCAGCACCCGCGCCGCTGAGACCCCTCGGGGACCGGCAGCGCGTGCCGACGCCCGGGCCTCTCGCTCGGGTCAGCGCTGACCGCCGTAGTCGTCCCGCCAGCCGGGATTGCGGCAACCCAGGCAGCGATAGAAGGTCGTGCGCGCCGGCCCCATGACCAGTGCCTCGGTCGCCTCGCTGACGTTGCCGCCGGCCAGGCTGAAGGGCAGGGAGACGATGAAGGTCGCGGTCCCCAGGACCGTGGCGGCCAGACCGATGGGGCGAGCCACGATGAGATCCGCAGCCATGGAGCCCGGTCCGGGCGGATTCTCCCGCACCACGGCGTTCTGGGCCTGGGCGGGCATCCCGGCCGACAGGGTCGTCGCCAGGGCGAGGGCGGCGGCGATGCGCCGGAACATTGCCTGCATGTCGATCATCCTTCCCGCACGCGCGGACCGATCCCGCGTTAGCCAGACCATAGCACTCCCCGGCGCAGCTGGCTGCGCGGCCCGGCGGATCCTGCGCACCGGCCGGTGCTCAGCGCTGACAGCGCGGGCAGAAGACCGTGGCCCGCTGTGCCAGCCGCTCGCTCCGGAGCGGCTGTCCGCACTGCACGCAGGGCTCACCGCCGCGCCCGTAGCAGGCCAGCGACTGGCGAAAGTAGCCCGGCTTGCCGTCGCCGCCGACGAAATCCCGGAGCGTGGTGCCCCCCATGGTGACCGCCCGTCCCAGTACCGTCCGGATCGCTTCCGCCAGACGGTCGTAGCGCGCCCGTCCGACCTGCCCTGCGGCCCGGGTCGGGCGGATGCCGGCCATGAACAGGGCTTCCGTCGCATAGATGTTGCCCACACCGACGACAATGCGGGCATCCATCACGAAGGCCTTGACCGCCACCCGGCGACCCCTTGCAAGGCGGTGGAGCAGGGCACCGTCGAAGCCCGCGCCCAGGGGCTCGGGCCCGAGACCGGAGAGGAGAAAATGATCCTCAGGCGCGTCCGTGACCCAGTGCAGGGACCCGAAGCGGCGCGGATCGTTGTAACGCAGTCGGGGCGCGCCCTCGAAGGCGAACTCCACATGGTCGTGCGTGCGCCAGGGGGTGTGCTCCGGCACCAGCCGCAGGCTGCCGGACATGCCGAGATGGGCGATCAGGCAGCCGCGATCGAAGCGGAACAGCAGATACTTGGCGCGGCGTTCGACGCGCTCCAGGCGGCCGCCCACCATGAGCTGGGGCAGGGCGTCGGGGACCGGCCAGCGCAGCCGGGGTTCGCGCACCAGCGCCGCCGTGAGCAGGCGCCCGTCGAGGTGCGGTGCCAGGCCGCGCCGGGTGGTTTCGACCTCCGGGAGCTCAGGCACAGCGCGCTACGGACCCTCGCCGGACCCCGACCCGGCCGAGCGCACCCGTGACGGATGCCTTCTCGAAGGATTCGGTCCTGTGGCTGGGCGTGGACACGGGGGGCACCTTCACCGACCTGGTGCTCGTCAGCGAGCACGGACTCCTCACGAGCAAGATCCTGTCCACGCCGGAGGCACCGGAGCGCGCGATCCTCGAGGGCATCCGCGTGCTCGGCGTGGCCGATGCGGTCGCCCGGGGCGCGGTGCGGATAGTACATGGCACCACCGTGGCGACCAACGCGGCCCTCGAGCGCAAGGGCGTGCGCACCGCCTACCTCACCAACGCGGGTCTTGCCGACGTCCTCACCCTCGGACGCCAGGACCGGGCTGCGCTTCACGAGCTGACCCCCGCCGTCGTCGAACCCCCGGTGCCGCCCGAACTGTGCGTGGAAGTGAGCGCTCGCCTCGATGCGCAGGGCAGGGAAATCAGCCCGCTTCGGCCAGAGGAACTCGAAGCGCTGGTCGCGCAGCTGCGCCGCCTGGCGCCGGAGGCCGTGGCGATCAATCTGCTCTACGCGTGGCTGGACGATCGCCAGGAGCGCGAGCTGGAGACCGCCCTGCGCGCGGCCCTGGGCCCGGAGCTCTTCCTGACCCGCTCCAGTTTCGTCCTTCCCGAATACCGCGAGTACGAGCGCGGCATCGCGACCTGGCTGAACGCCTGGCTGGGCCCCCGGGTGCAGGGCTATCTCGATCGACTCGCGCGCGCGCTCGCGCCCTCGCGCATCGCCGTCATGCAGTCCTCCGGCGGCACCATGGACGCGAGCGTCGCCGCCGGCCGCGCCGTGAACCTGCTCCTGTCCGGCCCCGCAGGCGGCGTGGCGGGCGCCCGGCGGATCGCCTCCCTGGCCGGCGTCGATCGTCTCCTGAGCTTCGACATGGGCGGCACCTCCACGGACGTCGCCCTCATCGAGGAGGCGCCGTCCCTGGCTGCGGCGTCGCGCATCGGCCCCTGGCCCATTGCCGTTCCCATGCTCGACATCCACACGATCGGTGCCGGCGGGGGCTCCATCGCCCGGGTCGATGCCGGCGGCGCCCTGCAGGTGGGCCCCGAATCCGCCGGTGCGGACCCGGGGCCGGCCTGCTACGGCCGCGGGGGGGAGGCCGCCACGGTCACCGACGCCCATGTGGTCCTGGGTCATCTCCCGGCAGAGGAAGCCCTTGGCGGCACCCTCGCCCTGGACGCCTCGGCTGCGTGGCGCGCCGTGGGGCGCCTCGCCGACGCGCTGGGCACGGATCCGGTCAGCGCAGCACGAGGCATCCTGCGCATCGCCGACGAACACATGGCCCAGGCGCTGCGCGTCATGTCCATCGAGCGCGGTCAGGATCCACGCCGCTTCACGCTCTGCTGTTTCGGGGGCGCGGGCGGCCTGCACCTGTGCGCCCTGGCGGAGCGCCTGGGCATGAACGAGGCCCTGGTGCCGGCGCAGGCCGGACTGCTGTCGGCCCTGGGCATGCTCATGGCTGCCCCGGAGCGGCAACTCGCGCGCACCCTTCGCCAGACTCTTTCCAGCCTGGAGGAGGCCACCATCCAGGGTCATCTCGCGGCACTTCGGGCGCAGGGCATCGCCGAACTGACCGACGAGGGTCATGGTGCATCGGGCTGGGAGTCGGACTACAGCGCGGATCTGCGCTACGAGGGTCAGGCCTTCGCCCTGCGCCTGCCGATGGCGATCGGGGACGCTCGCGCCACCCTGGCCGAGCGGTTCCGCGCGCTGCATGAACAGAGCTACGGCCATGCGCTCGACGCCCCCGTGGAGCTGGTCACCCTGCGGGCGCGCATCGGCGCCCGGCACCAGCCGCCGGCACTGCCGCGTCGTGCGACGGGACCGGACGCCGCGCCCAAGGGGCATCTCGCCATCGCCGGACAGGACGTGCCGGTCCCCGCCTACGCGCAGGCCTTACTCGTCAGGGGACAGCAACTGGAGGGCCCCGCACTGGTGCTCGATCAGAACTCGACCACCTGGATCGGCCCGGGATGGACAGCGCGCATGGACGACTACGGGAGTCTGCGGCTGACGCGGGCGCGCGAGGCGCCGGCCGCCGCGGACGCGGCAGCCGGCAGAAAGATCACTTGATCTTGGCTTCCTTGTAGATCACGTGCTTGCGGACCACCGGATCGAATTTCTTGAATTCCAGCTTGTCGGGCGTGGTCCGCTTGTTCTTGTCCGTCGTGTAGTAATGGCCCGTCCCGGCGGACGACACCAGCTTGATCTTGTCACGCATGATCGGGCTCCCCTCAGACCTTGTCGCCGCGGCCACGGATGTCGGCGAGGACCGACTCGATGCCGCGCTTGTCGATGACGCGCAGTCCTGCCGCGGACACGCGCAGGCGCACGAACCGCTTCTCGCCTTCCACCCAGAAACGATGGTAGTGGAGGTTCGGAGCGAAGCGACGCCGCGTCTTGTTGTTCGCGTGCGAGACGTTGTTGCCCGTGATGGGGCGCTTACCGGTGACCTGACAGATCTGGGACATGGTGGACGACTCTCGCGACTCAGGACGACCCTGCCGGACGCGCCTTCTCGGTGACCGGCTTTCGAAGAGCGCGCGTTTATACCAGAGCCCGGACGGGTCGACAACACGGAACCGGCACCGGGTCGCTCAGAGCAGACCTCGTTCGGCCATGGAAACGACCTCGGCGTCGCCGACGATGACGTGATCGAGGACCCGGACGTCGACCAGCGCCAGCGCCGAGCTCAGGCGGGCCGTGATGCGGACGTCGGCGCGGCTGGGTTCGGCAACGCCCGAGGGGTGGTTGTGCACCAGCACCACCGCGGCGGCACCCGTGGCGAGGACCGTGCGCACGACTTCCCGGGGATGCACGCTGGCGCCGTCGATGGTGCCGCGGAAGAGACGCTCGAAGCGGATCACGCGGTGCCGGGCATCGAGCAGCAGCAGGGCGAAGACCTCGTGCTCCAGATCACGCAGCTCCGAAAGCAGGAAGCGGCGCACGGTCGCCGGATCCGCCATCACGTCGCCGCGCAGGGCCCGTTCCGCCAGCGCCCGTCGGCCGATCTCGGCGATGGCCGCCAGCTCGCAGGCCCGCGCGAATCCGATGCCGGTAGTCTCCTGGAGGCGTCGCGGCGACGCGCGCAGCACGCCGCGCAGGCCGCCATGGCGGTCGAGCAGTCGGCGCGCCAGATCCAGGGCCGTGCTGCCCCGGCCGCCCTGACCGAGCACCACCGCAAGCAGTTCCGCGTCGGACAGGGCCTCGGGGCCCTGCGCGGCGAGTCGCTCCCTGGGCCGCTCGCTCTCCGGCCAGTCCCCGATGCGCAAAGGTCGGCTCCGCGTCACTGCAGATCAGCGGCACCGGATGCTATCTTTCTCTCTCCGAGCGGTCGCAGGCCTGAGACATTTCATGCAGCCCCTTGAGAACCGAAGGGTGCTGCTCGGCATCACGGGCGGCATTGCCGCCTACAAGGGCGCCGAGCTGTGCAGAAGGCTCCGCGGCCTGGGGGCCGAGGTGCAGGTCGTGATGACCCCTGCCGCCACGGACTTCATCACGCCGCTGACGCTCCAGGCCCTCTCCGGCCGCCCCGTGCGTACCGCCTTGCTCGACCCGGCGGCGGAGGCGGCCATGGGCCACATCGAGCTCGCTCGCTGGGCCGAGCTCCTGCTGGTCGCCCCCGCGACCGCGGACTTCATGGCCCGTCTCGCCCAGGGCCACGCGAACGACCTCCTGAGCACCACCTGCCTCGCGACCGATGCCCCCATCGCCCTGGCACCCGCCATGAACCAGGCCATGTGGCGCGCCGCAGCGACGCAGCGCAACGCGGCACAGCTCGAAGCGGACGGCGTGCACCTCTGGGGCCCGGGAAGCGGTGACCAGGCCTGCGGCGACACGGGTCCGGGGCGCATGCTCGAAGCAGAGGACCTGGCCGAACGCACCCTGACGCTGCTCGCACCCGCGCGCTTCCTCGCCGATCGCACCGTCGTCGTGACCGCCGGACCGACCCGGGAAGCGATCGATCCCGTGCGCTACATTTCCAATCACAGTTCCGGAAAGCAGGGCTTCGCGCTGGCCCGCGCCGCAGCGGAGGCCGGCGCCCGGGTGATCCTGGTGAGCGGCCCCGTGTCGCTGCCCACCCCGCCCGGCACGACCCGAATCGACGTGGGTTCGGCGCGGGAGATGCTCGACGCCGCTCTCGAGGCGAGCCGGGATGCCGATGTCTTCATCGCCGTGGCGGCCGTGGCCGACTATCGACCCGCAGAGGTCGCGGAACACAAGCTGAAGAAGGAAGGCGCATCGCAGGGCGCCATGGACCTGCAGCTGGTCGCCAATCCCGACATCGTCGCCACCGTCGCCGCGGGCGGGGCAGGCGGCCGGCGGCCGTTCACGGTCGCCTTCGCCGCCGAGACGCGGGATCTGATCCCACACGCGCGGCGCAAGCTCGAGCGCAAGGGCGTGGACCTCGTGGTCGCGAACGACGTGTCCGTCGCCGGCATCGGCTTCGGCAGCGACGACAATCGCGTCACGCTCGTGGATGCACGCGGCGAGGAAGCCCTTCCGAGGATGGGCAAGGACGCGCTCGCACGCTTGATTCTCCAGCGCATCGGGACACGCCTGACGCAGGAACGACCGTCGGGTGCCTCCGCGGTACCGGACGGCGTCGGCTGAAGGCAGGCAAGCAGGACACTGAGCCGGGACGGAGGAACCGTCTCGCACCGATCAGTCACGGGGTCCGGTCATGGCCAGAAAGAAGAAGGGTGCGGCGGCGGCAGACAGAGTGCCGGCCGAGACAGACCGTACCGGCGCCGCAAGGGGCAGGGTCACCAGCAATCCCTTCGCTACCGCGAACCTGGCGGGGGCACCCGGGCGCACCCTCGCGGCCGTCGCCATCGCCTTCCTTCTCGGGTTCGCCCTGCTCCAGGTGCTCGTCGTGGGTCCCGCCAACGCCACCCACGCGACGGCCGTCGCCGAGGCCCACGCCTCGGAGCTTGCCGCACACCTCGACAGCATGGTCCTGCGCCTCGCGGAGGACGTCACCGGTCTCGCCAGCGATCCACGGGTCACTGCCACCCTTCGCCCGGACAGCGACCTGGACCGGGCAGGCCTCGAAGCGGGGCTCGCTGCCCTGGTTCCGGATGGCCTGCGCGTGCGCATCCTCGCATCCGGCCAGGGCGAGCCTGCGCTGACCGAGGATCCGCCGCTGACCTTCGCCGGCATCGACCTCGTGCGCCGCGCGGAACTCGGCGAGGCGCCGGCACCGGAAGCCTTCCGGGCCAACGGGCGTCTCTATCTCAATGCGGCTGCGCCGGTGCTGGATCGCCCCGGCGGCCGGACCCTGGGCACGGTGCTCGTGACCTACGCATCCAGCGTCCTGGGGCCCTCGCCGGAAGCGATCGGCGCCTCCGGTCGCTTCGCCCTCACCCAGAGCCAGGGCGGCGGCAGCCTGAACCTGCTCGGAGAGGCGCTCGCCGATCCCGCCGGGCTCGCGCCCCTTGCGCATCCCCAGTGGCGGCTTGCCTGGGCTCCGGCGGCACAGGGGCCGGCGCTGATCCCCCTGTGGATGGCCCTTGCCCCCTGGCTCGCGGCCCTCGTGCTGGTGATTCTCGGACTTCGATCGGGCTTCTCGAGGCTGCGGGATGCGGTCGACCACGACGCGGAGCGACTCGTGGAGTCGGCTGCGGCCATCGCCACCGCTGAACGGAACCCGGTACCGCCCGGTGACTACGTGCTCGATGCCAACCGCCATGCGGGCAGCCGGATCATCGAGCTGGTGGAGGACGCTCGCCAGCGCGGCGCGAGTCCCGCCCCCAGCGCGCCGGCCCCGGCCGCGCCGCCCAGGGCCAAGCCCGTGCTTCCGGAGGAGCCGGACCTCGAGATCGACGAGAACGACGAGGACTTCCTCGCCATCTCCGAGGCAGAGCTGGACGAGGTCGACGAGACCCCGACCGATGAGGCCGGGAGTGGCGACGAAGACGACGATCTCGATGATCTCTTCGATCTAGACGACGAGGAGGATCAGCCTGCGCCGACCCCGTCGTCCGGAGGCCCGGCACCGCGCCCGACGGCGCAGCTCCCGCCGCCGCCCGAGGAGATCTTCAGGGCCTACGACATCCGCGGCATCGTCGGGCAGACCCTCACGCCGGACATCGCCTACCAGATCGGACGCGCGATCGGCAGCGACGCCGCCGACCACGG
>JAZBPI010000065.1:0-4589 GCA_036351555.1 Pseudomonadales bacterium
ACCGACCGATCAAGACCCCGCAGGCGGGTCACAGCAGCCACACGGGTTCTTTGGAAACGATTCGGCGCGCCGCCTGCAGTGCACCGCCCGCGCGCGATCGATTTCCGGCACGGGAGCAACGCACATGAAGACTCGACTCTATTTCCTGGTTCCGGACGAGGACATGGCCCGGAACATCGTCAGCAACCTGCGCGCCCTGGACCTTCCCGAGGACGCCGTGCTCGCTGTCGCGCATCGGGAGCGCTATCCGCTCGAAGGCCTTCCCGAGGCGGGCATCACCGCGCGTACGGACATCGTCAATGCGGCGAAGAAGGGGGTGTCCATCGGTGGCGCCGCGGGACTCGTGGCGGGCCTGGTGGCCGCGAGCCTGCCGCCCTCGGGCCTGGTGCTCGCCGGCGGCGCGCTCGTCGGCGGCCTGACCGCCGCGGGCGCAGCCTTCGGAACCTGGTCCGCGACACTGGTGGGCATCGGCGCGACGAACGCGGAACTCGAGGCCTTCGAGGACGCGCTCGAGGCAGGCCAGATCCTCATGCTCGTCGATGTGGAGGAGAGCCGCGCGGACGAAGTCGAGGGCTCCGTCCGGGCCCACCTGGCCGACGCCGTGATCTGCGCCGGGCACCTCGACGAAACGGGCAGCGCCCTGCCCGAGGAGTGTCGCATCCGCGGCCTGGGCGACCGCTCGGCACGCGCGGCGGGCTGAGCGCTTTCGAGGGCGGGATCAGGGCCCCTGCGCGGGCTCAGACGACGCCCTGCGCACGCAGGTCGGCGATCTCGGCGGGCGCGAGGCCCAGCGCCCCGAGCAGCGCATCGGTGTCCCGGCCATGCGCGGGGCTGACGAGCCCGGGCGCCGGCGGCTCCTCCTCGAACTTGAGGGGGGCCCCCAGATACTCGCGCCCGTCCGCATCGGTGAGCACCATGCCTCGCGCGCGGGTCTGCTCCAGATCGAGGCCGGTGCGCAGATCGTTGACCGGCGCCCAGCACAGATCGAGGCCGGAGAGCAGTTCGATCCAGTGCGCGCGTGGCTGCGACGCGAAGGTCTCCTCGAGGAAGCTCACCACCGGTGCCTGCACCGCACCCGGGGTCGCACAGAGCGGCGCCAGATCCTCGCGCCCGAGCGCGCCCAGCAGCGCGCGCACGAACTTCATCTCCACGCCGCCGAGCACGAGGTACTCGCCATCGGCACAGGGGTAGATGCGGTAGAAGGCGTGCCCTCCCCAGATCCGCTCCTCCGTCGGCTCCGGCGAGCGCTTCTCGGCGAAGGCCGCCCCCATGGAGTTCGGCATGCACGCGAGGATCGCATCCATCATGGCCAGATCGAGATAGTCGCCGCGGCCGGTGCGCTCGCGCCGGAAGAGCGCCATGGAGATGCCGGCGAGCGCGAGGGTCGCGGCGAGCATGTCACCGCTGGGCATGGCCGGCAGCGTCGGTCGCCCCTCGCGATCGACGTTGTTCGACAGCAGGCCGCACATGGCCTCCACGGCAAGATCATGGGCAGGGCGGTCGACGAGCGGGCCGGTCTGTCCGAAGGCGGAGATGGAGGCGTAGACAATGCGCGGATTGCGCGCCCGGACGGCGGCGTAGTCGATGCCGAGACGGCGGACGACACCGGGACGAAAGGCCTCGACGATCACGTCCGCCGTTTCCGCGAGGCGCATGAAGAGCGCATGACCCGCAGGCGCCTTGAGATTGAGCGTGAGGCTCTTCTTGCCGCGGTGGGTATTGTCGAAGTAGACCGAGACCCCGTCGCGGCGCTGACCGATGTGCCGGTTCGGCTCCCCCTCGCCGAGCGCCTCGATCTTGATCACCTCGGCGCCGTGGTCCGCCATCATCAGCGTCGCCGTGGGACCCGGCAGGAACAGCGACAGATCGAGCACCCGGATGCCGTCGAGTTTCACGCTTCTCCCCCTCGCTCGATGTCGTCAGGACGCTTCTGCGAGCTGGGCGAGCGCCCATGCATGAAGCGCGCGATCCCCGGCAGCGACGACGCGCCCGCCACCCGTGCAGGGCTGCCCCTGCCAGTCCGTGATCCGGCCACCCGCCCCCTCCACGAGAGGCACGAGCGCCTGCACGTCCCAGGGACCGAGCCCCGACTCCACCACCAGATCGACGTGGCCCGACGCGAGCATGCAGTACGCGTAGCAATCGGTGCCGTAGCGGGTCAGGCGCACGGCACGGCGCACGCGATCGAAGGCGGTGGCTTCGGCGCCGGCGAACAGATACGGATCGGTACTGGCGAGGATCGCCCGCGCCGCCTCGGGACAGGACCGCGTCCGGATCGCCTGGTGATGGCCACCTCGCCGGTAGTGGCTCTCCGCAGCCCCGCCCCACCAGGTCTCCCCCGTGAAGGGCTGGTGGACGACGCCGAGCACGGGAACCCCGTCGTGGGTCAGGGCCAGCAGCATGCCCCAGTGCAGGAATCCGGCGAGAAAGGCACGGGTGCCGTCGATGGGATCGATGGTCCAGCCCCAGCGGCTCGCACCGCGACCCAGGCCGCCTTCCTCGCCGAGGATGCCGTGGTCGGGAAACTGCGCCGCGATGCGCGCGCGAATGAGGTCCTCGGCTGCGCGATCCGCGACGGTCACGGGATCGAAGGGGGCCCCGGTGGCGGACTTGTCCCTGACCTCGGGCTGCTGGCGGAAGTGTGCCAGGGCGGTGTCGCCGGCGGCGCCGAGCACGTCGAGGGCGAACGCCGCGTAGCGATCGAGTTCGTCTTCCGGGTAATCGGGCATCGCGATCGCGTTCCGCGTCGAGGGGGTCGAAGTATCGCACAGGGCATCGAGGCGCCAGACGCCTGCAGTGCACCGGAAGACCCGCGCCGCGCCGCTCGGGACGCTTCGCCATGCTGCGCGCCGGGCGCCTGGCCCCGTCTCGTCCACGACCCTATGATCCGTTCGCAGGGATCCACTCAGGGGATCCCGACACACCACTCGCATCGAGGCACGCCATGACCGATCGCGCCCTGAAGCTGGCCGAGACTCTCTTCGACGCCCTGGAGCGTGGCGATCGGGACCGGGTGCGCGACCTCTACGCAGCGGACATCGTCGTGTGGCACAACTTCGACGGCATCGAGCAGGATCGCGACGCGAACCTGAAGGTGCTCGACTGGATGATCTCGACCCTCGAGGGCATCCGCTACGAGATCCTGCGCCGGGAACCGCTGGCGGACGGGTTCCTCCAGCAGCACGTGCTGCACGGCCGGATGCCGGACGGCCGGACCCTCGCCATCCCGGCCTGCATCGTCGCGCGCGTACGCGACGGGCAGATCACGCGCATCGACGAGTACCTCGATCCCTCGCCCCTGGCCTGAGTCGATCGACGTGCACGCCGGCCCCGATGATCGTCGTCCCCGTGACGGCCTGCCCGGACTCTGGGATCGCCTCGTCGGACCGGGTGCGAGCCCGATGGAGCAGCTTCGGGTGCTCGTGGCCGGTGCTGCAGGCGCGCTGCTCGGTGCGACCACCGTCGATGCACCGCCGCTCGCGACCGGCATCCTCGCCCTGCTCTCCGCGGACGCCGCCGGCGGCCTGGTGGCGCTGCTCAACGACTCCGGCAAGGCCTGGTGGCACCGGCCGGGTCGTGGTCCCCTCGCGCACGGTCTCTTCGTCGCTGCCCATGCGGTCCCGATCACCCTGTTCGTGACTCTGTTCCGCGCCGGCGATCCCCGCGAGCTCGGCCTCTCACTCCTGCTCCTGGCCGCGGGCGCCGCGACCATCCTGGCTGCCTCGCCTCGACGCCAGCGGGCAGTCGCGCTCGCCGTCCTGTTCGTGGTGCTGATCGTCCTTCAGCAGGCGTTCGGCACGGTGCGCGAAGCCGCCTGGTTCATGCCGCTGCTCTACGCCAAGCTGTTCGTGGCCTATCTCCCCGCGCCGCGGCCCGCCGAGACCGCCTGAGGCACCAGGTGTTAGCCTCTGCGCCTGATCCGGACATCGATGGGGCGACCATGACGGAGACCCATGTGCGCGACCCCGGCGGCGTGCTCTACGACCGCTTCCATTTCGCCCAGGCCGTCCGCGCAGGGGGGCTGTTGCTCTGCTCCGGGCAGCTCGGCACCCGCGCGGACGGGACGGTGCCCGAGGAGTTCAGCGAGGAGGCCATGCTGGCCTGGGCGGCCGTGGGCCGTGTGCTCGCGGAAGCCGGTCTCGCCTTCGCCGACGTGGTCGAGGTGACGAGCTATCACGTCGGGCTTCAGCAGGGACTGCCGGACTTCATGGCCGCTCGCGATGCCCACCTCGCGGCGCCCTGGCCCGCGTGGACGGCAATCGGCGTGAGCGAACTCGCCGTGCCCGGCGCCCGCGTCGAGATCCGCGTCATCGCGCGCCTCTAGTGTCGGTCATGCACGGCAGCGTCGGAGAGCATCGACCCTTCGCACCCTGGAGTCGCGGCGACGCCGCCGTTGCCGGTGCCTTCCGCATGGGCCTGGCACCGCTCGAGGCCGCCGACTGGCTGCCCGCGCCGGAAGACGCCGTCGCGCGCCTGGCGAACCGTCTTGCAGTCCTCCGCGAGCACCCCGAGGCGGCCTTCCACTGCCCTCCGGACGCACGGGACGCCGCGCGCGAGGTCCACGAACTCGTCCAGCAGGCACTGGCGAC
>JAZBPI010000066.1:0-4712 GCA_036351555.1 Pseudomonadales bacterium
CGCTCTACATCCTCGACGAGCCGACGACGGGCCTGCACTTCCACGACATAGTGCTGCTGCTCGGCGTCCTCCAGCGCCTCCGGGACGACGGCAACACCATCGTGGTGATCGAGCACAATCTCGACGTGATCAAGACGGCCGACTGGATCCTCGATCTGGGACCGGAAGGCGGAAGCGGCGGCGGCATGCTCATCGCGAGCGGCACGCCGGAGGACGTGGCGAAGGTGGCGCAGTCCCATACCGGCCGCTTCCTCGCACCGGTTCTGGCCCGCGGCGATGCCGACGCGCGACCCGTGAAGAAGAAGCGCAGCAGTCGCGCCCCGGCGAGCGGCGCCCGCAACAGCCCCTCGGCGGGGTCGAAGACAGCGACACCCTCCGCCAAGTCGGGGCCGACCCGGGCAAAACAGGGCCGGACGCGCGCCTGACGGGAGCCGATTCCAGCGCCTGGCGATGACCGATTCGTCGCCGTACTGCGACTCGGACCCCGCCCCGGCGATGTCCGCGCGGCGACGGAGCAGAACGCTCCCGAGCGGCGAAAGCAGGCAACTCGAACGCCTCGGCAGCGCGACCGGATCCTGAGTTCCCTTCAGCCCGCCAGAAACTAAGAAGCCGGTTCGCGCAGACCGCGAACCGGCTTCTTGCAGCGCAGGCAGGCGCGATGCGCCTGCCGAACCTCAGCTCTCGTCGGCGTCGTCACCGTCGTCGTCGAGGTCGATGTCCTCCATGGGGCGATCGACGAGTTCGATGTAGGCCATGGGCGCCGCGTCGCCCGGACGCATCCCGCACTTCATGATCCGGGTATAGCCGCCGGGGCGCTCGGAGAAACGGGGACCGAGCTCCGTGAACAGCTTTCCGACCGCCATCTTGCTGCGCGTGCGTGAGAACGCGAGGCGACGGTTCGCGACGGAATCCTCCTTCGCGAGCGTGATCAGAGGCTCGGCGAAGCGCCGCAGTTCCTTGGCCTTGGGCAGGGTGGTCTTGATGATCTCGTGCTCGATGAGCGAGACCGTCATGTTGCGGAACATCGCCGCCCTGTGCGAGCTGTTCCGATTGAGCTGACGACCACTTTTACGATGACGCATGACGACGATTCCTCGATGCTTCCAGGGCGCAGTGCCGAATCCCTCCCGGGATCACGCAATCGCCTTGTCGTCCTTCTTCAGGCTCGGCGGCGGCCAGTTCTCCAGGCGCATGCCGAGGGACAGGCCACGCGATGCGAGCACGTCCTTGATCTCGGTGAGCGACTTCTTGCCGAGGTTCGGGGTCTTGAGAAGCTCCACCTCGGTCCGCTGGATCAGATCGCCGATGTAATAGATGTTCTCTGCCTTCAGGCAGTTCGCCGACCGCACGGTCAGCTCGAGATCGTCGACAGGACGCAGCAGGATCGGATCGATCTGCTCGACCAGCTCCTCCGCGACCGGCTCGGCGTGGCCCTCGAGGTCCACGAACACCGCAAGCTGCTGCTGCAGGATGGTCGCGGCGCGGCGGATCGCCTCTTCCGGGTCGATGGTGCCGTTCGTCTCGAGATCGATCACGAGCTTGTCGAGGTCCGTGCGCTGCTCGACACGGGCTGCCTCGACCGTGTAGGCGACGCGGTAGACCGGGCTGAAGGTCGAATCGAGCTGCAGCACGCCGATCGGCCGCGTCTCGTCCTCCTCCTGATGACGCGAATCGGCGGGCTCGTAGCCCCGACCCCGCGCCACGCGAATCTCCATCTTCAGCTTGCCGCCCTGATTGAGGGTGGCGATGTGATGCTCCGGGTTGACGATGTCGACGTCCTGCGAGAGCTGGATGTCCGCCGCCGTGACGACGCCGGGGCCGCTCTTCGACAGGGTCAGCAGCGCCTCGTCCGCGCCGTGCATGCGAACCGCAAGTCCCTTGAGGTTCAGCAGGATCTCGATGACGTCCTCCTGGACGCCCTCGATGGCGCTGTACTCGTGCTGGACGCCGTCGATCTGCACTTCCGTGACCGCGCAACCGGGCATCGAAGAGAGAAGGATCCGCCGAAGCGTATTGCCGAGGGTGTGGCCGAAACCGCGCTCGAGCGGCTCCAGCGTGACCTTCGCACGCATCTTGCTGAGTTCCTGGACCTGGATGTTCTTGGGCGTCAGGAATTCGGTGACCGATCGTGCCATGGAGTTCACCTACCGTAGTGAATTACTTGGAGTAGAGCTCGACGATCAGGTTCTCGTTGATCTCCGAGGGCAACTCGCCGCGATCCGGATAACGCTTGAAGGTACCGGTCAGCTTGGCGCCGTCGACCTCGATCCACTCGATCGGGGCGCGTTGCGCGGCCAGCTGCAGTGCAGCCTGGATTTGAAGCTGTGACCTGCAGCGCTCGCGAACGGTGATCACGTCCTCGGGCTGAACCTGGTAGGACGGAATGTTCACGAGCCGCCCATTGACCTCGATGCTCTTGTGCGACACCAGCTGCCGGGATTCGGCACGGGTCGAGCCGAAACCCATGCGATAGACGACGTTGTCGAGACGACCCTCGAGCAGACGCAGGAGGTTCTCGCCCGTCGCGCCCTTCTGGCGATCCGCGCGCTTGTAGTAGTTCCGGAACTGTCGCTCCAGCACGCCGTAGATGCGGCGCACCTTCTGCTTTTCCCGGAGCTGCACGGCGTAGTCCGACGGACGCTGGCGGCGGGCGCCATGCTGTCCGGGCGGCGTCTCGGCCTTGCACTTCGAATCGAGCGGACGAACACCGCTCGTCAGCATCAGATCCGTGCCTTCGCGGCGTGCCAGCTTCAGTCGCGGGCCGGTGTAACGGGCCATCTGTCTCTCCTGCTATCGATCCGGGACGACAGTCCCGGACGGCTCAGACGCGCCGCTTCTTGGGCGGGCGGCAGCCGTTGTGCGGAATGGGCGTCACGTCGGTGATGCTGGCAATGCGGAAACCGACCGCATTGAGTGCACGCACGGCCGACTCACGGCCGGGCCCCGGACCCTTCACGTAGACGTCGAGATTCTTCATGCCGTAGTCGAGCGCCGCGGTGCCGGCCTTCTCTGCAGCCACCTGGGCGGCGAAGGGCGTCGACTTCCGCGAGCCGCGGAAGCCGCTGCCTCCGGACGTCGCCCAGCACAGGGCATTGCCCTGGCGGTCGGTGATCGTGATGATCGTGTTGTTGAACGAGGCGTGGACGTGGGCGACCCCGTCGACCACGACCTTCTTCACCTTCTTCTTGGCTTCTGCCATCTGTCGTCAATCCCGAGTCATGCTGCAGCAGGCGCGCACCCTGGGGCGCGCCCGGAGGCTCACTTGCGAATCGGTCGCGCGGGGCCCTTGCGGGTCCGGGCGTTCGTCTTGGTACGCTGACCGCGCAGCGGAAGGCCACGACGGTGCCGGATGCCCCGGTAGCAACCGAGATCCATGAGACGCTTGATGTTCATGGAGACCTCCCGGCGCAGGTCACCCTCCACGGGAATCTTCGCGATCTCGTTCCGGATCGCGTCGATTTCACCGTCGGTCAGATCCGCCAGCCGGGTGACGGGTGCGACCCCCACGGCCTCGCAGATCTTCCGCGCGGTCGTCGGACCGATCCCATAGATGTAGGTCAGCGATACCCCGGTGTGCTTGTTGTCCGGGATGTTGACGCCGGCAATACGGGCCATTCAAGGCACTCCCACGTTCTCGAGGCCGCGTCACCCCGCGGAAAAAGGCGCGAAAGGTTAGCTGCAACCCCCTGAAAAATCAATCGCGTCCGTGCGCTCAGCCCTGACGCTGCTTGTGCCGGGGCTCGGTCGCGCAGATCACGCGAACCGCACCCCGACGCCGGACGATCTTGCAGTTCCGGCAGATCTTGCGAACCGATGCTCTGACTTTCATTTCTCGACTCCCGCGCAGCGCCCGATCAGGAGCGGCGCATGTTGCGTCCGTAGTTCTGCAGGTTCGACCGCTCCATCAGCTTCGCGTACTGGCTGGACATGAGGTGCGCCTGGACCTGCGCCATGAAATCCATGGAAACCACCACGACGATCAGCATGGCCGTGCCACCGAGCCGGAAGGTCACGTCGAACCCGACGACGAGGAACTCCGGCAGCAGACAGACCAGCGTGATGTAGATCGACCCGAACATGGTCAGCCGCGTCGTGATGTCGTCGATGTACTTCGCGGTCTGCGGGCCCGGTCGGATGCCCGGTACATAGGCGCCCTGACGCTTCAGGTTCTCGGCGATCTCCTTCGGATTGAACATGAGCGCCGTGTAGAAGAAGCAGAAGAAGATGATGCCCGCCGCGAACATCAGGATGTACAGGAAGTTGCCGGGCGACAGCGCGAGCGCGACTTCCTGCAGCCATTCCATGCCGGGAGACTGGCCGAACCACTGCGCGAGCGACGCCGGAGCCAGCAGCAGGCTGGACGCGAAGATCGCCGGGATCACACCGGCCATGTTCACCTTCAGCGGCAGGTGGCTCGACTGGGCCGCGTAGACCCGCCGGCCCTGCTGACGCTTGGCATAGTTCACCACGATCCTTCGCTGCCCACGCTCGACGAAGACCACGAAGGCGATGACGAAGATCGCGAGCGCTGCGATCACCAGCAGGGCGATGATGTTGATGTCACCCTGGCGCGCGGCCTCGAAGCTCTGGCCGATCGCGGCGGGGAAGCCCGCGACGATGCCTGCGAAGATGAGCATGGAAATGCCGTTGCCGACTCCGCGTTCGGTGATCTGCTCTCCGAGCCACATCATGAAGACCGCGCCGGTCACGAG
>JAZBPI010000067.1:0-8661 GCA_036351555.1 Pseudomonadales bacterium
AAAGGACGAGCATCACGCAGGACGACAATCCGGTTTACGGCGCGGGTGCGGGCGATGCCCTCCCTCCCCCCCTCCCGCTTCCTCGCACCCGCGCCCCCCTGTCGCCCCGCCATCTCCAGAGGTTTCCGCCCGTGGCCTCGGAGGTGGTGGGGGCGGCCCCAGCCAGAGCGGCCGGGCCGCGTTGAACGAGACGGAGTCGCAGACTCCGCAAAGTGTCGCTCCACCGTCGGCGAGGGTTAACGCCCGTGGCCCGAACCGGCGGAGGGGGCGGCTTCCGAAAGGAAGCCAGGATCAGTCGGCGCACCGCGCCGCACAGTGTCGCTCCACCGCCGGCAAGGGTTAACGCCCGTGGCCCGAACCGGCGGAGGGGGCGGCTTCGCCCGACCCTTCTCTCGACTCGATCCCTTTGGCAGACTCCGCGCCCGAGCCGCATCGGAGACTTCCATGGCTGCCACCACTGCCCGCGTCACGGGCTTTCTGCTGTCCGTTCTGCTCTCGCTCTGCGCCGCTCCGGCCATCGGGGCCGAACCCGCGACGCGCAGCACTCCCCAGGGTCCCCTCCTCGGTCTTCGAGAAGCCGACGGCGTGGAGACCTTTCGCGCGATCCCCTATGCGCTTCCGCCCACCGGCGTGCGTCGCTGGCGCCCACCGGAGCCCGCTCCGGCGTGGACCGCCGTTCGCGATGCACGGGCCTTTGCGCCGCAGTGCGTGCAGCAGCCCTATCCGCCAACGAGTGTCTTCGCTCGGCCCGATCGTCCGCAGAGCGAGGACTGTCTCTACCTGAACGTCTGGACCCGGGCCGACGCCGGGGCCGACGCGCCGGTCATGGTGTGGATTCACGGCGGGGCACTCACGCGCGGCACCGGTGCGACCGAGTCCTATGACGGCAGCGCGCTGGCGCGCAAGGGTGCAGTGGTCGTCACCCTCAACTACCGCCTGGGTGTGTTCGGCTTCCTGGCCCATCCGGCGCTCTCCGAGGAGTCCCCCCTCGGCGTCTCCGGCAACTACGGCTATCTCGATCAGATCGCCGCGCTCGAATGGGTCCGCGACAACATCGCGGCCTTCGGCGGCGATCCGGAACGGGTGACGATCTTCGGTGAGTCCGCCGGATCCCAGAGCGTGAACGCGCTCATGGTCACGCCGTGCTCGAGGGGCCTCTTCCATCGCGCCATCGGTCAGTCCGGTGCCGGCTTCGCGCCGAAGCAGAGGCTCGAGACCGCCCACGCCGGGCTCCGCCCCGCGGAAGCCTGGGGCTCGGATCTCTCGGCGGCGCTCGAAGCGCCCTCCCTGGACGCGCTTCGCGCCGTGCCGGCGCACGACGTCCTGGCGCAGGCGAGCCGGCTCGCCATCCCGTCCTCCACCGTGGTGGACGGTGTGGTGATTCCCGATCAGCCGGCTGCCCTCTTCGCCGCGGGTCGCCAGCACGCGGTCCCCGTGCTGCTGGGCTTCAACGCCGACGAGGGCACCTCCCTGACCGCGCCGTCCTCGCGACCGAAGGAGGCGGCGGCCTATGTCCAGGGCGTGCGTGAACGCTACGCAGACGCCGCCGATCGCTTCCTCGAGATCTATCCGGCGGACACCCCCGAGGCTTCCTGGCTGCGGGCCTTCCGCGACGGCCGCTTCGGCTGGGAGATGGTGCGCTGGGCGGATGCGACGGTGCAGGTCGACCGCCCCGCGTGGATGTATTTCTTCGCGCACTGGCCACCCGGCCCCTATCAGGCCGCACTGCGGGCCTACCACGCCGGGGAAATCCGCTACGTCTTCGACAACACGGCGCTGTCGGCGGATGCCACGGAGACCGACCGGGCCCTCGCCGACCTGATGAGCAGCTACTGGGTGAGCTTCGCGCAGGATGGCGATCCGAACGGACCGGGGTTGCCCCTGTGGCCGCGCTGGGACCCCAGCGACCGTCCACACATGGTCTTCGACGAGGAATCAGGACCGGAGACCGGTCTCATCGACGAGGCCACGGTCTTCTTCGACAGCCTGTCGCCGTCGGCCATGGTGCGCGCACGCTGACCGGCACCGCGATGCCGGATCGTCGCCCACGGCGATCCGGCTCGCGCCGCTCCGCGTGAACCGCAGGCATTGCGCCCCTGGCCCGCTCACGGGCGCCGTGGCCCGGTCGGATCCTGCCTGGTGCGGCTGAGAGGACTCGAACCTCCACGGGTCTCCCCACTGGAACCTAAATCCAGCGCGTCTACCAGTTCCGCCACAGCCGCGCGGTCGCAGAATCTATCAGAAAGCACGGCCGGGAATGGAAGCCGCCCTCCTGCTCAGGACGGATCCTCCGCTTTCGGCTCGAAACAGCGGAAGTCACGACGCGGCGTCGCGCCGTCGAAGTCGAAGTGCACGACGTTGACGTCGTGGCGGCGGCACCAGACCTGGAATCCGCGCGCCGTGAAGCCGACGTCCAGTCGGGCATGCTCCTGCATGGAGCATTCACCCGCACGGCCGTCCAGCACCTCGTCCGCGCACTTGGCGCACACCAGCGGTTCGTGAATCGCGAAGGGCAGCAGTGAATAGTCCTCGCTCATCCGACGACGCATCCTCCTTCCATGAGCCCGCTTTTCTGCACGGCCTGGCGCCCTCGACAGCGCCCGGGCCACTCGCGCGACGCGGTCAGGGCGTCACGATGGGAAACCAGAACTCGAAGCGGTCGAAGAGGCCACCGAAGGTCCGCAGCGCCAGCGGATTGCCGTCCAGTTCGGCGACGCCGTCGGCGAGCAGACCCGGCAGCTGACGTTCGCCCGCGAGCAACGCCATGAACGCCGGCCGCGGCAGGCGCAGGGCCACGTCCGCATCCGCGGCGAGGCGATCCACGCGATAGTTGAGCACGCCGTTGCGCACGAGCAGGGTGAAGTCGCGCCCGAGATCCGTGAAGGTGATGTTGAGGGTCAGGTCCTCGTCGGCGGCCTCGGGACCGTTCAGGCGCACGGCGAGGAAATCGAAGAGCATCTCCGGCGTGAGCGCGGCGACGATGTCCGGCGAGCCCGACTGCGGCGTCGCCTCCCGGCTGATGCCGTCGCGAAGCTCCTGAGCGCCCGTGAGGTAGAAGTTGCGCCAGGGACCCGACTCGGCCTGATAACCCAGTTGCTCGAGCGCGTCCGCCTGGAGCCAGCGTGCCGCCTCGTCGTCCGGATCCGCGAACACGAGATGGTTCACCACTTCCGCGACCCAGCGATAGTCGCCGTCCTGATAGGCCGCACGCGCCTTGGCGAGCAGGGCATCCCTTCCCCCCATGAAGGTGACGTAGCGCAGGGCCCGCTCTTCGGGCGGCAGCGGATGCAGATGCGCCGGATTGCCGTCGAACCAACCCAGATAGAGCTGATAGGTCGCCTTGGCGTTGTGATTGACGGTCCCGTAGTAGTCGCGGTTGAACCACTCGAGGCCCAGGCTGTCGGGCAGGACGAGCTGCTCGGCGATCTCCACCATGGTCTCGCCCTGGTTCGCGAGCCGCAGCGTCTGATCGTGGATGTACTTGTACAGATCGCGTTGCTTCTCGAGATAGGTGAGCGCGTCCTCGTGGCCGAAGCGGGGCCAGTGATGGCTGCCGAACACCAGGTCGAGATCGTCCCCGAACAGAAGGATCGCCTCGTCGAGCCATTCGGCCCAGAGCTTGCCGGAGCGGACCTGCGCCCCCCGGGGCGTGTAGAGATTGTGCAGCGTCGCGTTGGCCTCCTCGGCGACGCAGAGGGCGCGGAACTGCGGCAGGTAGAACATCATCTCCGCCGGCGCTTCGGCACCGGGCGTGTACTGGAACACGAACTCGATGCCGTCGATCGTCTCGCGCGTCCCCGTTTCACCGATGGTGCGGGTGGGATTGACCAGGGTGACCCGCCCCAGCGAGGTCTCGCGGCCGAGCCCCGCATCGACCCGACCCTGGGGCCCCGGTGGCAGCAACCGCCCGTACATGTAGCTGGCTCGGCGGCTCATGGCGTTGCCCGCGAGCACGTTCTCGCTCACCGCGTGATGCACGAAGCCCTCCGGCGCGAACACCGGGACTCGCCCCGCCGCCACCTCCGCGGCATCGACGACGCCGCGCGCCCCACCGAAGTGATCGACGTGACTGTGCGTGTAGAGCAGCGCACTCACGGGACGCGCCCCGAGGTGGGTATTCACGAGATCGAGAGCGGCGCGGGCCGTCTCCGCGGTGATGAGCGGATCGATGACGATCCAGCCCGTCTCGCCGCGGATGAAGGTCACGTTCGACAGATCGTAGCCCCGCACCTGATAGATGCCGTCGGTGACCTCGTAGAGGCCGTGCAGGTCGTTGAGCTTCGCCTGACGCCAGAGGGACGGATGCACGGTGTCCGGTGCGTCGCCGTCGATGAAGCCGTAGCGCGTCATGTCCCAGGCCGTTCGACCGTCCTCCGTGGCGATGCGCAGGGCCTCGTCGCGGGCGATGAGGCCGCGGGTCGCGCGCTCGAAATCCGCGTCGTCCTCGAAGGGCAGGGACGCCGCGACCCGGGCGAGGGCGCGCCGCGTCGCGGCCGTCGGCGGCTTGCGCTCTGCCGTGAGGACCCCCTCCGTCTCCGCACCCGTCCCGGACCCGGGACCTCTCGGGCCGCAGGCCGCGAGCAGAACCAGGACCATCGACGCCAGTAGCCGTGCTGCCATCCGCGCGCTCCCCTCAAGCACCATCCCGGGGTGTATCGTACCTGCGCCGTCCGAAGGGGGGATACGCGCATGATCCGGCTCTACCACTGCCCCGAGGCGCGCTCCATGCGCGTGCTCTGGCTGCTCGAGGAAATGGGACTCGACTTCGAACTCGAGGAACTCGACTTCAGCATGGCGAGCCTTCGCCGCCCCGAGTATCTGGAGATCTCGCCGCTCGGGCGTGTGCCCTGTCTCGTCGACGGCACCACCCGGATCTTCGAATCCGGCGCGATCATCCAGTATCTCTGCGAGACCTACGACGACGTCTCGCAGCCCTGCGGCCGCCTCCATCGCGGACCCGGAGATCCGGAGCGCGTCGAGTGGCTGCAATGGCTTCACTACGCGGAAACGATCGCCGTGCACGGCGCCTCGCTGGTGCAGCAGAACGTGTTCATCCGCCCCGAGGACCGCTCCCCGGTGGTGCGCAAACTGGAAAGCCGACGGCTGGAGAAGTCCCTCGAGGTGATCGACGCGCGACTCGAGGGGCGGGACTGGCTGCTCGCGTCGGGGTTCTCCGCCGTGGACGTGGCGGTCGGCTACAGCGTGCATCTCGGCCAGCAGTTCGTGAGTCTCGACCCGGCGCCCCGCGTCGCCGCCTATTACGCGCGCCTGTGCGACCGTCCGGCATTCCAGCGTTCCCGTGGCTCCCGCAAGCAGGGTCGTTCGGCCTCGACCTGAGGGTCCTGCTGCGCCCGGACGCAACGGAGCGGGCGATGCTCGCAGGGACGGCTTCGGCAGCCTGTTAGGATGCGCCCATGAACGCATCCGCCGATCCTGCCGACATCCTGCGTGCCGTCTACGGCTACGATCATTTCCGCGGGCTGCAGAGCGAGGTGATCGACGCCGCCATGAGCGGGCAGGATGCCCTGGTGCTCATGCCGACGGGCGCGGGCAAGTCGCTCTGCTACCAGATTCCAGCGATGGCCCGTCCCGGCACCGGGCTCGTGGTCTCGCCGCTGATCGCGTTGATGCAGGACCAGGTCACGGCCCTGCGAGCCCTCGGCGTGTCGGCGGAGTTCCTCAACTCGACGCTGGAACCCGCGCGACAGCAGGCCATCCTCGGGGCCCTCGACGGGGGCGAGCTCGATCTCCTCTACATCGCTCCGGAGCGCCTGCTGCAGCCACGCACCCTGGAGCGCCTGGCGAGCATTCCCCTGTCGATCATCGCGATCGACGAGGCCCACTGCGTGTCCCAGTGGGGACACGATTTCCGCATCGACTATCTGGGCCTGGGCCAGCTCGCGGAGGTCTTTCCCGGCGTGCCGCGCATGGCGCTGACGGCGACGGCCGATGCCCAGACGCGCGAGGAGATCGCGCAGAACCTCAGGCTGCACGAACCGGCGCGCTTCGTCGCGAGCTTCGATCGACCGAACATCCGCTATCGCGTGGAACCGAAGGCCGATGCTCGGCGACAGCTGAGCGGCTTCCTCGAGGGTCATGACGGCGAAGCCGGCATCGTCTACTGCATGAGCCGCCGCAAGGTCGAGGACACGGCGGCCTGGCTCGCGCGCTCGGGACGCACCGCCCTGCCCTACCACGCCGGACTCCCCGCGGAGCAGCGGGCCGCGCACCAGGAGCGCTTCCTGCGCGAGGACGGCGTGATCATGGTGGCGACCATCGCCTTCGGCATGGGGATCGACAAGCCGGACGTACGTTTCGTGGTGCACCTGGATCTGCCCAAGAGCATGGAGAGCTACTACCAGGAAACGGGCCGCGCCGGACGCGACGGCGCGCCCGCGGAGACGCTCCTGCTGTTCGGCCTGCAGGACGTCGTGCGGGTCCGCCAGATGGTGGACGCATCGGATGCGGACGAGGATCGCAAGCGGGCGGAGCGGGCCCGACTCGACGCGCTGCTCGGCTGGTGCGAGATCACCCGCTGCCGCCGCCGCGCCCTGCTCGCCTATTTCGGGGAGGTGTCGACGACGGACTGCGGCAACTGCGACGTCTGCCTGGCGCCGCCGGACACCTTCGACGCCACGGAAGCCGCCCAGAAGCTTCTCTCCTGCGTCTACCGCACCGGTCAGCGCTTCGGTGCCGCACACGTCATCGACGTGCTCCTGGGCAAGGCCACGGACAAGGTCGGACAGCACGGCCACGACGCCCTGTCGACCTTCGGCATCGGCGAGGATCTCGACGAGAAGGCCTGGCGTTCGCTCCTCCGCCAGCTCGTGGTGCAGGGCTACCTCACGGCCGACGCCGACCGCTTCAATGCGCTGGTGCTGACGTCCCGCGCGCGACCGCTCCTGCGCGGCGAGGAGCAGCTCCAGCTGCGCCGTGATCCGACGCCGACCCGGAGCACCCGCCGCGCGCGCGGACAGGAGGCGGACGTGCCCGCAGAGGACGCACCGCTCTGGCAGGCGCTGCGTGCCTGCCGCAAGCGCCTGGCCGACGAGGCGGGCGTCCCGCCGTACGTCATCTTCCACGACGCCACGCTCCAGGACATGCTTCGCAGACGGCCACTGACGGCGGAGGCACTGCTCGAGGTCAGCGGCGTCGGAGAGGCGAAGCGGGACCGCTATGGCGAGCCCTTCCTGGAAGTCCTGCGGGCCCACCAGGCCCGGGAGTTCGGCCTCGAGGACGCCGATTGAAGGGGCCGGAGCGGCCTTCAGGATGGGTTCAGGCGGTGCGCGCGAGGATGCGCGACAGGCAGGCGCGAAGGGCGCCCAAGCGATTGAAATTGAGAATCATTTTTGTATAGGTTTTGTCCTGGACACGCGTATCCGGCCTCGCTAGGATGCGCCTCGTCCACTCAACGGAGGTTTCCAAATGGCTCGCCAACTCTCTCGTCGTGAACTGCTCCGCGGTGCCGTCGCCGGCGCGGCGCTGATCCCGCTCGTCCAGCTGGATGCCCGCCGTGCTGCCGCGGCAGAGCGGGTCACCATGGACGATCCCACGGCCAAGGCCCTGAACTATCACGCCGATGCCAGCGGCCTGGAGCGCCCGGACAAGGCCGGCGTCGCCGGTGCCGACCAGAACTGCGGCGGCTGCGCGCTCTACATGGGCGAGGGCGAGTACGCGCCCTGCACCATCTTCCAGGGCCGCGAAGTGAAGGCCACGGGCTGGTGCTCCGCCTGGGTGCCCAAGGGCTGACCCTGCCTGCCTCGATCGCGTCCGGCATCTGCCCGACGCGCACGCACACCGCGCCCCTCGAGGGCGCGGTGTCGTTCCGGCACCGGGCGCCGCCGTCCGGGTCCGTCCTCCCCTCCGCGTCAGTCCTCCACCGACCCCGGCTCCGCTGACTCGCGGCGCAGCAGCGCCTCCTTGCGTTCGAGACCCCAGCGATAGCCGCGCAGGGCGCCATCCGCGCCCACCACACGGTGGCAGGGCACGATCACCGCAACCGGGTTCTCGCCGCAGGCGCGCGCGACGGCACGCTGGGCACCGGGTCGCCCGATCCGCTCGGCGAGCTCCGTGTAGCTGAGCCGCTCTCCGGGCACGAGCGTCCGCAACGCCGCCCAGACGCGCTGCTGGAAGGCAGTGCCCTGCAGGTCCAGAGGAAGCCCGGCGCCCGCAGCAGGATGCTCGATCACCGCCAGCACCTGATCCACCAGTCCCTGTTCCTCCTGCCCTGCCGCCTCGATGCGCGCAGCCGGAAAGCGCGCCCGCAGGCGCGCCTCCGCGGCCTCGCCGGGCTCGAGGAATTCCACGAGACAGAGTCCCTGACCGCTCCAGCCCACCACCAGGTCGCCCAGCGTCGAGGCGCCCGTCGCCCAGCGCAGGGACAGGCCCCGCCCGCCCCGGTGCAGCGTGCCCGGGGTCACGCCGAGGCCCTCGCGGGCGACCGCGAAGGCCGTCGACGGGCTCGCAAAGCCTGCGTCCTCACTCGCATCGATCACTCGCGGCGCCGTTTCCAGGGCCTCGCGCAGCCGTCGCGCCCGCAGGGCCGCCCGATAGGCGCCCGGAGACAGCGCGATCGCCTCGACGAAGCCGCGGTGCAGGGTGCTGCGACTGACGCCGCAGGCCTCCGCGATCGCGGCGAGCCCGCGCTCCGGCGTCTCGGCG
>JAZBPI010000068.1:0-14648 GCA_036351555.1 Pseudomonadales bacterium
CCGGGATCGCGGCTGATGCGTGCTCTCACGGTGGGAACGCCCTTGTGGGAGCCAGCTTCAGCGGCGACGGCATGGCTTCGATCGGGATGCCGGGATCGCGGCTGATGCGTGCTCTCACGGTGGGAACGCCCTTAAGGGAGCCAGCTTCAGCGGCGACCGGCATGGCTTCGATCGGGCCCGGGATCGCTGCTGATGCGTGCTCTCACGGTGGGAACGCGCTTGTGGGAGCCAGCTTCAGCGGCGACGGCATGGCTTCGATCAGGATGCTGGAATCGCAGCTGATGCGTGCTCTCACAGTGGGAACGCGCTTGTGGGAGCCAGCTTCAGCGGCGACGGGCATGGCTTCGATCGGGTGCGGGATCGCTGCTGAAGCGTGCTCTCGATTCGAGACAGCGCTTGCAGGAGCGCACTTCAGTCGCGACCGCGCTGCCGACGTTGCTCGTTCACGTCGCCGCTGAAGCTTGCCCGCGCAACGCTCGTGCGCGCACCGAACGGCAGACCGGCACACCCGAAGCACCGGACCGCTGCCCAGCCGGTGGCGCGGAGAACCCATGCGCCCTCCCTCGGGCGCTTCGCGGCGGGATCAGGGGAGAGACTTCGCATCAAGGGTGTTACGTTATAACATCTGAAGAATGACCAGCTTCCCACCCGCCTGATGACCTTCGGAGCGCGCTGATCGTGAGTCGACTCGAACTGCTGCTGGCCGTCGCCCTTCTTGTCCTTCCGCTCGCCTGGAGCGCCCGAGCCGCAGCGGAGGCGGACGCCGTGGCCGACTCCGAGGCGGTACTCGTCGAGGAGACGCTGCGCGTGGTGGGGCAACGGCGTGCCTACCTGGGAGACTTCGCCCCATTGGAGACACCCCAGGCCGCACAGGTCATCGATGCGATCGCCATGGATCGGGCGGGTGTGCGGGCCCTCGATGAAGCGCTGGATCTGTCCGCATCGGTGGCGCGACAGAACAATTTCGGGGGCCTGTGGAACAGTTTCGCCATCCGCGGCTTCGTGGGGGACGAAAACCTACCTTCCGGCTACCTCGTCAATGGGTTCAACGCGGGGCGCGGATTCTCCGGAGCGCGCGACCTGTCGGGCATCGAGCGGGTCGAAGTGCTCAAGGGTCCGCGTGCCGCGCTGTTCGGCCGGGGCGAGCCCGGCGGGACCATCAACCTGGTGACGAAGCGGCCAACGGGTGAGTCTGGCGGGAGCATCCGCGTCTCGGGCGACAGCTTCGATACCTATCGTGGCGACCTGGATGTCTCCTCGGGGCTGATCGACGACCGGCTCGCTGCACGGTTCGTCGGTTTCGTCGAAGAGGGGGACAGTTTCAGGGATACGGTGGAGGTCGCTCGACACGGCATGAGTCCGTCCGTGCTCTGGCGTCTCGACGAGGTCACCACCGTGCTCTACGAACTCGAGTACGCCGAACAGGAAGTCCCCTTCGATCGCGGGGTGCTGGCCATCGACGGTGAGCTCGGGCGCATTCCGGAAGACCGTTTCCTGGGTGAGCCGGGCGACGGTCCCATCGAGGCAGGGGTACTCGGTCATCAGCTCGAGTTCCGCAGGGATCTCGGCGACGACTGGGACCTGCTCGTCGGATTCGGCTATCGGCAGACTTCGCTGACCGGCTTCTCGACGGAAGCCGAGCTCTCCGAAAGCCGTCAACGCCTGCCCAGCGACGGCCGAACGCTGACGCGACAGCGGCGCTTCCGCGATTACGATGCCGAGTACCTCGTGGGGCGGATCGAACTCGGGGGCGCCTTCGAGCTGGGGGGAGTCGAGCACCGGATCCTGTTCGGCGCGGACCGGGACGAATTCGAGAACGATCAGTTCTTCCAGCGCTACCGCGCGCCGGGGCTCGCGTCCGATCCGACCCTCGAGGAATCCTACGTCATCGACGTGCTTGCGCCGGTCTATGGCCAGTTCCCGCTTCCCGAGACGACACCGCTCACCGATCGCCTCGAGACCATCGGCTCGACGGGCGTCTACGTACAGGATCAGATCATGCTGAGCGAGCGCCTGCAGGTGCGTTTCGGGGCGCGCTACGATGCCTTCGAGCAGGATCTCGACGATCGTCTTGCAGCCCTGAACCGGACCCAGTCCGACGACCGCTTCACGCCGCAGGTCGGCGCGGTCTTCGCGCTGCGCGAGGACGTCGCACTCTATGCCAACCATGCGCGCGGTTTCCGGGCGAACACCGGTGCGGACGCAGCGGGCGATCAGTTCGATCCGAACGAATCCCGCTCCACGGAGGTGGGTCTGAAGTTCGAGTCGGCTGGTGGCCTCGCGGGCACGGTGTCGGCCTTCTTCGTCGAGCAGAGCAACATCCTGACCTTCGATCCACTGAATCCCTTCTTCCTCATCGATGCCGGCAGGGCCGAGAGCCGCGGTCTGGAGCTCGATCTCGGCGGGCGTATCGCCGGGGTCGATCTTGCGCTGTCCTGGGCCTGGGTCGATGCCGAGGTATCCGAAGATGTCCTGGATCCGAACTTCGGGCTCGTCGTCGAAGCCGGCGACCGCCTCCTGAACATCCCCGAGCACACGCTCAGCCTGCAGGTCGCGCGTGACCTGGCCATCGCCGATCGACCCGTCACGGTCGGTGGAGGCGTGCTCTACGTCGACGACCGCCTCGGCGAGGTGGGCCGCGACTTCACGCTTCCCGACTACCTCCTTCTGCGCGCCTTTCTGGCGTTCGAGCCGGTCGCCGGCCTTCAGCTTCGTGCGGAGATCGACAACCTCGCCGACGAGACCTACTACACCAACTCCTTCTCGTCGCTCTGGATTCAACCGGGCATGCCTCGTCGCGTGCGGATCGCGGCGGATTGGCGGTTCTGATGGCTGCACGCGATGCACTCGTATCCATGCGGGATGTCGAAGTGGCCCGCGGTGGACAGGCCGTGCTTCGAGGCCTCTCCTTCGACGTGGCACCCGGGGAGGTGTTCGCACTGCTCGGCGGTAACGGTGCCGGCAAGTCGACGACGCTGCTGACCTGCCTGGGCCTGCTGGCGCCCTCCTCGGGATCCGTGACCGTCCTCGGTGCCTGCCCGCAGACGGAAGCGGAATGGGTCCGACGCGGTCTCGCCTACCTTCCGGAACATGCGCAGCTCTACCCGCATCTTGATGCGCGGGAGAATCTGTCCTACTTCCTGCGCCTGGCAGGCCTCGAGCGGTCCGGCGCCGAGGTGGACGCCGCGCTCGATGTGGTCGGTCTCGATGAGCGTGCTCGGTCCCGTCGACTCGCCGACTACTCGAAGGGGATGCGGCAGAAGGTGGCGATCGCGCTCGCGCTGCTGCGACGCACGCCGCTGCTGTTGCTCGATGAGCCGACCTCCGGGCTCGATCCCCTCGCCGTCGAGGAGTTCGACGCGCTCGTGCACACCCTGGGCCAGCGTGGTGTCGCGGTGCTCATGGTCACCCATGATCTGTTCGGCGCCTGTCGCGTCGCATCGCGCCTCGGAGTGCTCCACGGCGGTCGTCTCGTTTCGACCTTCGAGCCCGCGGCGGAAGGGGGTGTCGAGCTCGACAGAGTCCGAGCCGCCTTTGCCGAGGCTCGCGCCGGAGCCGGTGCAGGGGAGTCGACGTCGTGAGCGTCGACACCCTCACTCTACTGGTGCGCGGTACCTGGCTCGAGTGGCGCCGCGACCGGGTTGCCTTCGGGGCCATGGCACTGCTGTCGTTGCTCCTGGTCACGACCGCCATCGTGCAGTTCGACGAGGCTCGGCGGGAGGCGGCGCATCGGGCCGAGCATCAGGCCGAAGCCGACGCGGCCTTCGAGGCGCAGCCTGACCGCCATCCGCACCGCATGGTTCACTACGGGCATTACGTGTTCCGGACGCCGGCACCGCTGGCGGTCCTCGATCCGGGCATCGATCCGTACACGGGACGTTCGATCTTCCTGGAAGGTCATCGCCGCAATACGGAGACCTTCGCCCAGGCGGGGGAAACGAGTCTGCTCGGACGCTTCGGCAGCTTCTCACCTGCCTTCGTGGTGCAGACGCTCGTGCCACTCGCGCTCATCCTGGTCGGTGCCGGTTCGATCGTGGGCGAGCGGGTCCGCGGGACGGCGCTCGTGCTCTTCGCGCAAGGGCTGGCGCCTGGACGTCTTTTCCTTGGGAAAGCCGCCGCGCTCTTCCTGCTTGCGATGGCCGCGCTGCTGCCGATGGTGCTGGTGGGAGCCCTGCTCGTGATGCGAGGTCAGGAGGCCTGGGCCCCCGTTGCCCTGGTGCTCGGCGGGCACCTCCTCTACCTGCTTCTCTGGGTGATCTGCATCCTCGTGGTCTCGGCCGTTGCCGGATCCATGCGGACCGCGCTCTCCGCGCTGCTCGTGTGCTGGGCGCTCCTCGTCGTCCTCGCGCCGCGCCTGGCTGCGGAAGCCGCGGCCGCGGCCGTGCCCGTACCGCCGCGCACCCATGTGGACATCGAGGTGGCGCAGGCGCTTCGCACGCTCGGTGACAGCCACGATGCTGCAGACCGGAACTTCGACGACTTCAGGCAGCAGGTGCTTGCGCAGTACGGCGTGGCACGGATCGAGGACCTGCCTGTGAACTTCCGAGGTCTGGTGGCGGAGCGCGGGGAAGCCCAGGGTGCAGAGGTGATGAATCGTTTCGCGTCCGAGCGCCAGTGGCGGGAGCGTGAGCAGGCGCGCGTGCTGCATCGCTTCGCCTGGTTGAGTCCGCTCCTCGCGGTCCGTCACCTTTCCATGGCTGCGGCGGGGACGGATCTCGTCAATCACCACCGGTTCGTCGACGCTGCGGAGGCGTACCGCTTCGATTTCGTGCAGCGACTCAATCGCCTCCACGCCGAGGCGCTGACGCTTGCGGACGACCTCGCCCGCAGTCGCGACGCGCAAGCCGAGCAACGGACGCGGATCAGCGCCGAGAACTGGGCGCGCATGCCCGACTTCAGCTTCGAGGTGGCTCCTGCGGTGGAGCGGGTACGGGCATCGCTCCCGCTCGCGGGCGTCCTGTTCCTGTGGACGCTGGCAGCGACGGCACTGCTGGCCCTGGTCCGACGCCGGGTCGTCGGGCTGTGAGCACGCTCGTTCCGCTCTCCGCGACCGTGCGGGACCATTCGCCGGCAGGCCTCTGGGCGGCCCTGGTGCGTGAGGCGTCCTTCCTCGCCCGTGACCGGGCGGCCCTGCTCGTGCTCGGGACGCTGTGCCTGCTCGCAACGACGAGTGTCTCGCTCGGGCTGATCGAGCTTGCCCGGCAGGACGCGGCCATCGAGCGTTTCCGGAGTCTCGACGCCGCTGACCGCAGGGCCGCGCTCGAGGGTGTCAATGACTGGGGCGATGCCGCCTACGCCGCGTTTCATGCGACCTGGCAGTCGCCTTCGCCACTGTCCTTCGCGGCGCTCGGACAGCGCGACGTGAGTCCCTACATGCTGCGCGTGCGGATGCTCGCGCTCGAGGGACAGATCCACGAAGCAGACACGGGCAATCCCGAGCTCGCGTTGACCGGGCGCTTCGATCTTGCCTTCGTCGTGGCCTTCCTCGCCCCGATCGCGCTGGTGCTGTTGCTGCACGACGTGGTTTCCCATGAGCGGGAGAGCGGTCGCATGACGCTGCTCGTCGCGACAGCAGGCGACGCCCGGCGCCTCTGGGCCTCGCGCTTTCTGGTCCGCATTGCGGCGGTCACCGCCGTGATCCTCCTTCCCTTCGGCTGTGCAGCGATGGCGGCCTCGGTTCCACCGGGTGCTGCGCTGCTCGCTGCCGGTGCCATACTCGCGAGTATCGCCGCGTGGTCGCTCCTGCTCGTGCCGCTCGCCTTCCGTCCCTGGGCGAGCACCGTCATCGCGACGGCCGGAGTCGGTCTGTGGGTCCTGCTGGCGCTGCTCGTGCCCCTCGCCGGACGAGCGCTCGTGGATGCGAGCGTGCCCAGGGTCGAGGGCTCCGACATCGCTCTCCTGCAGCGGGAGGCCGTGAACGACGCCTGGGACCTGCCGAAGTCGGTCACCATGGAGCGATTCTTCGAGTCCCATCCGCAGTGGGCCCGGACGAGACCGATCGACGCCCCCTTCGACTGGCGCTGGTACTACGCCTTCCAGCAGGTGGGGGACGAGGCGGCGGCAGCGCTCTCGCAGCGCTATCGCGCGTCGATCGCGGCGCGTGATCGCTGGGCGGGCGTTCTCGCCTGGTTCTCGCCATCGGTCGCGGTTCAGCGAGCGCTGCAGCATCTCGCGAACACGGACGTGGCCGCGACACTGCGCTACGACGCGCGCATTCGTGCCTATCACGCGAGCCTGCGTCGCTTCTGGTATCCACTGCTGTTCGAGGAGCAGCTCTTCGATCGAGGGCAACTCGATCGCCTGCCCGAGTTCGCAACCGGGGTGGATTGAACGCGACAGCCGTCGCTGCCGGTCTTGAGGCTTCGGTGAACGGCGCGGTGCTTCCCCTTCGCGACGCTAAGCACGCTTCTGGTCGGCGCATGCACTGCTCGATGCTTGGTGCCTGCCCGTGGGCACCTCAGGGCTGTGGTGGCGCGACGGCTGGGGCAAGCAGCGCGTGGCAGTCCATGCAGGACGCCTCGAGGCGGAACAGCGCCTCTCGCGCCGCCGGTCCGTCTCCCTCGCTCGCTGCCTGGCGAAGCGCCGTCAGTGCTGCGTGGAACTCACTGCCGTGGCTCCGGTAGATGTCCGTGTCCACGAAGTGTTCGATCGCGCGTGCATAGCCTGACATACGCATTGCCGCCGGCTCGATCTGCTGCAGACGGCCTCGTACCAGGGCGTCGATCATGAGCTGCAGGTCCTGCGACTTGCGAAGCATCAGCTGATCCTTCACGCCCGGGCGCCCCGGCATCGCGTCGAGCTCGCCTGCACGGTGCCAGACCGTCTGAGCAAGCCAGAGCGCCCCGGCGCCGACAAGCGCACCCGTCACGGCGACCGCGATCAGCTGCAGTGGGGATAGTCGATCCATGCGTCCTCCAGACCCGGGCCCGGCCCGATTGCGGTCGGGCGGGCACCGATTTCCATGTCGTGTTTCCATGTCGTCCGGCAGCCCGCCACGCGCGGGCTGCTCAGGGGCAGCGAAGATGCATCCTGCGGTCCGTTCTCTCGTTCCCTCGTTCCCTCCCGTCGCCAGAGTCTCCACCTGCGGAGCCTGTCATGCGCCCCTGGGCGCTGCCGGGTCGATCGGTGAGACGAAGTCCGCGGGCTTGATGGCGAGCAGGGCAGTATCGAGGCTGTGGATCAGATCCTCTGCAGTGTTGCCGATGAGCAGGCCGGGAATTCCGGCGCGCGCAACGGTCCCGAGAACGACCAGGCGTGCGCCGAGAAGCTCGGCCAGAGCGGGTATCTCGTCCCGCGGATCGCCTCGGCGCAGATGCGGCCGGATGTCGATCGCGAGCGGCGCGTCTCGCTTGGTTCCGTCGATGAGGGCGCCCAGTCTCCGCCAACACTCTGCCTCGACGTCGGCGACATAGCGCTCCACCGTCTCCCGCCCCGGCGACCAGCGGGTCAGCAGCTGTTCCGCGGGCGCGTCCCAGACGTGCACCACGTGGAGCGCCGCACCGAGCGACAGGGCCACGGAACGGGCCTGCGCGAGGATGCTACGGTTGAGGGCGTCGAGCGCGGCCGGGTCCGCTGCCGCATCCAGGTCGACATCCACGGCGGCCAGTACGGAGCCGGTCGGCCCGGGCGCTGGAGGGC
Source organism: Pseudomonadales bacterium (assembly GCA_036351555.1). GTDB lineage: Bacteria > Pseudomonadota > Gammaproteobacteria > Pseudomonadales > Azotimanducaceae > JAZBPF01. The sequence continues at coordinate 7,639 of JAZBPI010000068.1, forward strand.
GGTGCAGCCAGACCGGAGCAGGGCACTTCCGCAGAAGGTGCTGGTCCAGGCTCCCGAGAAAGCGCGCCCCTCCGTCACGATGGACGTCCGCGCTCTTCAGGACGAGATCGTAGGGGCCTTCCTGGACCATCCTGACGACTTCCACGAGCGGCCGGCCCTCGCGGACGACGACGTTCATGGTCGGCGTTGCGCGCCAGGGCGCGAGGCGCGTATCGAGCGCCTCCCGGCGGAGCGCATCCAGTTCTCCAGCGGGAGGACCGAGCATACGGCGCAGCCGACCGGCTTCCCGCAGCGGCTCGACGACGGCGAGCGCCGTCCACTCCGCGTCGCTCACCTTCCGGAGCGTTTCGGCGAGCTCCGGCAGCTTCGATTGCCCGTCCTCGTCGACCACCACGAGAACATGGCGCCAGCTTGTCTTCCGGTCGGTCATGATTCCAGTCTGCTCTGCCCGGTGGGGTCCGTGAGTTCGAGCGTCGGTTCCGCGACCGTGGAGCGCTCGAGGAGATCTGCCGCTTCCAGGGCGGCGTCTCGAAAGGGCTCCAGCACGAGGTCCGCGCCGAGCTGTCGTGCGCGTTCCGCGGCACTGCTGCCCAGGGCCGTGACGGCGATACGCGGGCCTCCGGCAGCGCGCAGCGCAGAGATCACCACGGCGCTCGGATCGTCCCGCCCGGGAATGCTGATCTGTTGCGGGATCGCCAACAAGACCCAGCGCGTCTGGGCAAGGGGCAGATGGGTGAGGAACTCCGGATCCGTCGCGTCGCCGAAGAGGGCCCTGATACCGCTCTGCCGCGCCTCCATGACCGCAAGCGGATCGAAGTCCACGGCGAGCACCGTGCGTCCTCGCTCCCGCAGCGCGCGGGCCGCCGCGAACCCGTAGCGCCCCAGGCCGATCACGAGGTAGTCCGCTGCCTGGCTCGATGAGTCGCGCAGCTCCGTATCCGTGCCGAGTTCCGCCTTCGGCGTGCGCTTCTCGAAGAGGCCCAGCACCGGTTCCAGGCGACGGTAGAGCGTATGTGACCAGGTGATCATGTAGGTGGAGGCAGCGATGGTCACGAGCCCGACCAGCGTCACCAGTGCCAGAGCGGATTCCTCGACCTGGCCCAGGCTCACCCCCATGGCGACGAAGATCAGCGAGAACTCGCTGATCTGCGCGACCGTGAGGCCGGCGAGGAAACCGGTGCGTTTGCGGTAGCCGAGCAGTCCCATGATGACCATGACGATCAGCGGGTTTCCGATCAGGACGAAGATCGACAGGGCGATCGCCGGGGCAAGTTCGCCGCCCAGCAGTCCGAGGTCCAGGGATCCACCGAGGGACAGAAAGAAGAACAGGAGCAGAAAGTCGCGCAGCGGCGCGAGCCGCGCCGCGATGGCGTCGCGCAGCGTGGTCGAGGCGAAGGACACGCCGGCGAGCAGACCTCCGAGCTCCTTGCCGAAGCCGAAGTGGTCCCCGAGGGCCGCAAGCAGGGTTGCCCAGGCCACGGCGAAGGCCATGAGCAGTTCGGGGACGCGACCGAGACGGATCAGCAGCGGCTCCGCGGCGTAGCGGATGAACAGCCCGGTGCCGACGAGCATGCCCATGCCCGCGCCGACGGTCGTGAGCATGCTTCCCGATTCCTGCCCGCCGACGGCGCCGGCGCCCAGTGACGAGATCGTCACCATGGCGATCACGACGACCAGGTCCTGCACGATGAGGAAACCGAGGGCGATACGGCCGTGGAGCGAATCGATCTCGCGTTTGTCCGACAGCAGCTTGACGATGATGATCGTCGAGGAAAAGGTGAGGGCGACGGACACGTAGAGAGAGGTCACCACTTCGAGGCCGAAGGCCAGGCAGAGCAGGAAACCGAAGATCGTCGTGAAGGCCACCTGGCCCAGCCCCGTGAGCACGGCGACGGTTCCCAGGGTCCTCACGAGGCCGAGGTCCAGCTTGAGGCCGACGAGGAACAGCAAGAGCGCGATGCCCAGCTCGGCGAGGAGATCGATGTGCTCGTGAGCCCGTGCGATATCGAGCACGGCCGGCCCCGCGAGGATGCCCACGACGATGAAGCTCACGATGAGGGGCTGCCGCAGCAGCATGCCCAGGGCGCCGATGGAGGCAGCGAGCGTCAGCAGTGCCGCCAGCTCGTAGAAGACCTCGGCGCGGATGAGTTCGATCATGTGAGTCCTTCCTCGGAAGACCGCAGCCAGCGCCGCGTCAGGCGTTTCTCCGCTTCCAGCACGAGCATGATCACGATGCCGACCGCGATCACCTGGACACCCTGGTAGAGGGTCAGCGGGCGCGTGTCGAAGAAGGTCTCCATGAAGGGCGCGTAGGTGAAGGTCAGCTGAAGCACGGTCACGGCGCTCACCGCCGCGAGGACCGGCTTCGTGCCCAGCACGCCACGGAGGGTCAGCGATGGATCGTGCAGGAACCGGACCGAGAACAGATAGAAGATCTCCATGACCACGAGGGTGTTCACCGCGATCGTGCGGGCCTCTGCGTGCCCCGCGCCCTGAGCCTCGGCGAGGGCGAACTTGCCGAAGATCCCCGCGCTGAACAGGACGGAGACGAAGGCCACACGCCACAGCACGAAGCCGGAGAGCATCGCTTCATCCGGCTGCCTCGGGCGGCGCCGCATCACGCCCGGTTCTGGAGGCTCGAAGGCGAGCGACATGGCCAGCACCACGGAGCTCACCATGTTGACCCAGAGGATCTGCAGGGGGCTGATCGGCAGCGTCAGCCCGAAGAGCAGAGCGGTGACCAGGCTGAGTGCCTCGCCTCCGTTCACGGGGAGCAGGAACACGACGGCCTTGCGCAGATTGTCGTAGACGGTGCGGCCTGCACGAATGGCCTCCGCGATGGTCGCGAAGTTGTCGTCCGCGAGGACCATCTCCGAGGCCTCCTTGGCGGCCTCGGTCCCCTTGCCGCCCATGGCGATGCCGACGTCGGCGCGCTTGAGCGCCGGTGCATCGTTCACGCCGTCGCCCGTCATGGCCACGACCGCGCCCTCTGACTGCAGGGCCTCGACGAGGCGCAACTTGTGCTCGGGGCTCGTGCGGGCGAACACGTCGACGTCTCGAACGCGCTCCGCGAGTTGCCGCGGGTCGAGCGCGTCCAGCTCACGGCCCTCGAGCGCGGTGGAGACGTTCGCGAGACCCAGGCGGGCGCCGATGGCGAGCGCCGTTGCCGCGTGATCTCCGGTGATCATCTTCACCTGGATCCCCGCGGCGCGGCAGTCCGCGACGGCCGAGATCGCCTCCTCTCTGGGCGGATCGAGGAGCCCGACGAGCCCGAGCAGGACCAGGCCCTCCTCGACGTCCTCGAAGCGAAGGGCGCGCTGTGTCCCGGGCATGGGGCGCTCGGCGATCGCCAGGACCCGTTGACCCGATGCGGCGATCTGCTCGACCCGAGCTCGCCAGCGGGGCGCGTCGAGTGTCGTCTCCTCGCCGCGCTCTCCGCGCTCTGCCACGCACAGTGCCAGGAGCTGCTCCGGCGCCCCCTTCAGGTAGAGCGTCGCGTGCCCGGCATGGTCGTGGCGCAGGCAGGCCATGAAGCGATGGGCAGCATCGAAGGGAATGCTGTCGACTTCCGGTGTGCTGCGGCGCAGGCCCTCGACGTCCAGGCCGCCCTTCATGGCGAGGGTGACGAGCGCGCCTTCCATGGGATCGCCCTCGATGGAAAAGCCGCTCGTCGTCGGCCGCAGGGTCGCCTCGTTGCAGAGCACGGACGCAGCGGTCAGCTCGGTGAGCAGCGGATGGTCCGCGGGTTCCACTTCGGCGCCGTCGAGGAGAAACGCCCCCTTGGGCGCGTAGCCCTCGCCGGTGACTTCGAACAGGCGGGCGCTCGTCGCCACGGAAGCGACCATCATCTCGTTGCGCGTCAGGGTGCCCGTCTTGTCGGAGCAGATCACCGAGACGGCACCGAGGGTCTCGATCGCGGGCATGCGTCGGACGATGGCCTTTCGTGCCGCCATGCCCTGTACGCCGATCGCGAGCGTCACGGAGAGGATCGCCGGCAGGCCCTCCGGGATCGCCGCGACCGAGAGGCCCACGACCGCCATGAACAGCTCGCTGAAGGGGAGGTGGCCGACCAGGCTGCCGAAGGCGAGCAACAGCGCCGCCGCTGCCAGCACGAACGCCGTGAGCCAGCGTGAGAAGACGGTCATCTGTCGGAGCAGGGGCGTATCGACCGACTCCACCTCTGCCAGCATGCGGCTGATCTGCCCGAGTTCGGTCTGCGCACCGGTGGCCACCACGACACCGCGCCCCTGACCGGCGGCCACCAGCGTTCCGCTGTATCCCATGGAGGTTCGATCGCCGAGTGGCGCTGCATCCTCGACCGGCGTCTCCGTCTTCTCCGCTGTCACGGACTCGCCGGTGAGGATCGCTTCGTCGATGCGCAGCCCGCGCGTCGAGAGCAGGCGAAGATCCGCCGGGACGCGGTCGCCGGGCTCGAGGATCACCACGTCGCCGGGCACGAGCCGTTCCCCGGATACCTTGCACCGCTGACCGTCCCTCAGGACCGTGGCCTCGGGTGCCAGCATGTTCCTGATCGCTCGGAGCGCGCGCTCCGCCTTTCCCTCCTGAACCATGCCGATCAGCGTGTTCGCCACGACCACGGCAAGGATCACGGCCGTATCCACCAGGTGTTCGAGCAGGGCGGTCACGGTGGCCGCGCCCAGAAGCACATAGATCAGCGGGTCGTGGAAATGGGCGAGGAACCGTGCGAGGAGGCCTCGCCGCGGTGGTTCCGGCAAACGGTTCGGACCTGTCTTGCGCAGGCGCAGGCCTGCGTCCTCGTGGCCCAGCCCCTCGCGGCAGGAGCCTGTCTCCGCCAGGGACTCGTCACTGGAGAGTGCGTGCCAGGGAGGTCTGACCTGAGTGGGAGGGCCTTCTGCCACAGCGACACCGCTCCGCCCGTTGATGCGAATGAGATTCTATCAGATTTGGCGCTCTGCGAGATCGTCGGTCGCGCCCATGGGTAGTGCTCTGTGCGCGTGCTGCGCTGCTCGGAGCCATGCGCGGGTCGCCGCTGAAGCGTGCTCCCACAGAGGGATGGTGCTCGTGGGAGCCAGCTTCAGCGGCGACGGGCGTGACATCGATCGGGGGCTGATATCGCGGCTGGAGCGTGAGCGCCCAGTGGGCCGTGCGCCTTGCGAGCAGACGTCAGTCGCGATCGCGCGATGCGCAGGGGGCGTTCCTGATCGTCGTGCTCAGCTCGGGTGCTTTCCGAGCATCCAGCCCAGGGCGAGCAGGGCTGCGGCGAGGGCGTCGATCCAGGCGATGCGAACGAGGGTGGCGTTCGCGACGCCGCCCAGCACCAGCAGGAGGATCCAGGACAGCATGCTCAGCATGCCGGCTGCCGTGGCCGGGTCCCGCCAGGCAGGGCGGAAGGCCACGCCGAGGAGCAGACCGCCGACGATGGCGAACAGCAGGGCGCGGTGGCGCAGCAGCAGGATCAGGTCCGGATCCGTCAGCTCGATGCGGTAGAGGCCCTCGAGTCGCTGCGCGGACAGCACGCCGAGGGTCGGCAACAGATTCACGAGGGCGGCCAGCAGGAACAGGCCGGTGCTCAGGGTCGCGGACATGGAGAGCGGCTCCAGCGTGCGCGTCGAAGGCGTCCATTGCCGCAGAAGGGGCAGGGCTCCGCCATGACGTCCTGGGTCAAGAGGGTCGCGAGGCCGGCGTCCGGTCGCGGTGGCGTGCCCATCGGCACTAGCAAAGGGGCTCCCGCTGCCCACGGAGCCCGCCATGCCCTCCCCGCCGCTCGTCCCGCGCCTCGCCTTCCTGCTCGCGCTCGTTCTGGCGCTCGCTCCCGCGGTACGGGCAGCGCCCGCCGAGGTGCCCCCCTGGGACTGGCCGGAGGCGCGCGTCCGTGCCGCGGTCGATCAGGTGCGCGCCGGGCGGGATCTCACGCCGCCGAGCTGGCCGGGTGGCGCGCGCGTCGCGGTACTCCTGTCCTTCGACGTCGACAACGAGACGGTTCATGGCCTGCGCACCGGGGAAGTGAGCATCGGGCCGCTTTCCGAGGGCGAGTACGGGCATCGCGTGGCCCTGCCGCGCATCCTCGCGCTCCTCGAGCGGGAGCGCATTCCCGCCTCCTTCTTCTTTCCCGCCTGGAGCCTGAAGATCGCGCCGGAGCAGGCGGGGCTGATCCAGGAGTCCGGGCTGGGCCACGAGATCGCCGTGCACGGCTGGATCCACGAGCTGAACACGGCGCTGGACGGCCCGACGGAGCGGCGCCTGCTGGAGCAGGCCGTGGCGACGCTCACGGAGATCACGGGGCAGCGCCCGCGGGGTTATCGCGCGCCGTCCTGGAACTTCAGTCCGAACACGCTCGCGATCGTCCGCGAACTCGGGCTCCTCTACGAGAGCTCGCTCATGGCGGACGACCGTCCCTACGAACTTCTCGCCGCCGGTGAGCCCACAGGCCTGGTGGAGCTCCCCGTGAGCTGGGCGCTCGACGACGCGCCGCTGCTCAATCCGCTGGGGGCCCGCTATGCCAATCCACGCGACCTGATGCAGGTGTGGATCGACGACTTCGACCGCGCCCGGGAGGAGGGGACGATGTTCCTGCTCACCATGCATCCGCATCGCATCGGGCATCGCTCGCGCATCGTCGCCCTCGAGGGCCTCATCGACCATATCCAGGGGAAGGGCGATGTCTGGTTCGGCACGCACGAAGCAGCGGCGCGCTGGGTGCGCGCGCAGGCCGGCATGGATTAGGGGATGGATTCGCGGGCCGGAAGGCTGACTTCGGTCGCGACGGAACTGGCTGAGTGCTCGCGGTCGCCGCTGAAGCGGGCTTCCACGAGGGCGTGGCCGCACTGTGGGATCAGACTTCAGTCGCGACCCTGTCGGCTGGGTGCTCGCGGTCGCCGCTGAAGCGTGCTCCCACAGGGGCGTGGCCACACTGTGGCAGCAGACTTCAGTCGCGCCTGTGTCGGCTGGGTGCTCGCGGTCGCCGCTGAAGCGGGCTACCACGAGGGCGTGGCCCCACTGTGGGAGATCCTATAACCCCGAGCAACCTC
>JAZBPI010000069.1:0-6655 GCA_036351555.1 Pseudomonadales bacterium
GGCCAGTGGGGCCAGAGAGAGACCTGCAAGGATTACGAGCCAATCATCCGGGTAGGTGTCCACGATGTCTCATGCCGTGAGCCTCGCAGCGCAACCCGCAGGACGACGCGCGATCCGACCTGGCCAGCATCGATCGTATGCGGCCTACCGCAGCTCGAGCAGGCAGGCCTTGATCAGCGCTCTCCTACGGGGTCTTGATCCGCACCTGGCCCATGAAGTCGGATTTGCCGACGGGCACCCCTTTCATCCTCAGGATGTCGTAGGCCGTTGCCGCGTGGAAATAGAAGTTCGGCTGGCTGAAGCTGAGTAAAAACTGGTCGGCGGTGAAGTCCATCCCGCGTCCCTTGAATTCGAAGCGCATCGGCTGGCCGATGAAGCTTTCCATCTCGGCCTCGTCCACGCCTTCGACGAACGCAACGGCACCATCGAGCTTGGCCCGCAGGCCCGCGAAATCGCCCGGCGGTGGGTTGAGGTCCGGTGAGTAGAGACCTGCCCGCACGCCCTCGATGGCGCCCTGGGTATGCTCGGCCACACACTTCACCTGATAGGTGAAGGGCAGCATGTCCTCGATCAGGCGCAACCCGATCATCTCTCCTTCGGTGGCCCCGTTTTCAGCGACCCAGGTTTCCGCCTTGTCGACCAGATGGTGTGCAGTGCCGAGCATCTGAAGTGCGCTGGGCACATAGGCGGCGTGAAGCGATAGCGGCATGAAAAAGCTCCTGTTCATGAGGTTGCGGGCGTGCGTTCGGGCGCTGCCTGATCCTGCAGCTGTGGCCAGCGCCGCGCGACGAAGGTCCGGTTGCCTTTCGGCTCGTGCAGCTTACAGGGCCCCGGCTGGGCGTTCCGGTGCTTTGTACCGGGCGCCGCAGGTTATTGTTGCAGCACTGACCGCCGCCGAACGCGAGGAGAATCCATGAGCGACGCCGCATCCCGCACCGAGCTGGACCCGCCGCTGGACTTCGATCCGGACGCGCTGCGCGAGAAGTATCGCGTCGAGCGCGACAAGCGCCTGCGCCCGGACGGCAACGCCCAGTACACGCGCATCGAGGGCACGCTCTCGCACTACGTCGAGGACCCGTATGTGGACGGTCCCCGTGCGCGCGGTCCGCTCACGGACAGCGTCGAGATCCTGATCATCGGCGGCGGCTTCGGCGGCCTGCTCACCGGTGCGCGCCTTCGCGAGGCCGGCTTCGAGGACATCCGCATGCTCGAGCATGGCGGTGACTTCGGCGGCACCTGGTACTGGAACCGCTATCCCGGCGCGGCCTGCGACACCGAGGCGTACATCTACCTGCCGCTGTGCGAGGAACTGGGCTACGTCCCGGACCACAAGTTCGCCTTCCAGCCCGAGATCCTCGAGCACGCGCGCGCCATCGGCCGGCACTACGACCTGTACCGCGACGCCTGTTTCCAGACCGCCGTCACGGACCTCGAGTGGGACGCCGCGGACGCGCGCTGGGTCGTGCGCACGAACCAGGGCGACGCCATGCGCGCACGCTTCGTGATCATGTCGAACGGGCCACTGAACACGCCGAAGCTGCCGGGCATCCCGGGCATCGAGGACTTCCGCGGGCACACCTTCCACACCTCGCGCTGGGACTACGCCTACACCGGCGGCGGCCCCGAGGGCGGCCTCGACCGGCTCGGCGACACGCGCGTCGCGGTGATCGGCACCGGCGCCACGGCCGTGCAGTGCGTCCCGCATCTCGGCGCGGCGGCGAAGTCGCTGCACGTCTTCCAGCGCACGCCCTCGTCCATCGACGTGCGCGCCAACCGACCCACGGACCCGGCCTGGGCCGCATCCCTGCACCCGGGCTGGCAGCGCGAGCGCATGGAGAACTTCAACATCCTGACCACCGGCGGCATCGTCGAGCAGGATCTGGTCATGGATGGCTGGACCGAAATCATCCGCAACCTGATCTCCATGGCGAACTTCCGCGGTACGGACATTCCGCGCGAGGAGGTGCCGCGCCTCATGGAGCTGGCCGACTTCCGCAAGATGAACCAGATCCGGGCGCGCGTGGACGCGATCGTCGAGGATCCGGCCACGGCCGAGGCCCTGAAGCCCTGGTACCGCCAGTTCTGCAAGCGCCCCTGCTTCCACGACGAGTACCTGCCGACCTTCAACCGCCCGAACGTGCATCTGGTGGACACGGACGGCCGCGGCGTCGAGCGCATCACGGAGCGCGGCATCGTCGCGAACGGGACGGAGTACGCAGTCGACTGCATCGTCTTCGCCACGGGCTTCGAGGTGGGCACGGCCTTCACGCACCGCGCCGGCTACGACATCACGGGACGCGACGGCCTGAAGCTCTCCGAGGCCTGGGCCGACGGCATGCGATCCCTGCACGGCCTGTTCGTGCACGGCTTCCCGAACCTGATGATCACCTCGAACGCGCAGTCCGGCTTCACCACCAACTTCCCGCACGCCATGGACGAGCGCGCCCGGCACATGGCGTACATCCTCGACCGCTGCCGCGACGAAGGCACGACGCGCATCGAGGCCACGGCAGAAGCGCAGGACGCCTGGGTCGAGCAGATCCTCTCGGTCGCCCGCTTCAGCGAGGACTTCCAGGCCGCGTGCACGCCCGGCTACTACAACAACGAGGGGCAGCCGAACCGCAGCAGCGTCCAGAACGGCGCCTACGGCAAGGGACCCGTGAAGTTCTTCCGCATCCTCGATCAATGGCGCGAGGCGGGCGATCTCGCAGGGCTGGACCGCCACCCCTGAGCCCGGCCCCTGAGTCGAGCGCCCGGCGCAGGGCGTCCCGTTCGGGCACGGCCGGTCCGGACGCGCTCACAGGCCGCCGGAGCAGGTGAGCACCTCGCCGGTCACGTAGTCCGACTGCGGTATGCAGAACAGGAAGATGCCGCCGGCGCCGTCCTCGGGCGTGCCGAGGCGCTGCAGCGGCATCTGGGCGACCATCGCCTCGGTCACCGCATCGTTGATGCCCACGCGGAGTTCCCGGCCGGCGACGTCGATGGTCGGCGGCCTGTCCGCGAAGCCCTGGGTGAGCCGTGTGGCGATGTAGCCGAAGGCCACCGCGTTGACCGTGACGTTGTAGCGGCCCCATTCCTTCGCGAGCGACTTCGTCAGTCCCACCACCGCCGCCTTGCCCGCGCTGTAGCCGACCTGCGTGGCCGCACCCTGGGTTCCGGACACGGACGAGACGTTCACGACCTTGCGGCAGCGCGCCCGGCCCGTGGTCTCGATCTCGCGCTTCGCCTGCGGTCGCATCCAATCGGAGAAGGCTCGCAGGAGCCGGAAGGGCGCTGCCACGTGGACGTCGAGCATGGCCTGGAACTGATCGTCGGTATGGTTGTGCGCGGCGCCGTTCCAGATGTAACCCGCGTTGTTGACCAGGATGTCGATGCCGCCGAAGGCGTCCACGGCATCCGCGACGATCCGTTCAGGCAGGGCCGGGTCCGTGATGTCGCCGGGCACCGACAGGACCTGCGCCCCACGCACCGCGAGTTCGCCCGCGGCCGCATCGCACACGCCCGCATCGAGGTCATTCAGCACCACCGACGCCCCGTGCTCGGCGAGCATCGAGGCGGTCGCCCGGCCGACCCCGCGCCCCGCACCGGTGATGATCGCCACCCGTCCCGTCAGCAGTCCCATTCACGCCGCTCCCTCGCCCCTTGGCCGAGCGCCGAGGATGGCACAGCCGCGATGCGGCGCGGGCGCGCGGTGCTCCCGACACCGTTCGGACACTCATCGTCTTCGCCGCTGACGATCAGACGATCGCGCCGTGAACGACCTCCGAGGTCGGCGGCGCAGACCAGGAACGTCGACGCTTCGAGGGAAGCGGGAGGCCGCGGGTCGGGCCGATCTGCTCGATCAGGTATTCGCGCGCGGTGCGCTCCTCGAAGGCCTGGCGCTGTCCGAGCCCTGGACGATGCGCGAGGCTGGCAACGGACTGCGGGGCGTCGAGAGGGACCTGATCGAACAACGGGCCGCCGTGCGGCGCGGAGTGATCGATGTCGTGGCGGCCGTTCTCGGCATCTCGCCTGCGCGAGGGCATGACGGAGGACCGGGCTGTTCGCTCGAAGCCCCCAGGCCGACCTGTTCCCCAGGCAGCGTCGCGGGCAATCCCTCCAGACGCCTCCGGATCCCCTGGGGCTGGACGACACCGCCCAAGGCTCCCTAGTCTTGCGTCGCTCGTCACGAGGAGAGGAGGGAGACGATGACGACCGTGACCGTACGCGAGGAGATCAAGGGCGCCGCCCGGGACGTGTGGAACGTGCTGAGCGACTTCGGCGGCATCAAGGTCGGGGGGCCGATCACGTCCTTCCAGACCGAGGGCGAAGGTGTGGGCATGGTCCGCCACATCGGCATGGGCCATGCCACCATCGTCGAGAAGCTCGACCGCCACGACGTCGATTCCATGGAGTTCGGCTACTCGATCATCAACGACGACGGCCCCCTGCCGGTCTCGAACTACTCCGCCAGCGTCAGCGTCTCCGACAAGGAGGACGGCCTGTGCGAGGTGGTCTGGACCGGCACCTTCGAGCCGAAGGGGGCCTCCGAGGAGGACGCCGCGAAGATCGTCGAGGGCATCTATCGAAACGGCATCGCCGGCGCGCGCAAGGCCGTCGAGGGCTGAACGCCGCAGGGTCGATCGACCCCGGTCGCGGCGTGACGCCGCGACCGATCCATGCTCAGGCCACCTGCGGGTACTCGCGCAGCCGCGTCCTGCCGCGGCAGACGTCTACGCTGCGGCGCGCCGCCCCCCGGAACCGTCCGGCGCCGGAAGGCAGCGGCGACGGGCCGGCCGACAGCATCGCAGCCACGAAGCAGCCCGTTCTCCTGGTGAACCATGCCTCTCTCCACGACCCGGCGACTCCGAGCCTCGCGGACGCCGGGCCCGACGCCCATGCGCCTCGCGACGCCGGCATGGAGCGCCGCCCACGCAGGGGCGCTGCATTTATCCAGCCAGGGAAGCCGACGCGGAATGCCTTCGTCGAGTCGCTTAACGGCACCTTCCGCGACAAGTGCCTGCGCCAGAACTGGTTCACCCTCCTGAGTTCTACTTCTGGCGCCCCTCGGAATTGGGGGGATTACCAGGGCGGCCGACCAAAGCGGCAGCAAAGAGAAAGCCGCGGTCAATCGCCCGGCGCCAAAGACTTGTTGGGTGGCCGGCGACATTGGCTCTCATTGATCGCCAACCGTCTCCAGCCTCCGGTGATCAGAGCTCTCATAGTTCCAACAGTTTTTGGATTGCAATCGTGTAGAAATTCGTAGCGCCAATAGCAAGCAAGAGAAGCAACGAAGCAGTATATGAAAACGAATAGCCGAGAATAGGGGCTTGCAACAAGTTCGAAACCAAAAGCCCCCCTGCAGCCGCGACACAGCTCCAACCGATGAGCAAATTGCTCCAAGGGATGTTTTCTCTGGCCGCATCCGGAAGCTGAAAATGGCGGACCGCAGTGTACACTGCGATGCTGCCGACCATGACAATGAATGCGGCACTGCTGATAATCCATACCTGCACATGATCCAAGCTCGTTTCAGCGATAGCGATGGGAAGTAGCGACAGACAGATCCCCGCGAATCCGACCAGCACCATCACCCGCATCCTTATTGCGTCCTCAGCCGGAAATTTCCCTTCTCGTCGAACGAGGACGAGGAATATCGCAACAAAGCCGACAAGGGCCGCCGCGACTTCCGCGAATACGCTTAGGTGTTCGAACGAAGAATCCACAGATCACCTAACGCAAAGGCTGTGTGGGCGCGTCGGGCGAAGCCCGACGTGTCCGAGTGAGCGTAGCGAACGCCACGAGCCGCTTGTTGGTCGTCAACGCACCCAAGCTCGCCCTCATTCCGGCGATGACCATGCAGCCATGATCTCGCCTGCAGCTTCAGCCTCACAGATCTGGTCGAAGTATCCTTGGAAGTCCTCCTCAAACCAGTTTCTTCGAAGCCGCCAAGCAGCCTGAATCCCGGGCGAGGTAGCTGTTGCCTTGAGCGTTCGCTCGACGCCGATCCACACCCGATCTTCAAGTCGGCCAGTCTGATGTTGTATGTGGAGATTCTCGAACAGACGGAACATGCCGTTTGAGCAAAACGAAATATAGCGAAGTCGCTCTGTGGGATTGAGGCTGTCGAGATTCTCCGAACCTCGCCGAAAGATGTCCGCGAAATCGGGATTCGAGGCCAGGATCAGGCCAAGGCTACCGATTTGCTGGACATAGCTCTCATTAGCCGCGATCCGCGACTCCCGATTCGCCATCCGGATCTGAACGCCGACGAAGATGAGGCCCCCGATCACCGCGAGACCGCCAAGGAGCTCCCCCCAAGCTGCTAGCTCTTGGATGTTGATTGCCGCCTCCTTGACGTCCAACGCCAAGCCTGTCCGGCTGCGCGAAGCGCAGTCCGAACCAAGCACTTGTTGCACAGCGCCTGTGTCACGCGACCAGCCGCCGTACTTCCAGGTCCTTTCGACGCTTCTCCGCCAGCCAAAGATCGTACTGGCCCTGCTGCGCGAGCCAGCTCTCCGCGCTGGTATCAAAGGCAATGGACAAGCGCACCGCCATCTCCGGGCTGATGCCCGCGCGTCCATTGAGGATGCTGCTCAGCGTCTTGCGGCTGACGCCGAGCGCCTCCGCGGCGTCAGTGACGGAGAGACCTAGTGGCTCTAGGCAGAGCTCCCGA
>JAZBPI010000070.1:0-20467 GCA_036351555.1 Pseudomonadales bacterium
CCAGCTGCTGCCGAGATTCTGCAGCACCAGTACCGGACGTCCCTGGCGGAGTTCGGCCGCGAGTTCCTCGAGATCCCCGCCGAGTACATAGGGCAGGCGCCCCTGACGACGCGTCGCGGCCACGAGCTCGATCTGCAGGCTGCCGCGGCGCCCCGGCAACCAGACCTGATCCACGAGCGCCTCGGCGGTCGTGTCCACGCCGCTGTGCACGAGCACGGTCGCCAGGGCGGCCGGGCCGCACTGATAGGCCACCTGCGGATAGAAGGGCACCGTGCGCAGTTCCGGAGCATGGAGCAGCGCCGGGTTCGAAGGTGCGCCCAACGGGCTGGCGCAGGCGTACAGCAGGCAGGCACAGAGCAGGACGCCACCGCACTGCGCCAGCGTCCGGCGGCGGGAGAAGCGATGGACGTTGCCTGGGTCGGGTCGGGTCATGAACGTGCGCGCGCCGGCGGCCAACGCGCAATCCTAGCGGCTTCTCCTGTGCCGGGGAGCCGGGTGTGACGCCGCTGGCGCGGCCCGCAGGACTGGGGGCGATCCTGGCGGTCGTCGCCTGCGTGGTCGTCGTCGCCCTCCTCGGGGACCCGCGCCTCACGGGCCCTGCCGCCGTCCTCGACCGCGACGGCGACGGGCGTCTCGAGCCCGAGGAGACGACGCCGCTGCTCCGTCGGGCCTTCGCGGAGGTGGATCGAGACAGTTCCGGGGCGCTCGACGCTGCCGAGCTGAGGCGCTGGACCCTTCGCCAGTGGTTGACCGGCGCCAGCCGCCCCGTGCCCGTCCCGGAGCGGCCGTCGGTGCTCGACGCCGCGCACCTCGAGGCCTGGCTCGAGGCACCGGTCCGTGCGCGCCGTCTCCATGGTGTCGGCCTCGTGCTGCTCCGGGGCGGTGACGTGATCTTCCGCCACAGCGCGGGCGCCTTCGATGCCGACGCGCCGGTTCCCGTCGAGGGAGCGTCCGAGTGGCTGACGGCGGCGACCTTCGCCTGCCTGGACGCGCGGGGCACCCTCGATCTCGGCACGCCGCTGCGCCGCTGGCTCCCGCAGCTGGACGGTGCCTGGGGCGAGGCGACCCTGGCTGATCTGCTGTCCCACAGCGCGGGGGCGCCACCCATGGCGCCGCCGGTGTTCGCGCCCGGTACCTCCCTGGCGACGGCCGGACGTGCGCTGACGGCCGCCTACCCGCGGGGGTCGCGACGCTTCCAGCTGGCGCCGGCGGCCTTGCAGATCGCGGGCTGGGCCGCGGAGGAGGCCGCCGGTCTCCCCTGGCGTCGCCTGTTCCTCGAGTGCCTGTCCTGGCCGCTCAGCCTCGATTCCGCCGCCTGGGGAGATGCCGTCGGTGGCTCCGGGCGCGCGGGCTACGTCGACCTGGCTACGGGCCTGCACATCAGCCTCGACGACTACGCGCGTTTCCTGGCGATGCTCCAGCAGGCGGGGCGCTTCCATGGCGTCGCCAATCTGCCACCGGATGCGGTGCGCGAGCTCGAACGGGTGCGCACCCTCGGTCTGCCTCGTGACCGCGCCCTCGGTCTCGAGTACGCGCTCGGAGCCTGGTGCGAAGCGCACGATGGGGAAGACTGCCAGCGCCTGTCGCGGTCGGGTCGCTTCGGTGCCCTCCCCTGGCTCGATCGGACCACCGGGCTCGCCGGGGTCCTGCTCACGGTCGACAGTCTCGAACGGGTTCAGGCCTGGGGTGAGGCGACGCGACAGCTCGCCACGGACATCTTCGCGCGGGCGGAACGCCGGGACCGGTGAGCCGAGCTGTTCCGACGTGCCGCTACTTGCGGTGCCAGCGACCGTCCTCGAGGCGGATCCACTGACCGGCGGGCGTGCGCTCGATCGCCTTGCCGGCGGCAAGCTGACGCACGACCTCGAGGGTGATGCCGTTCGCGTCCGCGATGCGGCTGTACTCCGCGCGACGCCGCGCGTTCACGGAGTCGACGAGCGCCTGCAGTTCCGCGCTCGCTGGCGGCTTGACGACGCCGAGATAGCCGTCGAGCTGTTCCCCGACGAGACCACGGGCCTTGGCGTCCGAGAGTTCCAGCGCCGAGGCCGCCAGGGCGAGACCGCCGAGGAGCGCGACCAGGGTCAGTCTGCTCGCCAGCCGTGACAGGAAGCGGGCCATCAGAAGAGATCACTCTCGTCGCTGAACAGGTCGTCGATCTCGCGTTCGACCTTCACGCGGATCTCGTGCTGGATGTTCACGTTCAGATTGATGGTGATGGGTTCGTCCGTCGCGACCTTGACCGTGGGTGTGCAGGCGAGGACCGCGAGCGCCAGACAGACGCCGGTGGCAGCCCGCGCTGCGGGTCTCCCTCGAGGGGCAGGGGCTGCGGTGACGTCCTTCATGGTGTCGGGGACCGTCCCTGCAGGCGGCGCTGGATTGATCGATCGATGTTCTGCGACAGACGCAGGCTTTGCAATAGAAGAGGCAGGTTCTGGGTGACGTTCAGATTGAAGCGGATCGGTCGCTCGATGTTCGCGTCGGTGCCGACGCCCTCGATCTGCAGCGCCAGGTCGAGGGTCCCGTCGGCGGCATAGGCGAGCGTCGTGTCGAGGCGCGCGTAGCGGAAGTCGGCCAGGGCATCCAGGGCCAGCGCCAGGCCGGGCTGCGCGAGACGGGCGCGCAGGTCGGGTTCGGCACGGTAGTGCAGGCGTCCACCGGGTGGCCTTGCGCCCAGACGGCCGTCCTCGACGAGCGGGACGCCGCGCTCGATGCGCAAGGGCAGGCTGCCCTCGAGGATGCCGTCGCCCCCGAGTGCCGGATCCTGCATGAGCGCGAGGGTCTCGCCCAGATCGATGCCCTGGATCGCGATGGGGAGATAGCCGTCGAGGGTGCCGTCGGCGCCGACCCGGAGCCTGGCACGGGGCGTGGTCAGTCGACCCCCTAGCAGATCGCCGCCGCAGTCCTCGAGCTGGGCGGTGCGGCCCTCCAGGTGCAGGCCACAGCGCAGCGCCTCGACCGTGATCCCGGTGAGCGCGCGTGGGGCCTGCAGCTCGAGCTCGGCCGCGAGCGCGCGCTTCAGGTGCGTCACGGGGCCCGTGACGGTCAGCTCCTCGAGCAGCAGATCCTCGCTGGCGAGGGTGCCGACCCGGGCAGCGATCTCGAGTCGCGCGGGCAGGGCCGGCGTCAGGTCGAGGGTGCCCGTCGCCTGCAGTCGCGCCGCGCCGAAGCGAAGCGCTGCCGCGGGTTCGCCGGAGGTGAGTCGACCGCCTCCCAACTCGAGCTCCAGGAACCTCAGGGTCAGGCGGTCCCCGTCGAGATCGCTCGTGGCGCGCAGGCGCCCGTCGTCGAAGTCGAGGGGCGCGGCGCTGCCGGCGAGGCCTTCACCGGTCAGCGTCACGGACCCGGCCAGCCCGCCCTGCGCCCCACGCCGGATGAGGCCTTCGGCATGCAATGTTCCTCCGTGCAGCGGCCAGGGGCTGTCGGACAGCTGTTCGGCAAGCTGCGCGGGGAGCCGGTGCGGGCGCAGATCGAGATCGAGTCGGTCGATGCGCAGGGCGCCGTCCGCGTCCGCCGCCCAGTCCAGCTGAGCCGCGGCGGAGACCGAAGCATCCTCGCTGCGGACCCGGAAATCCGCCTGGAGCGCCGAAGCGGCGGGGCGGATCTCGCCCTCGAGGGTGATCGCCGGGGCACCGAGCGCTGTACCGCCGATCGCGAGGCCCGCGGCGTGGATCTCGACGGGAAAGGGCGCTGCCCGGGGCTGCCCTTCGGTCGCCAGGGAGAGCTGCAGGCCGGCCGGCAGCAGGAGCGCGCTCTCCTCGACGAGGAGGCGCTCCCAGCGACTGGTCTCCAGGTCGAGACGGCCGTCCCGGTCGATGGACAGGACCTTCGCTGCCGGTTGCCAGCGCAGGACGCCGGCGAACGCCAGGGCGCTGTGCAGGGCGGCCCCTGCGACCATGGCGTCGATCTCGCCGTCGAGTGCGACCCCGAGTGCGGGGACGCCGGGGTCCGCAAGCTCCGGGTCGAGGCGCAGCCGGGCGCGGAGGTCGAGACCCTCGCCGGCGATCTGCAGGCGGCCCGGAATGCTGCCGACCAGGGAGAGCGGAGCGGTGCCGGTCGTGAGCGTCAGGGGCGCATCGAGCAGGCTCGAGAACGCCAGCGTGGCGCCGGTGCCGTGAAGCCGGGTCTCCGTGCGGGCGCCGGGGCCGAAGGTCAGCGACAGGGCCGCTTCGGTCAGGCGCCCGGCGAGCGGCCAGTCGAGCGTCAGGGTCTCGGCCTCCGCCTCGACGCCGGATGCCGCGAGGCCGGCGCGCGCCAGCCAGCCGAGGTCGCCCGCGAGCACCCCGTCGAAGGCGAGCGGTGGGCGCTCGCCGGTCAGCTCTCCCCTGAGGACCAGGGCATCCCCCTGGCCCTCGGGGCCGAGCTGCAGGACGAGGGCATCGGCGTTGCTCGCGTGAGCGCTGAACTCCAGGGACGCGTCCAAGGCGGGATGCAGGCCGCGGCCCTCCAGGCGCGCGTCCTCCGCGTCGAGCAGGCCATGGCCGTCGAGTTCGAGCAGGGTCGCGCCGACCGGATACTCGATGCGGAAGTGGTGCAGGACGACGCGGCTCGCCCCGAGCCGGCGCAGCCAGGTGGACGGCAGGATCGCGTGGGGATCCATGGGCTCGGGGTCCCGGACCACCCGGTCCGTCGGCGCTGCGGTCGGGTGCAGGTCGAGCTGTGCGATCGAGACGTCCGCGCCCTCTCCGGCGAGCAGACCGGACGGGCGCCAGCGGACATGGGCATCGAGGAGGGTCAGGCGCAGGTGCTGTGCCGGGAGATCGAGGACCGCGCGCGGGATCCGCGTCCCCCATGGCGAGGGGCGGGAGACCTCCAGGGACAGCAGGCGGAGGTCGCTGCCGGCGAGCGCACGGGCGAGGAGCGGGGGCGCCAGCCAGGGCAGGGCGCCCCAGCCGAGGGCGAGGAGCATGACGGAGAGGAGGAGGGCGACGGCGAGCACGCGCGCCGCCGTGCCCCGGATCGCGCTCATGATGGCTCTCCGCTCTGCCTCCGGCGCAAGGAAGGAGATGGTGCCGGAGGTGGGAATCGAACCCACACCCCCTTGCGGGGACCGGATTTTGAGTCCGGCGCGTCTACCAGTTTCACCACTCCGGCGTGGGAGCGCAGCATAGCCCCGCGTCGGGAGTCCGCCAAACGCGGCGCCGCCATGGCGAATGCTGGACGTGGCGGGCGGCGCCGTGTCTCATGGCGCCCTTTCCGGAGCACGTTCGTTCGCGGGACGCCTCACGGACCGCAACGACACCCTTGCAGGAGCAATCATGAGGCCAGCACGTTCCGGGCGAGGCACCCGTGCCCTGGCGAGCGCCGCACTCTGTGTCGTGCTCGCGGCCTGCAGCGGCAGCAACGACGGCACCCTCGTCACCCGCTCGACCATCGCCCTGCGGGGGGCCGTGGACGACGGGCTCGCCAACTCGCCGCTGGCCGGTGCGGCCTGCGAAGCCGTCGATCTGACCGGGACCCGCCGTGACCTGAACACCGCCGGCACGGATGGCGCCTTCCTGCTCCTGGTTCCCGAGGGCTTCCACGGACTCGTGCGCTGCCGGGCACCGGGGCTGACCCGGCTTTCCGTCGCGGCCTTCGTGAGTACCACGGGGCTCGTGGCCGGAGACGATCTGTTCGGTGTCGAGGTCGATCCCGCGCGCACGATCGTCGCGCGCGCCATGGTCCACGCCGCTGCGGACGATCCGGAGCTCGACCTCGATGCGCGGCTGGCCGTGCTCGAGGCGGCCCTGGCGGCGGACCCGTCCCTCGGTGCGCTCGCAGAGACCTTCACGGCCGTCTTCGAGATCCTGCGCAGCGCTGGTGTCGATGCCGATACGGAGGCGCTGTTCGTCGATCTCTTCGAGGATGGACGCCTCGACGGGGAGGCC
This sequence comes from Pseudomonadales bacterium, assembly GCA_036351555.1. Classification (GTDB taxonomy): domain Bacteria; phylum Pseudomonadota; class Gammaproteobacteria; order Pseudomonadales; family Azotimanducaceae; genus JAZBPF01. Next base: position 5,868 of record JAZBPI010000070.1, read on the forward strand.
TTCGTGAATGTCGCCGCCGAGGCGGCGACGGCGGTCGCCGCCGTGGAAGCGGCGCGGGGTGTCACGCTGCGCGATGCCTTCGGTGCCGTCTTCACGGGCCCTCGGGTGACACTGCTGCACAACTCCGGCGGCGAGTCCGCGCTCCGGGAGGCCGGTGCTCCCTTCGTCGACGCCGGGGGTGTGGCGCGCTTCGCGACCCGCGTGGCGGCCGAGCGCGCGGCAGCCGAGGCGCGCGGTGCTGCGCTCCTGGTCACGCCCGGCAATTTCTCGGCGCCGGGGCCGGAGCTCGCCGTGTCCCTGGTCGCCGCCGCGGACAGCTACGACGTCTTCGCGCTCCAGCGCCTCGGCTACGACGCGATCGCCCTCGGGCCCCGGGATCTCGCGCTCGGGCCGGTGGTGGCGGCGAACATCGTCGATCGCATCGAGCCGCCGGTGCCCCTGGTCTCCTCGAACATCAACTTCCAGCTCGAGACCTTCTACCGGACCCTGGCGGCAGAAGGTCGTCTGGTGTCCACGCTGGGCCGGGAGCTCGCGGCACGTCGCGCCGGGATCGTGTCGGCGATCTCGCCGGAGGTCGCGCGCTTCGCGTCGCCGCGAAGGCTCCAGGCGACGCCTGCGGAGGAACTCGTCGAGACCCTTCAGGCGCAGGTCGACGCGCTGCGGGCGGAGGGGGTACGGATCATCGTGCTGCTCAGTCAGCAGACGGATCTCGCGGCGGATCGCGCCCTGGCGGAAGCCCTCTCCGGCGTGGATCTCGTCGTCGCAGGCGGCGGCGATGCCCTGCTCGCCAATCCGGGCGACGCTCTGGTGCCCGGCGACGAGGATGCCGTCGTCGGAGACTATCCGCAGCTGCTGACCGGCGCGGACGGCGCGCCCGTGGCCCTCGTCAGCACGGCGGGGCGCTATCGCTATCTCGGTCGCCTCCAGGTGCGCTTCGACGCCTTCGGAGAGATCGCGGAGATCGATGCCGCCTCCGGTCCGCAACGCATCGTCGGTGGCGCCGCCCCGGATGCGACCGAGCCCGACAACGACGTCCAGACCCAGGTGATCGATCCCCTCCAGAGCGAGCTCGACGTCCTGACCGCGACCGTGGCGGCGGACAGCGAGGTGGACCTCGATCTCACGGCCGGGGCCGTGGCGACCCGGGAGACGAACTTCGGTGATCTTCTGGTGGACGCGGTCTTCCTCACGTCGAGAACCGTGGCCGGTACCTTCGGATTTCCACCACCGATCGCAGCGGTCGTCGAGGCAGCAAGCTTCACGGCGGATCGCATCGTGCCGGCCGGGCCTCTCACCCGGGGGGACGTCTTCGAACTCGCCCCGAGCGACCGGCTCATCGCGGTGCTGCCGTCCGTGAGCCCGGTGCGTCTCAAGGCGCTGCTCGAGCGCGGTGTCGCCGGCGACGGCGCGCCGACCTTCCTTCAGGTGGCCAACCTGACCGTCGAGTTCGATCCCGCGGGCACGGCCCAGGTCGTCGACGCGACCGGCGCCATCGTGACGCCGGGCAGCCGGATCCGTCGCGTCGTGCTCGGCACCAGCCAGGTGCTCGTGGAGGAGGGCGAGCCCGTGACGGGCGCGCCGGCGATCACCCTGGCGGCGACCGATCGTCTCGCGCGCGGAGAGCTGGGCTTTCCCGTCGAGGATCAGGCCTTCCAGAACGTCGGCGTCGATCTGCGCCAGGCCCTCGACAACTATCTGATCTCCAGCCTGCGCGGCAACGTTCGTGCGTCGGATTTCCCCGTCGAGGGCCGAGGGCGCATCGTCGAGGTGAGTTCGAACTGAGGGCCTGCGCGCAGGTCAGGGCGGTCGCCCGACCTGCGAGGCCCGACCCAAGTAGCTGCGGCATGATCGTGTAGACTCCGCGCGCCCCGGACCCGTGAAGCCGGGGGGAGCCTCCCCATGCAGCGCAGCGACTTCGCCTTCCATCTTCCCGACGAACTCATTGCCCAGGCGCCGCTCACCGAGCGCAGCGCGAGTCGCCTGCTCGTGCTCGAGGGCACCGACGGCAGCCTTCGCCACGGACAGTTCAGGAACCTGCCGGACCTGCTCGCGCCCGGTGACCTCGTGGTCTTCAACGACACACGGGTGATTCCGGCCCGACTCTTCGGCGTCAAGGAGAGCGGCGGCCGGGTGGAGGTGCTCGTGGAGCGCGTGCTCCCGGGGCACCGGGTGCTCGCCCAGGTGCGCGCCAGCAAGTCGCCGAAGCCTGGAACGCGTCTGGTGCTCGGCGCGGACCGCGGTGCGCCCGTGACCGTGACCATGCGCGAGCGCCAGGACGACCTCTATCTCCTGCAGTTTCCGGAGACGGAGCCCGTGGAGGCGGTGCTCGAGGCGGCCGGACACGTGCCCCTGCCGCCCTACATTCGCCGCGAGGACGAGGCCGAGGATCGGGACCGCTATCAGACCGTCTATGCGCGCGCCCCCGGGGCGGTGGCGGCTCCCACGGCGGGTCTCCACTTCACCGCGGAGATCCTCGAAGCGCTCGAGGCGCGCGGCATCGCGTCGGCCTTCGTGACCCTGCATGTCGGTGCGGGCACCTTCCAGCCGGTCCGCGTCGAGGATCTGGCCACCCACCGCATGCACAGCGAGCAGCTGGTCGTGAGCGAGGCGACGGTCGCTGCCATCCGCGCCTGCCGCGCCCGCGGTGGCCGCGTCGTCGCCGTCGGCACCACGGTCGTGCGCGCGCTGGAATCGGCGGCCCGGGAGGGCGCGGCCGGTGTGCCCGATTCGGCAGCGGGGGAGACGGAGATCTTCATCTACCCCGGTTACCGATTCCGTGTCATCGACGGCCTGATCACGAACTTCCATCTGCCGGAGTCGACGCTGATCATGCTCGTCGCAGCCTTCGCGACGCGGGAACACGTGCTCGGGGCCTACGCGGCGGCGGTGGCCGAGCGCTATCGCTTCTTCTCCTATGGAGACGCCATGCTCGTATGGCCCCACCCGGCCGCGCTCGAGGCGAGATCCTGATGGAGTTCGAGGTCCTGGCCCGGGACGGCGCGGCGCGGCGCGGTCGCCTGAGCTTTCCGCGCGGCGTGATCGAGACGCCGGTGTTCATGCCCGTCGGCACCTACGGCACCGTGAAGGGGATGACCCCCGAGGACCTCGAGCGGGTCGGGGCGTCGATCGTCCTCGGCAATACCTTCCATCTCATGCTCAGGCCCGGCGCGGAGACCGTCGCGGCCCTCGGCGGGCTCCATCGCTTCATGCACTGGCCGCGGCCCATCCTCACGGACTCCGGAGGCTTCCAGGTCTGGAGCCTCGGCGAGCTGCGCCAGGTGCGGGAGGAGGGCGTCGAATTCCGCTCGCCGATCAACGGTGATCGCGTGCTCCTCACGCCGGAGCGCTCCATGGAGGTGCAGCGGCTCCTCGACGCCGACATCGTCATGGTCTTCGACGAGTTCACGCCCTATCCGGCGACCCGGGACGAGGCGAGATCGTCCATGGATCTCTCCCTGCGCTGGGCGGCCCGCTCGAAGGCTGCGCATGGCGCATCGACGGCGGCCCTGTTCGGGATCGTGCAGGGTGGCATGTACGCCGACCTGCGCCGAGAGTCCCTGGCCGGGCTCCGGGAGATCGGTTTCGACGGCTATGCGATCGGCGGCCTGTCCGTGGGCGAACCCAAGGAGGAGATGCTCGCCGTGCTCGACGCCATCGGCCCCGAGCTCCCGGAGGATCGGCCGCACTATCTCATGGGCGTCGGGGCACCCTGGGACATCGTCGAGGCCGTGCTCCGGGGCGTCGACATGTTCGATTGCGTCATGCCGACCCGGAACGCACGGAACGGCCACCTGTTCACGTCCACCGGGGTCGTGCGGATCCGCAATGCGCGCCATCGCCGTGACGAGAGCCCCCTGGATGCGGCCTGCGACTGCTACACCTGCCGCAATTTCTCCCGCGCCTACCTGCATCACCTCGATCGCTGCAACGAGATGCTCGGCGGGCACCTCAATACGGTGCACAACCTCCGCTACTACCTGGGCCTCATGGGTCGTTTGCGCGACGCCATCGCCTCCGGTACATTGCGCGGCCTCGTGGCGGAGCTGTACCAGGGCTGGGGCGTCGACCGGGCCCGCTCCGACACTGTCCCAGGGAGTGATCCATGAGCATCCTTCTCGCCGAGGCCTGGGCGGCCGATGCCGGCGCATCCCCGTCCGCCGGACTCCTCGAGTTCCTGCCGCTCGTCCTGCTCTTCGTCATCTTCTACTTCTTCCTGATCCGCCCGCAGCAGAAGCGGCAGAAGGAACACCAGGCCCTGATCGGAGGCCTGTCCAAGGGTGACGAGATCGTCACCAGCGGTGGGGTGGTCGCAGCGATCACCCGGGTCGAGGAAGACTTCGTCGTGGCACGGGTCGCCGCGGGCACGGAGCTCCGTTTCCAGAAGCCGGCCGTGGTCGCCACGCTTCCGAAGGGCACGCTCAAGAAACTCGACGCCGAGAAGGATTGATGGCGCGCCCGGGCGGGAAGGCGCGCGGCGGCGCCGAGCGGCCACCGCCCGGTCTCATGACCCTCGGTGGGCCCGGTCGACGAGCGCCTGCGTCCCTCAACAGCTTTCCGTTCTGGAAGCACCTGCTCGTCCTCCTGATCGTGCTCGTCGGCGGCCTCTATGCCGCACCGAACCTGTTCCCGCCCGACTACGCCATCCAGATCTCCAGTCGCGGAGAGGATGCACGCCCCTCCGATGCGGTGCTCCGTGAAGCCCTTGCCGCCCTCGACGAGGCCGGGATCGCCCATTTCGGCGAGCAGTTCGAGGACGGGCAGGCGATCATCCGCTTTCGTGACAACGAGTCGCAGATCGGTGCGCGCGAACTCGTGCAGCAGGCCCTGATCCAGGGCGGCTTCGGTGACGACTTCGTGGTGGCGCTGAATCTCGCCTCGACCACGCCGGGGTGGCTGGTCGGCCTGGGCGCGCAGCGCATGAACTTCGGCCTGGACCTCTCCGGGGGCGTCCACTTCCTCCTCGAGGTCGACATGCAGGCGGCGGTCGGAGACCGTCTCGAGGGCTTCCAGGAAGAGATGCGCGTGCTCTTCCGCGATGCGCGGATCCGCTATCTGCGGCCCGTGGATCTCGACGTGCCGCAGCGGCGCATCAGCATCCGGTTCCGGGACGAGGAGGACCGGAACGAGGCGCGCCGTCGCATCGCCGATCGCGTGGTCGAGTTCGACGTCGCCGCGGAGGCCGTCGACGGCGATCCCGCGCTGGTGCTCACCCTGCGTCCCGACGTGGTCTCGCAGATCGAGGACTACGCCATCGACCAGAACCTGCAGAGCCTGCGCAATCGCGTGAACGAGCTCGGCGTCTCCGAACCCCTGGTGCAGCGCCTCGGCCGCAATCGCATCGTGCTCGATCTGCCGGGTATCCAGGATTCCACGCGGGCCAAGGAGATCATCGGCAAGGTCGCGAATCTCGAGTTCCGGCTCGTCGCGCCGCCGGAACTTCCGCGCACGGAGATCGAGACCTTCGAGTACGAAGGACGGGAAGTCGACCTGGAACGCAGCATCATCGTCACGGGGGATCGGGTGAACAATGCCCAGTCCGGCTTCGATCCGGAGACGAGCCAGCCCCAGGTCAACATCACCCTCGACGGGCGTGGCGGCCAGCGCATGAACGAAGCCACCCGCGGCAACATCGGTCGCTCCATGGCCATCGTCTTCAAGGAGACGCGGACGCGGACGCGTTACGTGGAGGTCGACGGCGAGACAGAGGTGCGCCAGATCCCCTACGAGGAGGAGCGCCTCATCAGTGTGGCCACCATCCAGGCCGCGCTCGGCAATCGCTTCCGGATCACGGGCCTGTCACAGCGCGAGGCGACGGATCTGTCGCTGCTGCTCCGTGCCGGGGCCCTGGCGGCACCCATGTACATCGTCGAGGAACGAACCGTCGGCGCGTCCCTCGGTGAGGACAACATCCGCTCGGGCTTCCTCTCCGTCGCCGTCGGCTTCGCCCTCGTGATGCTGTTCATGATCCTCTACTACCGCCTCTTCGGGCTCGCGGCCGACGTGGCGCTGGCCGCGAACCTGGTGCTGATCATCGCGGTCATGTCCCTGCTCGGGGCCACGCTCACGCTCCCCGGCATCGCCGGCATCGTGCTGACCGTCGGCATGGCGGTGGACGCGAACGTGCTGATCTTCTCGCGCATCCGCGAGGAGCTCGGCGAGCGACCGCCGCAGCAGGCGATCAATGCCGGTTTCGATCGGGCCTTCGTGACCATTCTCGATGCCAACATCACCACCTTCATGGTGGCGATCGTGCTCTATGCCATCGGCAGCGGCCCCGTGAAGGGGTTCGCGGTGACCCTCGCCATCGGCATCGTCACCTCCATGTTCACGGCGATCATGTGCACGCGCTCGATCGTCAATCTCATCTATGGCGGCCGCAACGTGCGCCGCCTCGCGATCTGATGCCGGTGATGACCGGCACGAGGCAGTCATGAGCGAGACGACCGGCGAACGAGGCCCGCGTCGCGGCGGAGATCGGCAGACCTTCTGGGAAACGCGCGTGCAGCTCGACTTCATGCGCGCGCGCCGCGTGGCCGAGGTGCTGTCGCTGCTGCTCGTGATCGGCTCCATCTCCCTGCTCGTGCTCCGAGGCCTGAACTTCGGCCTCGACTTCACCGGCGGCACCATGGTGGAGGTGGAATTCGAGCGTTCCATCGCGCCGGCCGAGGTGCGATCGACGCTGGCGGCGGCGGGCTACGGCGACGTGGTGGTGCAGAACTTCGGCACGCCCCGGGACGTCCTGGTGCGGGTCCCGCCGGCGGTGGTGAGCGACGACGCCACAGTCGGCGACACCCTCCTGGGCGCGCTTCAGGATGCCTACGGAACCGACGGTGTCGCCCTGCGCCGCTCGGAGTTCGTGGGCCCCGCCGTGGGCGAGCAGCTGCGCGAGCAGGGCGGGCTCGCCATGCTCACGGCGCTGGCCCTGGTCATGGTCTACATCATGTTCCGCTTCACGGGGAAATTCGCCGTGGGCGCGGTCGTGGCCCTGCTTCACGACGTGATCATCACGCTGGGGGCCTTCGCGCTCTTCCAGTGGTCCTTCGACCTGCCGTCCCTCGCGGCGGTGCTCGCGGTCGTGGGCTACTCCCTGAACGACACCATCGTGGTGTTCGACCGCATCCGCGAGAACTTCCGCAGGCTGCGCCGCGGCACGACGCTCGAGATCATGAACATCTCGATCAGCCAGACCTTCGGGCGCACGCTCGCGACCTCCGGAACGACCCTGCTCGTGCTCCTCGCCCTGCTCATCTTCGGGGGTGAGCTCATCGAGGGCTTCGCCGAGGCGCTGATCGTCGGCATCGTCGTCGGCACCTACTCGTCGATCTACGTCGCCGCCAACGTTCTCGTCGCGGCGCGCCTCGACCGCCAGGATCTGGTGCTGCCCGAGAAGGAAGGTGCCGATCAGGACGCGATCGTCTAGAGCCCTGCGCCCGCGGGCGCAGGGCGTGCCTCAGGCGCGCGGGGTGCGCGGGGCGGGCTTCATGGACGGCGTGACGTGGGGGGCGATGGTCTGCAGCAGGGCCTTGAAGCACTTGGGGGTGCCGCAGACGATGTTGCCGGACTCCAGATAGGCGTCGCCGCCCACGAAGTCCGACACCAGACCGCCGGCCTCGGTGACGAGCAGCGCCCCGGCCGCCATGTCCCAGGGCTTCAGTCCGAGCTCCCAGAAACCATCGAAGCGTCCGGCCGCGACGTAGGCGAGATCGAGCGCCGCCGAGCCGGCGCGACGAATCCCGCGACAGCGACGCGTGACGTCCTCGAGCATGGCCATGTAGGCGCCCAGATGGTCATCGACGTCGCGATAGGGGATGCCCGTGCCGATCACGGCGCCGTCGAGGCTGGTGCGTCCCGTGACGCGGAGACGCTTGCCGTTGAGCTGCGCGCCGTGCCCCCGGGATGCGATGAAGGCCTCGTCGCGCACCGGGTCGAGGACCACGCCGTGCTCGAGGCGCCCGCGCACGACGCAGCCGATGGACACGGAGAAGTGCGGGATGCCGTGGAGGAAGTTCGTCGTACCGTCGAGGGGATCGATGATCCAGGTGGTGTCGGACCGCGCGGCGACGGCCTGGCCCGACTCCTCACCGATGATGCCGTGGTCCGGGTAGGCCTTGTGCAGGATCTCGATGATCGCCGCTTCCGCGGCACGATCGATCTCGGAGACGAGATCGTTCTTCTGCTTCTCCTCGATCCTGAGCACGTCGACGCGGTCCATGGCGCGGACGATGATCTGGCCGGCACGCCGCGCGGCGCGCAGGGCCATGTTCGCGTGCGCCAGCATGGTTCCTCTCCGGAGTCGGGACACGAGCGGGCGCGAATGGTAGCAGATGGTCCGCGGCGGGGGCGCTGCGGCAGGCAGGGAGAGCCCGATTCATGAGCGACAACGACGACCCTCCGATGCTCGATCCCGCCCTGGCCGCGCGCGTGCGCATGGTCATGGTGGAACCCACCCACCCCGGCAACATCGGCGCCGCCGCCCGGGCCCTGAAGAACATGGGCTTCTCCCGGCTCGTGCTCGTCAATCCCCTGCGCTATCCGGATCCGGAGGCGCGCTTCCGCGCGGCCTCGGCGGTGGATCTCGTGGATTCGGCGCAGGTGGTCGGCACCCTGGCCGAGGCCGTCGACGACTGCACCCTGGTCATCGGCACCTCGGCACGCAACCGGCGCGTGCCCTGGCCCATGGTCGATGCGCGCCAGGCGGCGCAGCGGGTGCTCGCGGAAGCGCCGACCGCGTCCGTGGCGCTGGTCTTCGGGCGCGAATCCAGTGGGCTCACCAACGAGGAACTGGCGCGCTGCCAGCTGCATCTCATGATCCCCACGGATCCGGCCTATACCTCCCTGAATCTGTCCATGGCCATGCAGATCGTCGCCTACGAGCTGCGCATGGCCTGGCTGGACGCCGGGGCGCGACCCCCGGAGCCGCCCTGGGATCGGCCCTGGGCGCAGTCTGCCGCCGTGGAGCATCTGCTGGCGCACTTCGAACGGCTGCTCGCCGCGACCGGGTTCCTCGACGGGCGCGAACCCGGCCAGGTGCTGCTGCGCCTGCGTCGGTTGTTCTTCCGCACGCGTCTGGACCAGGTGGAGGTCAACATCCTGCGCGGCTTTCTCGCCGGCGTTGAGCGCCGCCTCGACGGCGCCCGCCCGGCGCTGGACCGCGAGACCAAGATGCCCACGGATCCGGACACCGGGGGGCAGGGGCCCTCAAGTTGACCGCCACGGTCGGGGATCGGAGAATCCCGACGTCAACCTTCCTGCCGGTGCCCTTCGAGCCGGCAGCTTTCGAGACGTGCCGATGCGGCTCACCACACGTGGACGTTACGCAGTGACCGCCATGCTCGACCTCGCGCTCAATGGCGCCGCGGGGCCGGTGCCCCTGGCGGACATCGCCGGGCGCCAGAGCATCTCCCTGGCCTACCTCGAGCAGCTCTTCGCCCGACTGCGGCGCGTCGGCCTGGTGCGCAGCGTGCGCGGTCCCGGCGGTGGCTATCTGCTGGGGGCGGCGGAGGAGGAGATCTCCGTGGCGCGGATCATCTCCGCCGTGGACGAATCCCTCGATGCCACGCGCTGCGGGGGCGCGGGCACCTGCCAGGACGGTCAGACCTGCCTCACCCATGATCTCTGGTCCGACCTGTCGAATCGCATCGACGCCTATCTCCAGGAGGTCACTCTGGCCGCGCTCATGGCCCGTGACAGGGTCCGTGCGGTGGCGCAGCGTCAGCAGCAGACCGCCGGTGCCGGGCGTTCGCGCATCGCCGCGACGCACCTTTGAGCGGCACGCGTCCGCGACGCGCCGCCGCGGAGTGACGCCATGAGCAGCGCCCCGTCCCGCCCCGTCTATCTCGACTATGCCGCCACCACGCCGGTGGATCCCGTGGTCGCCGCGCGCATGGCCGAGCACCTCACCCTCGACGGCGTCTTCGGCAATCCCGCGTCGCGATCCCATGTCTACGGCTGGGAGGCAGAGGAGGCCGTGGAAGCGGCCCGTGCCCAGGTCGCCGAGACGTTCGGCTGTGATCCGCGGGAACTGGTCTGGACCTCCGGCGCCACGGAGGCGGACAACCTCGCCATCAAGGGCGTGGCCGAAGCGCGCGCCGCCGATGGCAAGCGGCACTTCGTGACCTCAATCATCGAGCACAAGGCCGTGCTGGACAGCTTCTGCCACCTCGAGACGCTCGGCTTCGAGGTCACCTGGCTCACGCCCGGGCCTGCGGGCGTGGTCGCCCCCGAGCAGGTGGCGGCGGCGCTCCGGCCGGAGACCTCGCTCGTGTCCCTCATGCTGGTGAACAACGAACTCGGAACCTGCACGGACACAGCCGCCATGGGCGCACTGCTGCGGGAGCACGGGGTCGTCCTCCACGTCGATGCGGCGCAGGCGCCGGGGAAGTTGCCCTTCGACCTGGGCGCCCTGGGTGCCGATCTGGTGTCCCTTTCCGCACACAAGTTCTACGGGCCCAAGGGCATGGGTGCGCTCTACGTCCGTCGGGCCGCCCGCGTCCCGATCCGCGCCCAGATCCACGGCGGCGGGCATGAACGGGGGCTTCGTTCCGGGACCCTCGCCACGCACCAGATCGTGGGCATGGGCGCGGCCTGCGAGCGGCTGCGGGAAGAGGGGCGCGCCGAGACCGAGCGCGTCGCGCGCCTACGCAGCCGGTTTCTCGACGGGCTGGCCTCGCTCTCCGGCCTGCACGTCAATGGAGATCCGACCCGGCGTGTCCCGGGAATCCTCAACCTCGCCTTCGAGGGCGTGGACGGCGAGGCGCTGCTCATGGCGCTGGCGCCGGATGTCGCCTGCTCCAGCGGTTCGGCCTGCAACTCCGCGGCCGTCGAGCCGTCGCACGTGCTGCGCGGCATCGGACTCGACGATGCGCTCGCGCACGCCTCGATCCGGTTCTCCTTCGGTCGGTTCACGACGGCGGAGGAGGTCGATCACGCGGCGGGCATCCTGGTCGAACGGGTCTCGAGGCTTCGCGCCTCGCGAGCCCGTACCGCCTGAGGGCGCTGGTCGCGGGCGGTCTCCGGGACAGGATGCAATTCAAGGGCCGGCGCGTATAATGCCGCCGCTTGTCGACCGACCGGGGCGGCTGCAGCTGATGCGGCGCGCCCCGGTTGCCTATGGGCGAACCACCGGGTTCGCGCACGAGCTGGAGAGTGGAGAGAGAGTTCATGGCGATCGAACGGACGCTGTCGATCATCAAGCCCGATGCCGTCGCGAAGAACGCGATCGGAGAGATCATCGCGCGCTTCGAGAAGGCCGGGCTGCGCGTGGCCGCGGCGCGACTCATGCACCTGTCCCGGGAGCAGGCCGCGGGCTTCTATGCCGAGCACGCCGAGCGGGGCTTCTTCGAGGACCTCATCGCCTTCATGACCTCCGGTCCGGTACTGGTCCAGGTGCTCGAGGGCGAGGGCGCGATCGCACGCAACCGCGAGCTCATGGGCGCGACCAACCCGAAGGAAGCCGCCGCGGGGACGATTCGCGCCGATTTCGCGGAGTCCATCGACGCCAATGCCGTGCACGGCTCCGATTCCCCCGCCTCGGCGGCGCGCGAGATCGCCTACTTCTTCAGCGCCCTCGACGTCCACGCACGAAGCTGAGCACGGAGTGACGCAGACCATGGCTCCGGCAGCCGTCAGCGCCAGTGAGCAGGGCCCTCGCGACGCGTCCGGCCCTGGCCCGGCCGACCGCGGCCCGTCCGACACGCGGGTGAACCTGCTCGGTCTGCCGCGGCCAGCCCTGGAGGCGCTCTTCGCACAGCTCGGCGAGAAGCCCTTCCGCGCCGTGCAGCTCATGAAGTGGCTGCATCACCGCCGCATCGACGACTTCGAGGCCATGACCGATCTGTCGCGGGTGCTGCGCGAGCGGCTCGCGGCCGTCGCCGAGGTCCGCATGCCGCAGGCGTCCGCGGCCCAGGTGTCCGCCGATGGAACCCGGAAATGGCTGCTCACCCTCGAGGACGGGCAGCGCGTCGAGATGGTCTTCATCCCCGAGAAGGACCGCGGCACGCTCTGCATCTCTTCCCAGGTCGGCTGCGCGCTCGACTGCAGCTTCTGCGCCACGGGCAAGCAGGGGTTCAACCGCAACCTGACGGCGGCGGAGATCGTCGCGCAGGTGCGTCTCGCCTTCCTCGAGCTCGAGGCGGTCCCCTTCGATCGGCCCAAGGCGGTCACCAACGTGGTGCTCATGGGCATGGGCGAACCGCTCCTGAACTACGAGGAGGTGCTCGCCGCGATCGGCGTGCTGCTCGACGACCTGGGCTATGGCATCTCCAAGCGTCGGCTCACCCTGTCGACGGCGGGTGTCGTGCCGGCGATCCGGCGGCTCGTCGGCGAGACGGACGTGGCCCTCGCGATCTCCCTTCATGCGCCCAACGACGCCCTGCGCGACGAACTCGTGCCGATCAACCGGCGCTATCCCATCGCGGAGCTGCTCGACGCCTGCCGGGCCTATCTGGCGAGCCTCGGTGACTGGCGAGCGATCACCGTCGAATACACGCTCATGGACGAGGTCAACGACAGCCTCGAGCAGGCTCGCGAGCTCGCGGAGCTGCTTGCCGATCTGAAGGATCGCGTGAAGCTGAACCTCATCCCCTTCAATCCCTTTCCCGGGTCCGGTTACCGACGGCCGTCCATGAACCGCGTGCGTGCCTTCCAGACCTTCCTCCTCGAGCGCGGCTTTGCCACCATGCTGCGCACCACCCGCGGTGACGACATCGATGCCGCCTGCGGTCAGCTCGCGGGCCGTTTCGAGGATCGCACCCGCCGTCGTGAACGCTACATCGCGAGGCTCAAGGATCATGGCCCGATCACCCACGCGTCAGCGGGAGCCGGTGCTGCGCGCTGACGCCGGCGCGCAGATCGTCGTCCGGCGCGCGCTGTTCGCCGCGTGCTGGCTGCTTCTGGCCGCGGGCTGCGTCGGCACCGGTACGCCCGAGCGCGGTACCTCCGAGGAGCGCCTGCGCGCGCACCTCGACCTCGCCACCGGCTACTACGAGATCGGCGATCTCAACCGGGCCAAGATGCCGCTCGAGTACGCGCTCCAGATCGATCGCACCTCCTGGGAAGCCCACGACCTGCTCGGACGGATCTACCAGCAGGAAGGGGAACTCGCCCTCGCCGAGAAGGCCTTTCGCCAGGCCGTGCGCTCCGCCCCCGACAACGCGCGCGTGCGCAACGACTACGGGGTCTTCCTCTATCAGCGCGGTCGCTACGCGGACGCGGTCGACGAGCTGCGGCTCGCGGTCCGGGATCCGGACAATCCGCGGCGCTCCGTCGCCTACGAGAACCTCGGCCTCGCGAGCCTGCAGATCGGTGATCGCGACCTGGCGCGAGCGTCCTTCGAGCGCGCGGTGATCCTCGATCGTCAGCTCGTCGTGTCGCTCCTGGAGCTCGCCCACCTTTCCTTCCAGGACGGCGAATTCGACGAGGCGGCGGCCTACTACGAGCGCTATCGCAGCAACGCCCGGCAGTCGCCCCGAAGCCTCTGGCTCGGGATCCAGCTGGCCCGGGTCGCCGGCGATTCGAACGCGATCGCCAGTTACGCACTTCAGCTCCGGAACCTCTATCCTTACTCGGACGAATACCGACTCTATCGGGAGTCCGTGGCGGATGGCTGACGCGCTGGGCGGCGGCATCGACGAGGACGGCGGCGGGCCGGAGCCCGGCGCCACCGAGGCGATCCCTCGCCCCGAGGTCCTCGCCGACGACGCGGCTCGCGACGACGAGGGGCGGCCGGCCCCGGGGCCGGGCGCCATGCTCTGCGCCGCCCGGGAAGCGCGCGGCCTGTCGCAGCGCGATCTCGCGGACACCATGAACCTGTCGGTCAGCACCATCCGCGCGCTCGAGGAGGACGACTACGAGCGCCTTCCGCGATCCGCCTTCGTCCGCGGCTATCTGCGCTCCTACGCACGGCTCCTGACCATCGCGCCGGAGCCGCTCCTGGACGCCTACGAGGCGCGCGTCGGGCGCTTCGACCCCAAGCTCGAGGTGGCGGAAGCGGTCCGCTCGCGGCCGCCGCCGGTGACGGCCTTCGTCCACGAGCGTCCCGGTCTCGTCATGACCCTGGCATCGCTGGCCGGACTCGTCGTCCTCCTCGCCGCGCTCGCTGCGATCTGGCCGGATCAGGCGCCGCCTCCGGCAGCGGTCGCCGCCTCGCCGCCGGCCCCGCCCGGGTTCCAGGCGTCGGCTCGCGCGGTCGAGGCGGACGCGCGTCCTGCGGCAGGGATGGCCGGGAACACCCTCACTGCGGCAGCCGACGCTCCTCCGCCGGTGGCAGGCCGGACGGCGGACAGGGAGCCCGGCGCCCGGATCCAGGCGGCAGTGGCTGCCGCGTCGCCCGCGGACGTCCCGGCGCCGCCGGGCGCGCAGGCATCGACGACCGCGGCCGTTGCAGAAGATGCTGTCGCGCCGGCCCCCCCGACGCCGGGCGACGCTGCGCCGGCGACTGCCGGTCGGCGCGCCGTCACGCGGGAAGTGGATGCGACGGGCCGAAGCATTAGAATCCTCGCTGGCGGGGAGGACCATCTCCAGCTCAGCTTCAGCAGCGACTGCTGGGTGGAGGTTCGCGACGCCGACGGCGTCGGCGTCTACGGCGATCTGAACCGGGAAGG
>JAZBPI010000071.1:0-4335 GCA_036351555.1 Pseudomonadales bacterium
ATGGCGGGCGTGGACGGCGGCGCCGAGCAGGGCATCCGGTGCGGCGGCGATGAGCTCGGTCAGGGAATGGCGCGTGCCCTCCGGGGTGCACACGGTCGAGGCATAGGCGCGGGCCTCCGGGTCGTCCGGGTCGGCTGCGGCCTCGAAGCACTCGCCGAAGGGCCCCGGGCCCGCGGCGCCGTCCGGGCCCAGCCCCTTGTAGCCACGCAGGGCGCCGCCGCCCCAGGGGCGGGGCACGAGCGCATCGGTCGCCACCCGGAGCGGTGGCAGGCGGTGTTCCCGGGTCGGTGTCATCGTCGATCGCAGTAGTGGCGGTCGCTGCGCAGCCCACCAGATCGAGACCCCTGCGGCAAGGGTTCCCCGCCCGTCAGGGCAGGACGGGTGCCGCGCGGCGCTGCAGCAGCAGGCCGAGGACGATGAGCGCGAGCCCGTAGAGGGTCGCGGGTCGGATCGCCTCTCCGGCCAGGGTCGAGAGCAGCACGAGGGACAGGAAGGGCGAGAGGAAGATCAGGGTGGAGATCCCCGCCGTGGACCGGGCCCGCTGCATCGCCAGCAGCCAGAGCACGAAGCTCGCACCCATTTCGGCGACGCCGATCCAGAGGATCGCGCCGAGGGCGAGCGGCGTCGCGCGCAGGCCCGCGCCGGTGGCGGCCGCGAAGCCGATCGTGAGGGGCAGGGCGAAGCAGAAGTTGAGCAGCAGGCCGGTGACGGGCTCGCGGCGATCCCGCGCGGCGAGGAGCCAGTAGCTCGCCCAGATGAGGGTGCTGCCCAGGGCCAGGGCGATGCCGATCGGGTCGTCGGCGACGAGCCTGTCGAGGCGGCCGCCGCTCGCGATCACCGCCACCCCGGCCCAGGCGATGACCATGGCGCCCAGCTCGCCCGCCCGGAGGCGGTGGCCGAGAACCGGCACGGCGAGCAGCGACAGGGTCATGGCCCAGGTGTAGTTCAGCGGCTGGGCGACCTGCCCGGGCAGGCGGTCGTAGGCCTCGAAGAGCACCAGGTAGTAGAGCGCCGGATTCAGGGCGCCGAGGAGAAGCGCCCGTCGGCAGTCCGCGGCGCGCAGGTCGCGCAGGGCGCCGAGGCGGCCGAGCCCCGCGGCGATGAGGAAGAGCGTGACCACGGCGACCAGGTTCGCGCCTGCGAGCAGCGCCGCCGGCTGCAGGTCGCGCAGGCCGAGCTCGAAGGCCGTGGCGACCGTGGACCAGAGCGCCACCGTGGCGCCGGCGTAGCACCAGGCGGCTCGTTGGTCCTGCGCGCGCGGATCCTGCAGGGGACGGCTCCTCGTGCATGGGTGTCGCTGGGGCTATGGGCGACGCTGGGTCACAATGCGGTCGAACTGCCTGCGCGCCGTCCGGGCGCGCAGGACCGAGCTGTCCGCCTTCGGGAGTGGCAGCCTGCCAGCAATCGAAGCGCCGCGTCATGATGCCGTCCTCGCCGCCCCTCGCCGACCTCCGGCTCCGTGAGCGCGTCGCGGCGCGGCTGGCGCGCTTCGAGGTCGTCTCCCATCCGGTCGACGATCACCATCATGCGGCGGTCACCCTCACCATCGTCGAAGCCGGCCATGGCGCGGACCTCGAGGGGCTGCCGAGCCATGCGCAGTGGCAGCCCCACGCGGCACTGCTGCTGACGCGGCGGGCGGCGACGCTGCGCCGCCATGCGGGACAGTGGGCACTGCCCGGCGGACGCCTGGACCCCGGAGAAACGCCGGAGGAGACGGCGCTGCGCGAACTGGAGGAAGAGGTCGGTCTGCGTCTTCCGCGGGAGCAGGTGCTCGGCCGTCTCGACGACTTCACGACCCGCTCCGGCTTCGTCATGACCCCGGTCGTGCTCTGGGGCGGATCCGCAGCGGCGCTCGTCCCCAACCCGGGCGAGGTGGCCTCCATCCACCGCGTTCCGCTCACGGAGTTCCTGCGTCCGGACGCACCCTTGCTCGAACACGAGGACGGCGGGGATCATCCGGTGCTGCGCATGCCCGTCGGAGCAGGCAACATCGCGGCGCCGACGGCCGCGATTCTCTATCAGTTCCGGGAGGTGCTGCTGCTCGATCGCAGCACGCGGGTGGCGCATTTCGAGCAGCCCCGCTTCGCCTGGCGCTGAGGGGCATCGGCCGACGCGCTGCCGGACCTCCGTCCCGGCCCGCCCGCGGATCAGTGGCCGCAGGTCATCGATCTGTCCTGCGAGGGTCGCGGGCCTGCGCCGCAACCCGGGGCTCGCGAGGTCCTTGACGGACGCTTTCAGCAACCGGCTCGAGGAGTGAACGGATCCATGACGATCATCCACCGCGTCCGGGCGCTGCTCGGACTGCTCGCGCTGCTCACCATCGGCGTTGCCCAGGCTGCCGCGCCCGGCCAGTCCGTCGGAACGCCCCGGGGGGGACCGGACCCCGACGCGGCCCTCGAGCGTCTGGCGGCCTATCTGCGGATCGACACCACCAATCCTCCCGGCAACGAAGCCCGCGCCGTGTCCTTCCTCGCGGAGATCTTCACCGCCGAGGGCATCCCCTTCGAGACCTTCGAGGCCGCGCCCGGGCGCGGCAGCATCGTCGCGCGCCTCGAGGGCGGTGACGCGCCGGCGCTCATGTTGCTGAACCATTCGGACGTGGTGCCTGCGGACGCGAGTGCCTGGACCGTGCCGCCCTTCGCGGCGGAGATCCGCGACGGCTTCCTCTACGGACGCGGTGCCCTCGATACCAAGGGCCTCGCGATGATCCAGCTGGAGGCCTTTCTCGCGCTTCACCGGAGCGGGCGTCGGCTCGATCGGGATCTGCTCTTCGCCGCCACGGCCGACGAGGAGGCCGGCGGCTATTTCGGCGCGGGCTGGATGGTGCGCCAGCGCCCCGATCTCTTCGAGGGCGTGGGCTTCGTGCTCAACGAGGGCGGTGGCGGTCGCCTGACCGGTGACACCGCCGTCTTCGGTGTCGAGGTGACCCAGAAGATTCCGCTCTGGTTGCGTCTCACGGCGCGCGGTACGCCGGGCCACGGCTCGGCGCCGCGCGTGGATTCGGCCCCCAATGCCCTCGTCCGCGCCCTGGACCGCGTGGTACGGCAGCGTTTCGCGCCGCGTCTGGTGCCCGCGGTCGGCCGCTACATGACGGCGGTGGCGGATCTGCAGAGCGAAGCCCTGGCGCCGCTCTACGCCGACCCCTCGATCCTCCTGGACGACCCGGAGGCGCTGTTGCGCCTGCAGCTGGAGAGCCCCTCGACGCATGCGCTCCTGCGGGACACCTGCTCGCTCACGCGCCTCGCGGCGAGCCTCAAGATCAACGTGATCCCGGGCACGGCCTGGGCGGAGCTCGACTGTCGTCTGCTTCCGGACACGGATCCGGACGCCTTCATCGCGAAACTGGAGGTGCTGATCGACGACCCGGACATCCAGGTCACCCGGCTCATGGGGTTCACGGCGGCGAGTTCGGACACCACCACGGCGCTCTACGCGGCCATGGAGTCGGTGCTCACCGAGGCCGTCCCCGGGGCGCGCGTGGTGCCGACCATGGCGGCGGGCTTCACGGACAGCCATTTCTTCCGTGATCTGGGCATTCCGTCCTACGGGTTCGGCACGCTGCTGCTGCCGCCGAGCGAATACGCCGGCGTGCATGGCAACGACGAGCGCGTGAATCTCGCGGCCTACCGCGATGCGGTCCGCCTCTACCACGCGGTGGTCGAGCGCTTCGTGGCGCCCTGACCCTGTACGGGCGTGACCCAGCGGGCTAGGCTCCGCCGCTCACGGGTTCGAAGCGGGAGGGTGCAGGACATGTCCATCGAGGTGGGTGAGCGGATTCCGGACGGCGTGCTCAAGGTCATGGGCGAGAAGGGCCCGACGGACCTGACCACGGATGCGCTCTTCGGCGGAAAGAAGGTCGTGCTCTTCGCCGTGCCCGGCGCCTTCACGCCGACCTGTTCCATGGCCCATCTGCCCGGCTTCGTGGCGCTGGCGGACAAGATCAAGGCCAGGGGCATCGACACCATCGCCTGCCTGTCCGTGAACGACGCCTTCGTCATGGATGCCTGGGGCAAGGGCGCCAACGCCGAGGCGCTCCTCATGCTCTCGGACTGGGACGGTGCCTTCGTGCGCGCGCTGGGCCTGGAGATGGACGCCAGTGCCTTCGGTCTCGGGGTGCGCGCCCAGCGTTTCGCCATGATCGTCGACGATGGGGTTGTGTCCATGCTCGCCGTCGAGGCGCCCGGGCAGTTCGAGGTGAGCAAGGCCGAGGCAGTGCTCGCCGCGCTCTAGACGCGGCCTGCGCACCCGGGCCGGCCGCCAGGCGCAGGCCCGGGTCGGCGCCGAGCCTCTGGGTCGCGCCCGCGGTCAGGCCCCTGGCGGTGAGCCGCGACCGGC
>JAZBPI010000072.1:0-23325 GCA_036351555.1 Pseudomonadales bacterium
CATGACGGCGTCGACCTCCTCGTAGACGGCGTTGGCGACATCCGTCACCTCCGCCCGCGTGGGAATGGGGTTCTCGATCATGGACTCGAGGAGATGGGTCGCCACGATGGAACGCTTCCCCTGCTCCTGACAGAGGCGGACGATGCGTCGCTGGACGTTGGGAAGCTCCGCGAGATCGATCTCGACGCCCAGATCCCCGCGCGCCACCATGACGCCGTCAGCGAGCCGGACGATGGCCTCGAGATTCTCGACGCCTTCCTGATCCTCGATCTTGGCGATGATCCTGACCTTGCTCGCCTTGCGCCCGAGCTGCGCCCGCAGCAGTTCGATGTCCTCCGGGCGCCGCACGAAGGACAGGGCGATGAAGTCCACCTCCATGGCCACGCCGAAGGCGATGTCCGCCGCGTCCTTTTCCGTGATCGCCGGCAGGTTGACGCGAATGCCCGGAAGATTGACGTGACGCTTGGAGCCGAGACGCCCGCCATCGAGGACCTTGCAGGTGAGCTGTCCGCCGCTCTTGGACAGGACCTCGAGATTGATCAGGCCGTTGTCGACGGTGATCCGGTCCCCCTCCTTCACGGCGTCGACGAGATCGTCGTAGTTGACGTGGATGGACCGCTGTTCCACGTCGACCGCATCGCGCACGCTGACCCTGATCACGTCGCCCTTCGCCAGGGAGAGATCGTTGGCCAGATCACCGGTACGGATCTCGGGCCCCTGGGTGTCGAGGAGCACGGGTACCGGATAGCGCACCTTGCGATTCAGGGTCCGGATCCAGTTGATGATGCGTCCGGCGGACTCGTGATCGGCGTGCGACATGTTCAGCCGCACCACGTTCATGCCCGCGGCATAGAGCTGCTCGAGCATCGGGTAGCTCGCTGTCGCGGGGCCGATGGTGCAGATGATCTTGGTCTGGCGCATCAGGGGGACAGCGCTCCTTCACGGCGGGTGGACGAGGACCGGCGTCCGACGATCCCGCCCGCGTCCGGCCAGGTGTTCCAGAAGGCCTCCGCGGCCGCGGGTGCGGCCCCTGCACGCAGGACCCGAGGCGACCACTCGGCCGGAAGCAGCTGGCGATAGGCTGGCGCGGCGAAGCGACGATCGACGAGACAGATCGTGCCGAGATCCTGCTCGCCACGAATGACGCGTCCCGCAGCCTGCAGCACCTTCGTCATCGCGGGCTGGCGAAACACGAGATCGAAACCGGATGCGCCATGATAGACCTCCATGGCGCGCCGTTCGATGTCCGGCGCGGGGAGCGGCAGGCCGGCGATGATCACGCCGCGCAGGCAGTCGTCGGGGAGATCGATGCCCTCGGAAAAGATGCCGCCGCTGACCGCGCAGCCGATCCGGGTGCGTCCGTCCGGCACCTCGAAGGCGCCGAGGAAGGCGGACCGCGCCCCCTCGTCCATGGCCGGGGTCTGCAGAGGGATCTCGGCTTCCGGGAGGCTCTCACCGAGCGCCGTCGCGAGGCGTTCCGCATAGGCGAAGGACGGGGCGAAGACAAGGTGATGGCCCGGCCGCGCCCGGACCAGCCCCATCACGAGCGTGACGAGCGCGGGCAAGGCGCGCTCCCGTGCGGCGTGGCGCAGATCGATGTCGTCCACGAGCAGGACGAGACGCCGTTCGCGGGGAAAGGGACAGGGCAGGCGCAGGCAGCGCGTGTCCGCGGGCAGACCGAGCGCCTCCAGGCTCCGCCCCATGGGCGAGAGCGTCGCGGAGAAGACCACGAGCCCGGCGAAGGGCGCGCAGAGGGCGGCGAGGCGTGACCCCGCGGCGAGGCAGCGCAGGGCCAGGCGACCGGACCCCGGTTCGTGCAGCGGACACCAGGCCGCACCCTCACCGCCCCGTGCGAGCTGTGCCACCTCCGTGAAACGGAGCAGCTCGCCGAAGGCTCGCTGCACGCGCAGGATCAGGGGGCCGGACGGCGCCTCGGCGAGCCAGCCGGCGATGTCCCGCGTGGTCGCATCCACTGACTCGAGCAGCGCGGCGCAGTCGGCCAGCGTCGGCTCGTCGGGCAAGGCGCGCAGGGCCCGGATACAGCGCCGCAGACCGCGGGTCCAGCTGCACCCGGCACTGCTCGCCTCACCGAGCAGGCGGCGCAGGACAGCGACGTCGAGCGCAGCGGAATGCATCTCGCGCACCCGGTCCGCGAGGTGATGCCCCTCGTCGACGAGCACGGCCGCAGCGCCATCGTCCGCATCGACGAGGGCACCCTGGCGCGCGAAGGGATCGAAGGCGTAGTTCACGTCGCCGACCACCAGATCACAGTGGCGCGCGACGTCGTGCTGCAGCGCCGCGGGACAGACCTGGTGGGCGCGCGCGACGGCGCCCACGCGATCCGCGTCGAGCAGTGCCGGCGCGCCCGCCTCGTCTCCGAGGAGCGCCCGCATGGCGACCCTGCGCCGATCGTAGTAGCCCGCGGCATAGGGACAGGCGTCGGCCCGGCAGGGGGTGTCGGGCATCAGGCAGACCTTTTCCCGCGCGAGCAGCTCCACGACGCGGAGCCCCACGCCCTGCTCACGGAGCTGCCGCGCAGCCTCGAGGGCGAGGCGCCGGCCGGAGCCCCGCATGGTCAGATAGAGCACGCGTTCGAAGGCGCCCCGGGGCAGGACGCGAAGGCTGCCGTAGAGCACGGCGAGGGTCTTGCCGATGCCCGTGGGCGCCTCCGCGAGGAGCGTCTCGCCATCGCGCAGCGTCCGGAACACCGTTCTGGCAAGACCACGCTGGCCGGGACGAAAGCGGGCCATGGGAAAGGACAGCTGCTCGAGGGCCGCATCCCGCTGCGTGCGGTAGGCGGCCTCGGCCGTCAGCCAGCTCAGGTAGGCCGCGCAGGTCCGCGCGAAGAAGGCCGCGAGCGCCTCGCGGGTGGGGGCATGTTCGAAGCGTTCGAGACGCTCGGCGTCGGCATCGAGATAGAGCACGCGGACCCGTGGCACACCGGTCTCCGGCGCCGCGGTGGCGAGCAGCATCGCGGCATAGAGCATTGCCTGCGCATCGTGCATGGCACCTGCGCGTTGCCGCGCCGTGGAGACGTCGCCACGAAAGGTCTTGATCTCCTCGACCACGACGCCGTGCGGTCCGATCTCCACGCCGTCGGCGCGGCCGGCGACGAGGAGCCGCACGCCCCGTTCCTCCCACCGCCCCTCGAGGCGGACCTCCCGACGATAGCGCGTTCCCTGCGCCGCCTGGTGGCACTGCTGCCGCCGCAGGCCCTCGAAGGCGCGCACGGGCGGATTGTCGGAGCGGCCGAGATCGCCGTGCCGGTGCACGAAGGCCGCGAGGTGGCCCACGGAAACCCGGAATACCTCGGTCACGTCCAGCGCACCTCGAGCACCCGCGCGCGCAGGCCCTCCCCGTGCAGGAAGTCCAGCCACTCACGCTGCTCGGGGCGCAGCTGGTCGCCGGGCCCCTTGATCTCCGCGAAGGCGACGCAGCCGGCGGCGCCGCCGATCACCGTCAGATCCGGGAATCCGCGGCGCGCGCGCAGCGGGTGCGCCGCCACATGCGCACAGAGCGCACGACGCTGTGCCGGCGCGATGCAGCCGATGATCGACGCCACCATGGCCCGCGTGAAGCAGCGCCAGGGCAGGAGCGCATTCACGGTGCCGACCCAGCGATCCCAGGTCGCGAGAAAGGCCGCCAGATCGAAACGATCCCGTGCGATGTCGTCCAGCCGGCGCTCGAGCATGGCGCGACGCGCCGGGGCGAAATCGGGCGAGAAGAGATCGAGGGGCCCGGCCTGGAAGGGCTGAACGAAAGCACCGGGGCGCGGCGCGAAGACGATGTCCCAGCAGCCGAGCATGAACAGCAGCCCCATGGTCCGTCCTTCGAGATGGAAGGCCTGGGATCCTCTCTGTTCATAGAGCGCAGCCGCGGTGGTCTCGACCCGGCCCCGGGCCATGGCGCCGGGAAGGCACACGCGATCGACGGCCCAGCGCGCCGAGCGGCGCCGCTCGGGCCGGCACCGCCCCGAGACGAGATCGAAGCGGCAGGCAAAACGTGCCTCGCCCGCGTCGCTCGGCGCCGCCGCCATGGCGGCGAGCAAGGCCGCGGCGTCGTCGCTGCGGCCCGAGGCGACCAGAAGGCGGACGGCCCGTTCACGGGCCGGAGGCCCCGCTGCGGCGAGGAGGCAGGCGAGTTCGCCTTCGCGGTCGCCCCGGGCGGCAAGGCGCCGTCCGAGGCGCGCGAGCGCTCGCCAGCGGCGCGCCTCCGATTCGCCGTCGGGTGCCGGGTCTGCAAGGCAGGTCTGCAGGCGCCGGAGGTCGGCCTCCGACGCGCCATCCTGGTCATGGAGTGCATCCGCTGCCGCGTGGATGGCCAGGGCGTGTCGGGCCTCCACGGCCGACGTCCAGGGCAGCCCAGGCGTCGCCTCGACCGGCACATAGCGCAGGACCCCGACGTCCTCGAGGATGAACTCGGTCAGATCCTGGCGCCGGTTGGCGAAGAACAGCAGGCGGAACAGGTCGAGCGTCCCGTCCTGCTGCCGCACCACGACCGCCGGCAGACTCTCGCCCCGCGCCGGCTGCGCGGCGAGCAGCCGCTCGGCGTCCTCCAGCAGCGCCCCGCGGCCCGCTCCCCGCTGCGGTGCGCAGCCCGCCGCGCGCAGCCAGGCGCCGAGCTCCGGCACAGTCATGAGCCGGCTGCGCGGTCCCGGTGCAGGCTCGACCCGGACGAGGCCCGCGAGCATGAGCGCGATCAGCGCATGGTCCCGATCGGGCACCTCCTCGTAGTCCAGCCCGTCCACCCGGAAGGCGGGGCCGCGGCGCAGCACGAGGCGCACCCAGAGGCGACGCGCGCCGCGCGGCAGGCGCAGGAAGGACGCATGGAAGCCCCGCGCGGAGGCGTCGAGCAGCGCGCCGTGGTGACGGCACACCCAATCGAGGAGCAGTTCGAGCTTGCCGAGATAGTAGTCGTGCGGGGGCGGCATGCTGGATGGATGTCCTGCCTGATCGGACATCCAGTATACGCAGGGCGACCTGCCGGGGTCAGCCGCCCCGGCGCGCGACCTCACCGTGGCGGCGCTCTATGATCGGCAGCGGACGAGGCACGGCACGAAGGGAGAGCAGCGTATGGAGGTAGAGGACTGTTGTCTGGCCTTCGCCGTCGATGCAACGGCGCTGGAACGGCTCCTCGCCGACGGCGAGATCGGCGCCTATCGGGACGCGAATCCCTGGTTCGTCGCGGCCGAGCGTCTCGAGGCGGCCCGGTCCCGGGGGCGCGTCCTGGTCGCACTGCTCGCGTCGGGGACCCCGCTGCGCCTGTCGCGCTGGGCCGAGATCCTCGACATCGAGGTCCATGCCCTGGCCAGCACCCGCGAGACCCGCGTCCGCTTCGGTCGCGCCGGCGCGGTGAACCCGCTCTTCGAGACCCTCGACAGCGTCACCCTGCTGCCCGCGGAGCACCGGCTCGAACGGGAACGTCGGGAGGGGCTGCGCACGCGCCGCCAGCACCTGGATCCGTCGGAGCTGTCCCCCTATGCGCTCTGCGAGACACCGCCCTTCCTGCGCACCCTTCCGGATCCCGCGAAGACCTGATCAGGCGGCCCGGTCGTCGGCCTGCGCTGCGGTGTCCGCCACCGGGTCGACGGGCAGCGCCGGCACCAGGGGCAGACCCCCATTGGCGGCCTTCTGCAGCGCGACCCATGCATCCAGCAGGTGATCGCGGAGCCGATCCGTGTCCGGCACCGTGTCGAGACAGGTGGTGAGGCTGAAGTCGAGGCGATCCCCGTAGGACTGGACGGTGATGTTCACGGCGGCGCCGTGGGCCGGAATGGACACCGGGAAGTGCGTCAGCATGCGCGCACCGGCGAGGAAGACCTCGCGGCGTGGGCCGGGCACGTTGGAGATGACCAGGTTCAGGGGCATGGGCAGGAAGTCACCCAGGCGAAGACGTTCGGCGAGCGCCATCGCACCCCGGAACGCCAGGGGAAGGCCGGGGATGCTCAGGTCGTCGAGCGACGCGCCCTGCAGATCCCCGACCACGCCCTTGCCCCGCTCCGCCGAATCGCGGATCGCGAGCATGCGCGCGAGCGGATCGGCACGCTGGGTCTCCAGGGACGTCAGCAACATGGTCACCTGGTTGCTCATGGACTGGTCTCCCGCCTGACGCAGGGACACCGGTGCGCCGGCGATCAGCGGGCGCGTCGGCAGCTCGCCGCGCTCCGCCAGGTAGCTCGCCAGGCCTCCGGCACAGACCGCCATGAAGACGTCGTTCACCTTGCAGCCGTGCGGCTTGCCCAGGGCCTTGACCGCGGCGAGGGGCAAGGAGCCGATCGCATAGTTGCGGTAGGGACCGATGGCCCCGTTGAAGCGCGTGCGCGGTGCGCGCTGGCCCAGGGCGCCGAGACCGTCGCTGCCCTCGAACGCACGACTGCCGAGGCGCCAGGCCATGCGCGCCACACCGGGAAGTTCGCGGGCCGTGCGCAGTGGTTGCGTACCGGCCCGCTTTGCCGTGTCCCAGAGCATGGCGAAGAGGCCCGGGGTGGGCGATGCATCGGCGCCGCCGGGCACCGGTGCCGGCGGCACCTCGGGCGTGTCGGTGAACAGGAGATCGATGATCGCCTGGCCGGCCATGCCGTCGATGCAGGCGTGGTGGTACTTCGTGTACCAGGCGACATGGCCGGACTCGAGCCCCTCGAGGAGCCAGAACTGCCAGAGCGGCCGGCTGCGGTCCATGGGCATCTCGTGCAGACGGGCGACCGTCTGCTCGAGCTGCTTCTGCGTGCCCGGGCTCGGCACGCGCAGGCGCTGCACGTGATGATCGATGTCGAAGGCGTCGTCCGCGACCCAGACCGGATGATCGATGCCCAGTGGCGTCGGACGCAGGCGCCGGGTCATGAAGGGCACGAGGTGGACCCGCGCCGCGATGTAGGCCTTCAGATCCTCGAAGAAGGTCCCGGCGCGGTCCGGCGGCACCTCGAAATGCTGGAGCCCGGCAATGTGCATCGGCGTGCTGGCCGTCTCCGCGTAGAGAAAGGACGCATCGAGCAGCTTCAGCTTGTTCATGGTGCAGGACCCTCCCGAACAGGTACGACGCGCGGCCAGCGCTGGGCCGGCCACAAGCCGAGGATTCTCTCTTGCTTCCGTGACGCCCAGATGGCGTCGGACGGCCCCGCGTGGGTCGCCGGACGGTCGCCGGCGTGCGGGTCACGGGAGAGGAAGCAGGAATCCTGCCAGGGAGCCCTCAGGCGGTGGCGTGCGCGACGCCGGCACCTGTCGCGGACGCCTCGCCGCTGCCGGCCCCGTCGTCGGCCTCGGTCAGGCTGCCGTCCTCCTGGATGCGCAACCAGACTTCCTGGCGATGGATCACCGTCTCGCGCGGGGCCTCGATCCCGATATGGACCTGGGAGCCCTTGATGCGCAGGACCTTCAGTTCGATGCGTCCGTCGATCATGATGGATTCGCCGGCGCGGCGGGTGAGTACGAGCATTCCTTGTGCCCTCCGTACGTTGACGTCGTGTCACGACGGCTGTCGTGGTGATCCCCGCATCCTGCGCAGACCGGCCGCGGACCGCTGTCAGGACGGTGTAAAGTCTTGTAAGGAATCATTTACAGACGCCCGGAAAGAGGGCGTCGTGAGTGCCCCGCGTTCAGCAATGGTGCGGCAGGGCGCCAGGACAGGAAGGCAACCGACCCATGCATCGATCCCTCGAAGCAGCGTCCGTCGTCGTGGTCGGCGGGTCCTCCGGCATCGGTCTGGCCTGCGTGCGCCAGGCCCTCGCGGAGGGCGCCCGGGTCCACGTCGGCAGCCGCTCCGAAGCCCGCTGGCGGGCGGCGGACGGCGACGGCGCACTGGGGGCGGCACAGTGGTCGGCGGTCGACGTTCAGGATCCCGCCAGCCTCGAGCGCCTCTGCGCGGCCGCGGCGCCGATCGATCTGCTGCTCCTCGTGGCCACGGGAACGGAACGGGCCATGGGGCCCTTCATGGACATGGACCCGGAGGGTTTCCGCCGCTCCTTCGGCAAGCTCTGGGGCTACTGCAACAGCGTCCGGGCCGGCGTGCCGCACATGGCTGCACAGGGCGCCATCGTCATGGTCGGGGGCGCGGTGGCCCGCAAGTGTCCGCCGGGCATGATCGCGGTCTCGTCCGTGGGCAACGCCATCGAGGGCTTCTGCCGTGCCCTCGCGGTGGAGATCGCGCCGATCCGGGTCAACGTGGTGGCGCCGGGCCTGATCGACACACCCATGTTCGCCCATGTGCCGGAGGCGCAGCGCGAGGCCATGTTCGCGACGCGGGCCAGCACCCTGCCCCTCGGCCGCGTGGGACGGCCGGAGGAGGTCGCCGACGCGATCCTGGCCGTCGCCACCAACGGCTACATGACGGGCACCACCGTGGACGTCGACGGTGGGTCCCTGCTGCCCTGAGCCCATGACCTCGGAGGTCATGGCCGCGACGACCTCCCTGGCGCATGCTGCGCGGACCGTCACTGCCCCCGGGAGGCCTCATGACCGTCGCGCACGCTCCCATTCCCCTGTCCTCGAAGCATCCGAGCAACGGCTTCGGTGACCTGCTGCGCAGCTGGCGGCGCGTCCGCCGCCTGACCCAGGAGGCCCTGGCGGCTGCGGCCGAGGTGTCGCAGCGGCACCTGTCCTGCCTGGAGGCCGGACGCGCCCAGCCGAGCCGCGAGATGGTGCTTCATCTGGCGCACGCCCTCGACGTGCCGCTCCGTGAACGCAATCTGCTCCTCACCGCGGCCGGCTTCGCCGCCGCCTATGGGCACCGCCCCCTCGACGGCCCCGAGCTCGCCGCCGTCGATCAGGCCGTCACCCTGATGCTCGACGGCCTCGGCACCTGTCCTGCCGTCGCCGTCGACCGCGACTGGAACCTCGTCCGCGCGAATCGTGCAGCCCTGGCGGTCTTCGCGGCCTTCGTCGATCTGGAGCGGGTCTGGGCCCGCATCGGTGGCGCGGACGCGGCGCCGAACGTGTTTCGCCTGCTGTTCCATCCCGAGGGCCTGCGCCCCGCCATCGAGGGGTTCCCGCGCACGGGAAGGATCCTGCTCGAACGCCTCAGGCGAGAGGTCGCCGCGGACGGGGCCTGGCCGGGCGGACGGGCGCTGCTCGCCGAACTCGAGGCACTCGCCGCACTCGGCCGCACCGGCGAGACCTGGGCACCCACGCCGGAGCCCGTGCTCACGATCACCCTCGTGAAGGACGATCTGCGCCTGAAGCTCTTCACCATGCTCGCCACCTTCGGCACGGCCCAGGACGTCACGGTGCAGGAACTCCGCGTCGAGTGCTTCTTCCCCGCGGACGACCGGACCCGCGAACACCTCGCCGCGCTCCTCGACGGGGCACGGGAGGGCGATGCCCGTGGCTGAGCACGACGTGCGGATCGAACGAGACAGCATGGGTGAGGTGCGCGTGCCGGCCGGTGCCGCCTGGGGTGCGCAGACCCAGCGCGCGATCGAGAACTTCACCATCGGGGGGCGCCCCCTGCCCCGGGACTTCATCATCGCCCTGTGCCATCTGAAGGGCGCCGCGGCGCGGGTGAACGCCGAACTCGGTCATCTGGATGTGCCCCGGGCGGACGCGATCGCCCGGGCCGCGGCTCGCATCGTCGACGGGGACTGCGCCGATCAGTTTCCCGTGGACCTCTACCAGACGGGATCCGGGACGAGCACCCACATGAACGTCAACGAGGTGCTGGCGCACCTGGCGAGCGACAGCCTCGGCGAACCCGTGAGTCCGAACGACCACGTCAATCTCGGCCAGAGCAGCAACGACGTGATTCCGAGCGCCCTCCACCTGGCCGCGGCCCTCGCCCTGCGCGAGCGTCTGCTGCCGGCACTCGAGCGCCTGGCCGCCGATATCGAGGCGCGCGCGCAGGATCTCCGTGCCCTGACCAAGACCGGCCGCACGCACCTCATGGACGCCATGCCCATCACCCTCGGGCAGGAACTGGGGGCCTGGGCCACCCAGGTGCGGGCCAGTGCGACGCGCCTCGTCGACCTCGAGCCCTCGCTCTGTCGCGTCGCCCTGGGCGGTACGGCCGTGGGCACCGGCATCAACGCCGATCCCGCCTTCGCCGGTCGGGTCTGCGACCAGCTCGCGAAGCGCCTCGGACTGCCCCTCACGCCGGACCCGGACCCCTTCCGTGCGCTGGCGAGTCAGGACACCGCCGTGGCCGCCTCCGGTCAGCTGCGCGTCTGCGCCGTGGCCTTCACGAAGATCGCCAACGATCTGCGCTGGATGAACAGCGGTCCCCTCGCCGGCCTCGGCGAGATCGAGCTCGAGGCGCTGCAGCCGGGCAGCAGCATCATGCCGGGCAAGGTCAATCCGGTCCTGCCGGAGGCAGTGGCCATGGCGGCGGCGCGGGTCCTCGGCCATGACGCGACCGTTGCCCTGGCCGGCCAGAGCGGCGCCTTCCAACTCAACGTCATGCTGCCGCTGATCGCCGATTCCCTGCTCGAGGCCATCGGCCTGCTCACCGGCTCCGCCGAAGCGCTCGCCCGAACCATTCGCGGCTTCAGGGTGCGAACCGAGGCGATCGCCGCGCCGCTCGCCCGCAATCCTGTGCTGGTCACGGCGCTCAATCCCGTCATCGGCTACCTGAAGGCGGCAGAGATCGCTAAGCGCGCCTACGACGAAGGGCGGCCGATCCTCGAGGTGGCCTGCGAGATGACCGATCTGCCCCGGGCGCGCCTCGAGGCACTGCTCGATCCGGAGCGCCTCACGAAGGGGGGACTTCCGGCAGCCTAGCGCGATCGCCGGCCTCCTCGTCGACGCGCTCCGGCGCGGCGCCGGCGCCGATCTCGATGAAGGCCCGCGCCTGCGCCAGGGCGCTGGAGCGTCCCGTGGCGAGACGCCCCATGGCCGTGTCCCAGCCCCGCTGCAGCGCCGTGATCTGGCGTCCGATCCGCTCGAGATCCTCGACGCAGCCGCGGATGCGATCGTGCAGCGCCGTGGCGCGGCGGGCGATCTCCTCCGTCTGACGGTGCTGGCGATCGCGACGCCAGGTCTGCTCCACGATGCGCAGCGCGAGGAGCAGCGTGGTCGGGCCGACGACGAGCACGCGCTGCTCGAAGCCTCGGGGCAGCAGCTCCGGATCCGCTTCCAGGGCTGCGGCGAGCGCGGCCTCGATCGGCACGAAGAGCAGCACGAAATCCGGCGCCGCGAGACCCGGGAGTTCCGCATAGCCCTGCACGGCCAGCCGCTGCATCTGGGCACGCAGGTCGGCCGCATGGCGGGCGAGCAGGCGCTGGCGCGTCGCCTCGTCGTCGGCGGCGCGGGCCTGCTCCCAGGCGACCAGCGAGACCTTGGCGTCGACCACCAGATCGCGCCCCTCGGGCAGGCGCACCACCACGTCCGGGCGCTTGAGCTCACCTTCGTCGTTGCGGAAGGCCGGCTGCAGCTCGAACTCGTGGCCGGCCCGCAGCCCCGACGCCTCGAGGACCCTCGTCAGCACCAGTTCCCCCCAGTTCCCCTGCAGCTTCTTGTCGCCGCGCAGGGCGTCGGTGAGCTGGCGCGCCTCCTGATTGATGCCGTCCGTCGCCTGCTGGAGCTTGCGGACCTCCGTCAGCAGCGAGGCACGATCGCGGTTGTCCGCGACATGCACGTCCTCCACCCTGCGTCGGAACTCGCCGAGCTGTTCGCGCAGGGGCGTGAGCAGGGTGCCCAGCTGCTCCTGCTGCAGCAGGGTGAGGGACCTGCCGCTGTCCTCGAGGAGTGTTCGGCCGACGCGCTCGAAGGCCTGGGTGAGCTGTTCCTCCGAACGCTGGACCCAGCCGTCGCGATCCCGCTCCGCCGCCATGCGACTGACGAGACCGGCCCGTTCCGCGTCGAGCTGCCCGACCCGTTCGCGGAGGGCGTCGATACGCTGCTCCAGGGCGCGCTCCCGCTCCTGGAGCACGGCCAGGGCTTCGGCTCGGCCCTCCGCCAGGGCCGAGGCACGCCCGTGATCCTCAGCAAGACGCCGCAGTTCCTGCTCCGATTCGCGCCAGGCTTCGACCATGGCGGCCAGCTCCTCCCGGAGCCCGGCCGCTGCGCGCTCGGCCTCCGCGGCCGCCCGCTCCCAGGCGCCGCGCGCGCTGAGCTCGCGCTGCGTGCGCTGGCGAATCAGCAGCCAGGCGACGCCGCCGACCAGGAGCACGCCGAGGCCGAAGCCGAGCGCGAAGGCCAGGGCCGTGGTCAGCTGGCTGTCGGTGAACGGCATCAGGCGGCGACACCGGTCGGCCACCGTGGCGGCGAGGGGTTCGTTGCGTGGCTCGATCGGTCTGGGGACAATGCGTGACCTCTGTTCCGCCGAGGCGCATTATCCCCGTTGGCCGTGGGTGTCACCACCGGGGCCGCCATGGGGCACGCGCCCACGGTGAAGTGGACGCTGCACGGGGAAGACGGGTGGAACCTGGCCGCATCCTGATCGTCGACGACGATCCTCGCTACGCGAAGAGTCTGGCCCAGGTCCTGATGGCCGCCGGCCATACGGTCGCCGATCTCGTCGTGGGCGACCAGGTGCTCGATGTCCTCGAGCGCGATCCCGCGTGCGACGTCATCCTCCTCGACCTCAACATGCCCGGCGTCACGGGCTACGAGGTACTCGACGAGGTCAACGCGCTCCCTGCTCCCCCGAAGGTCATCGTCGTCAGCGGCGAGGACCGCGACGACCAGCTCCGCCGCCTGCTCAAGCTCGGCGCCTTCGATTACCTCAGCAAACCCTGCGAGCCGGACGATCTCCTGCGCAGCATCGACGATGCGATCGCGGCGCGACGCCGGGATGCGGAGGCGCTCGAAGTGCTCGGGCGCATCAACGAATCGAACCGCCTGTATCACTTCCTGGTCGATCAATCGCCGGACGTCATCTACACCCTCGACGCGGACGGCTGCTTCACCTTCGCTTCGTCGAGCGCCGCAGCCATCTTCGGCCACGCGCCGGAGGCCCTGCGCAACGCACACTGGACGACCCTGTTCAGCGAGGCCGAGCAGGAGCGCGCGAATCGTCGCTTCAACGAACGCCGCACCGGCCATCGCGCCACGCGCAACCTCGAACTGAAACTCGCCGATCCGGGCGAGACCGAGGTGCGCTGGATCCAGGTGAGCGCCACGGGCCTGTACACGAGAGACGACGAAGACGAGCTGACCTTCGAGGGCACCTACGGCATCGCCCGGGACATCACCGCCGGACGTCTGCGCGACGAGACCCGGGTCCGCCTGGAGATGCAGCTCGAACAGGCGCGCCGCATGGCGGCCATCGGCCAGCTCGCCGGCGGCATCGCCCACGACTTCAACAACATCCTCGCGAGCATGATCGGCTACGCGGAACTCGCGCGCATGTCCCTCGAGGGCCGTCCGGAAGAGCCGGGGGGCGCCTATCTGGAAGAGGTCGTCAGCGCCGGTCAGCGTGCACGGGACCTGATCGCCCAGCTGCTGAATTTCAGTCGCAGCGACGGCGGCAATCCGCGGGTCGTCCGTCTGGATCAGGAGATCGACGGCGTGATGCGCATGCTGCGGGCCGTCATTCCCACGTCCATCCGCCTCGATCGGGACATCGATCCGAGCATCCAGCCCGTCTGGATCGATCCGGCCCATCTGCAGCAGGTGATCCTGAATCTGTTCATCAATGCGCGCAACGCCGTGGACCGCAACGGCCTGATCCGTGTCCATCTGTCCCGCCTGCCCACCATGGAGCCCCATGTGTGCGCCGCCTGCGGCGCGCGCTTCGAGGGCGACCACACGCTCCTCGAGGTGACCGACGACGGCTGCGGCATTCCGGCGGGTCGCCTGCGCAGGCTCTTCGACCCCATCGTGACGACGTCCACGGAAGGTCGGGGCACGGGCTTCGGCCTGTCGATCATCAAGGGCATCGTGCATCGCTACGGCGGTCATCTCGACGTGGTCAGCGAAGTGGGCCAGGGGACCTCGTTCCGCATCTACTTCCCGCCCCAGACCATGCCCGAAGCCCCCCGCGAGGAGCGCCCCCGCGTCGACGAATGTCTGCCCCACGAGTCCCACGCGTCCCGGAGCGGGCACGTGGTGGTCGTGGACGACGAGGTCTCGGTCGCCAATTTCCTGCAGGAACTGCTCGAGCATGCGGGTTATCGGACCACGGTGTTCAACGACCCGGGGACGGCGCTGGAGTACCTGCAGGCCTCGGCACGGGACGTGGACCTGCTCATCACCGATCAGACCATGCCGCGACTCACCGGGACGGACCTCGCCCGGCAACTGAGCACCATCGACGGCGCGCCGCCGGTGATCCTCTGTACCGGCTACGGTCAGGACCTGGGCGAGGCGCGGGATTCCGGCGTCGTGGCCGTGCTGGCCAAACCCTTCGCGGTACAGGACATGCTCGGACAGGTGGCGAGGACCCTGGCGAGCGGGCATGCGTCCGAACAGGCCCTCCGCGCCAACTAGCAGCGCTTGCCCTGGCAGGCGCCGCAGGCCCGAGCGCTTCCGCTCAGGTCGACAGCTGTCCCGGCTTGAGCACGAGCAGGTCGCACTGCACCAGGTCGATGACCCGCTCCGCCGTGTGCCCGATGAGCGCCTGATCGAGACGCCCCCGCTTCACGGCGCCCATGATCAGCAGATCGGTCTTCAGTTCCTCGGTGAGGCGCAGCAGACCGGTCTCCGCAGGCAATTCCCGATAGTGCAGACGTTCGTCGGGCACGTCCGCAACGGCACGGAAGGCCTCGAAGGCGTCCGCGTGGACCGTGCGAATGGATTCGCGCCAACGCGCCGGCACTGCGTCGACATCGAACAGATGCGCCACGTGGAGTTCACCGGACAGACGCGCCTCCAGCTGGCGCCCCAGCGCGAGCAGGCCGTGATCGAGCACCGCGGGCTTGTCGTGGTCATGGGTCGGATCGACTGCGGCGAGGAGCTGCACCGGCTGTCCCCAGGGCTTGCCCCGGGTGAGCAGCACCGGCGCCGATGCGTGCTGGATCAGGCCCCAGTCCTGATGACGCAGCGACAGCCGCGGGTGCACGTGGATCGGCGCGATGAGGAGATCGGGCTGCAGGCTGTCGGCCACCTGCAGGATCGCTTCCGTGGCGGAGCTTCCCCAGGCGTAGACGGCGTCGACCTCGAGGCCGTCCTCGCGCATGGGCGCGGTCATGGCGTCGAGCGCGCTTTCCTTCTCCTTGCGCCGTTCCTCGCGCAGACGTTCCCGCTGCACGCGTTCGAAGAGATAGCCGTGATCGAGCTGGGCGACGTAGTCCCAGAGCACGAGGGTGAGGCGCAGCTCCGCCTGCCGTGCGAGCGCGAGCGCCCGCTCGAGGGCGGGGTGCGGTGCCTCCAGCCCCTCGAGCACGACCAGCGCGTGCCGAAGCGTTCGAATCGCCGTGGCGCTCTTCTGCATCCTGTCTCTCCCGTGATGATGGACTGCTGCCCGCCGCGGCGCCCCTGTGCGCCCCGACGGCGGGACACGAGAGCCAGGGTGCGGCTCCACGCTCGCAGACTCACAGCTCCCGCGGCTGCGGGCCATGACCGGGGTCAAGGCCTCCGGGAACCGTGAACGCGCCGGAGGATCACGCGTACACTGGCCGGCGGTCGGGATCGGGGGAGTGAACGGAATGGAAGCTCAGCTGCTCGCAGGGCTGAAGGTCATCGACGCGGGCACCTGGATCGCGGCCCCGGCGGCCGCGACGGTCATGAGCGATTTCGGTGCCGAGGTCGTGAAGCTGGAAGCCCTCACCGGCGACCCCCTGCGCCAGCTCGCCTCGGGACCGGGCGGTCTGCCCTGCGCCCACGACTACTTCTGGGTCCTCGACGCACGCAACAAGCGCTCCCTGGCCCTCGACCTCAAGGCCGAAGGCGCACGACCGATCGTCGATGCCCTCGTCCGCGAGGCGGACGTGCTGGTCACGAACTTCCGGCCCGAACTCGCCGAACGACTCGGCCTCGACTGGCCGCGGCTTCAGGCGATCAATCCGCGCCTCGTCTACGGGCAGGTGACCGGCTACGGGGATCGGGGTCCGGAGGCCGATCGACCGGGCTACGACACCACGGCCTGGTGGTCCCGCACCGGTCTCGCGGACTGGGTGCGCGTGCCGGGCACGCGACCGGCGCTCTCGGCCCCCGGCATGGGCGACCATGCCACGGCCATGTCCCTGTTCGGGGCCATCATGACGGCGCTCTGGGCGCGGGAGCGCACCGGGCGCGGTCGACGGGTCAGCACCTCCCTGTTCGCGAACGGCCTCTGGTCGAACGGCATGCTGACCTCCCTGAAGCTCTGTGGCGCCCCGCTGCCGCCGCGCGACCCCGACGCGGCCGTGGCCAATGCCCTCGCCGTGCAGTACGAGACCTGCGACGGTCGCTGGCTGCAGCTCACCCTGCTCAACGAGGCGCGGGAATGGCCGAAGCTGCTGATCGCCCTGGGCGCGGAGGAGCTGCGTGCGGATCCTCGCTTCACGACGCCCGAGCAGCGCCGCGAGCACGCCGCGACCCTGCACGCGGAACTGGCGTGGCGCTTCCGCGACATGACGCTCGACGCGGCCCGGGACAGCCTCGCGGACGCCGGGATTCCTGCGGCCGTGCTCACCACGCTCGACGATCTGCCGACCGACCCGCAGGCACGGGCGGCGGACATCCTCACTCCCGTGGCCGATCCACGGCCGGGCTGGGAGGAGACGGTCGCGAGCCCCATCTGGATCGAGGGCGCCGCGAAGCGCGCACCCGCCTACGCGCCCGCCATCGGCGAACACAGCCACGCGATCCTCGCGGAACTGGGCTTCGACGCTACGGCCGTGCGACGCCTCGCCGAGGCCGGCATCATCGCTGCCGGAGACTCTGGAACGACCGCTCCCCCTTCGGAGGATCGACCATGAACCGCCTCGCACGACTGCTTCTGCCCACGCTGCTCGTCGCGACCGCGTCCCTGGCCAGCGCGGAAACCGACGAACGCACGGTGGAGAAGGTGAAGGCAGCGCTCGCCGATCCGTCCCGCCCCGAAGCGGACCGCGAGCGGGACGGAAATCGCAAGGCCGTCGAGACCCTGTCCTTCTTCGGCCTGAAGGACGACATGACGGTGCTCGAGCTGCTCCCGGGCGGTGGCTGGTACACGCGCGTCCTCGCCCCGGTGCTCGCGGAGCGCGGGACCTACTACGTCTCCATCGGCACCGGCTCGATCGAGCGTGGTCTCCTCACCCAACCCGGCTTCGACAAGGTGAAGGTGCTGCCCTTCGATGCCATCACGGGCCGTGACGAGGACGGGCTGCGCATGACGACGCGCGCCTTCGGCTTCGGGGTGGACGATGTCGATCTCGTGCTCACCTTCCGCAATCTGCACAACTTCACGGAAAGCGCGCGCGCCGAGATGAATCAGGCGACCTTCGACGCACTGAAGCCCGGCGGACACTACGGCGTGGTGGATCACACGCGACGGCACATGCAGTACGACTACTACGAGAACTGGCGGCGCATGGACCCTGTGCGCATGATCAAGGAGATCGAGGCCGTCGGCTTCGAGTTCGTCGACTTCAGTGATCTGCACTACCGACCGGACGACGGGCTCGAGTTCGAGGTCGGTCGCGCGTCCGTCACCGGCAACACGGACCGCTTCACGCTGCTGTTCCGCAAGCCGGAGTGATCCGCGGCGGCCTGCGCGATCAGGCCGCCCCGGTCGGTGCGCTCTCGACCCGCAGCACGGGGCCCCCGATGCCGCGCCACAGGCGCTCGTGGCAGGTGAGCACGATGATCTGATGCTTCCGGGACGCGAGACGAAGCACGTCCTGCATGGTCCCGAAGCGACGGTCATCGGCGTAGACGAGTGCATCGTCGAGCACGACGGGCGCGTCCTCGCCCTGCTCCGAGAGGAGCTCGGCGAAGGCGAGGCGCACGAGCACCGCGAGCTGTTCCCGTGTCCCCATGGACAGGGCCTCGAAGGGCTCCGCGACGCCGCCGCGCTCAAGACCGGTCACCTCCATGTCGTCCCCGAAATGCAGGCGCGCGCCGGGGAGCAAGCGGTCGAGATAGGGCTGCAGTCGTGCGAAGAGTGGCGCGAGGTAGCGCTCTCGTGCCGCGCCTGCCGCAGCCTGGAGCGCCTCGTGAGCCAGCCTCGCCGCCGCGGCACGGCGCGCCGTGACCGCAAGTCGCCGTTCCAGGGCGAGTTGCGCACGGAGCTGATCGGCATGGGCTTCGGCGAGACCGTCGCGCCCGCTCGCCCGCAGCGCCGCACGGAGCCGCTCGACCTCCATGCGCAGTCGCGCCTGTTCGCCCCGCGCCTCCGCATGCGCCCGCCCCGCATCCTCGAGGCGGAGACGAAGCAGCTCCGCATCGGCGTCGCGGAGTGCCTGCGCAGCCGCCTCCTCCTGACGCAGCGCCACGGCGGCCGCGGCATCGCTGCGCGTCACGCGCTCCTGCAGTTCGGCATCGGACAAACTCTCCCGCTCCCGGGCGAGCTGCCCCTCGAGACGGGCCAGAGCCGCCTCCTGGCGCACCGTCGCGTCCCGATCCGCCTCCGCGCGCGCCCGTGCCGACGCGAGCCGTTCCCGGGCGACGGTCCAGGCCGCGTCCGCGCGCGCCAGGCGCGCCTCGGCGCCGGGGACGTCCGCCCCTTCATCCGTCTCGAGGCGCGCCGCCTCTTCGAACCCCGTCAGTCGAGCGCGCACTGCTTCGAGCCGTTCCTCGACTGCCTCCAGTCCCTCGGGCACCAGCGCCTCGGCGCGTGCCTCGATCTCCACGAGGGATCGCGCCAGCTTCGCCCGGCGCGCTTCCGCACGGTCCGCAGCGGCGCGATCCTCGACACCGAGCTCGGTCAGTGCAGCGGCAAGCACGCGCTCCGCGTCCTCCTTCTCGATCTCGACGCGCTCGAGCTCCGCCTCCGGGACCTGGACGTCGATGCCCAGACCGGGAAGCTCGAAACGCGCGGCGCCGGTGACCAACCAGGACGCGCCGTCCGCGAGGGCCCGTCCCGACACGGACGGTACGCGGTCGCCGTGGAAGCGGATCCGGGTCGCGCCTGCCGCCAGGCGCGCCTGCAGGGCGTCCCGCTTCCGCAGGGCACGCTCCAGCGCCTCGATGCGCTCCGGTGTCGCCGGATCCGCAGCGAGCGCCGCGCGCGTCCGGCGCAGGGCCAGGATGTCCTCCCGTGCCCGCTCGATCCGCAGCGCCAGCGCCTCCGCTTCGTCGCGCAAGCGCCCCTGCTCCAGCCCCTGATCCAGCCGTCGCTGCCGGTCGCGCGCGCCCCTGAACGCCTCCGAGGCCTGGTCCCGCTCGATGCGTCGCTGCTCCGCCTCGCGCTCGCACTCGCCGAGGGCCTGCGCCGCGGCATCCCGACGCGCCAGTGTCTGCTCGAGTTCGCCCAGCGCTTCCGCCCGACGCTCGATCAGCGCACGGCGGCTGCTCCAGCCGTCGAGCGCACGGTCGCGCTCGAGCACGGCGACCCGGGCGGCCGCGCGCGCGGCCTCCAGGGCCCGTTCGAGTTCCGCGAGGCCCTCCACCGCCTCGCGGGCCGCCTGCTCGGCGGCGCGCAGCCTGTCGATCACCTGCTCGGCCTCCAGCCCACGCAGGCGGGCATCGAGCCGCTCGAGCTGTTCCAGCTCCTCGTCCCAGCGCGCGAGACGGGTGGCGGCGGTGTCGATCTCGCCGCGCAGGGCCTCTGCCTCTCGAAGCAGGCGGCCGTACTCCCCGCCGGGCCGTCCCGTGTCGGTCCAGAACGTCCGGTGGCGGGCGGCGATGCGATCCGCGAGGCGGCGGCCCAGGGTGCCACCGAGCACGGCGCCCACCTCCTGCTCGAGGGCCGCGCCGATCGTCGCGCGGGCGCCGGCGGCGGGCCGGAGCGGCTCATGGGTCGCACCCTGCTCCACCCAGAGCAGCCCCCACACACCCTGATGACTGCGGTCGGACGCGCCACGCGCAGGCCGGGAAAAACCGAGCAGTGCCTCGAGCATGTCCTCAGCCGCGTCGTCGTCCCAGCTGCGCGCATCGTCGAGACAGCGCAGGCGCGCCATGGGTCGGCGGCAGAAGCGCTTCTCGATGCGCCAGCGTGCCGCACCCTGGGTGAACTCGAGCACAATCTCCGGCGCCACGTCTCGATCCCAGGGCCGCATGCGCTCGGCACCCGCGCCGGTGATGCGGTGTTTCTCGAAGAGCACGGTGCGCAGCGCATCGAGCACCGTGGACTTGCCGTCCTCGTTGTCCCCCGCGATCACCGTGAGACGGGCATCGAAGGGCCCGAGGCAGACCGGTTCGGTCAGCACGCGGAAGTCACGGATCTCCAGGCGCTCCACTCTCACGCATCGTCCCCGAGCAGGGCCTGGTGTTCCGTGTAGAGCAGCTGCAGCGCATCGCGCGCCGCGGCGGCCCGTGACGCATCCGCACTGTCCGTTTCCGCGAGCAGACGGCGGGCAGCGTCCGCGACGAACCCGTCCCCGGCGAAGCCGTCGAGCTCCGCCGCGTCAGCGAGGGTACGCAGCGCGCCAGCATCGACCTCGAGGAGGCGCAGGCGCGCATCCCAGCGCGCCAGAAGCCCCTCCAGCGCCGCATGCCCGGCGAGATCGAGCTGACCGCCGAGCACGAGCCGGAGGAGCGTGTCCCCGGGCTCCGGCAAGGCCTCCAGGCGATCGGCCAGCGACTCGATCGACAGCGCGCCGTCGAGCTCCAGCTCGAGGGTGCGGAACCGGAAGCGCGTCGTCGGCAGGGCGCGCACGCGCGGCTCTGCGCCGGGTGCATCGAGCTCGACCAGCAGCACCTGCCCGGAGGCATTGGCGCGGAAGCCGTCCGTCTCCGGCGTTCCCGCATACCAGGTCCGTGGCGCGATCTGCAGGGTGCCGTGCCAGTCGCCGAGGGCGAGGTAGTCGAGCTTCGCGCGATCGGCGCGATCATCGGCAATGGGATTGTGGGCCTCGGCCTCGACGGGCAGACGATTGCGCACCGTGCCGTGGGCGAGCCCGATCCTGAAGCCGTTCCCCTCGCGGGGCGCCTGATCGAACCAGGCCGTCAGATCGTCGGGCTCGCGCCGACGCCGCAAGGGTGCGGGCAGGACGGTTACGCGACCGTCCAGCAGATCCAGGGGCGTCGCCTCGAGCGCGGGAATGCAACAGGGGGGCAGCGCAGCAAGCGCGTCGAGGCGGGTCCAGATGCTCTCGGAGCGCGCCGCGTCGTGATTGCCGGGCAGGAGCACCACGGGCACGGTGAAGGCCGCCAGCTGCTCGCAGGTGCGCAACAGCGTGCGGTCCGACAGCGTGGGCGCGTCGAACACATCTCCGGCAACGAGGACGAGGTCGACCTCGTGCGCCGCCGCCAGGGCTGCGAGGTCGGCCAGCATGTCGATGCGCCGTTCACGCAGGAGTGCACCGGTATCGCCGTCGACGAAGGCGAAACCCTTGCCGATCTGCCAGTCCGCCGTGTGGAGGATCCGCAGGCCTGCTCCGCGCACTGCGTGGGAACTCAAGCAGCCAGGCTCCGCGCCCCGGGCCGGAGCATCGCGAAGAGCCAGCCACCGACCGCGCCCGCAAGGCCCTGACAGAGCAGTCCGGCGAGGGTGCGGGCGCCCGCGATGGGCACGATGTCGAAGATGGCGATCATGAGCTCGATGGCCGTCAGGACGCCGACGAAGCCGGCGAGCGGATAGCCGATGCGCGCCCAGTCGGCGCCGAGGCGCCGCACGACCAGAGCGCACACGGAGAAGCCGATGAGCAGCGCGGCGGCGATCACCGGCAGATAGATCCCCGTCATGCCGACGATGTCGTGCAGGCTGGTCGCCAGGCGATCACTCCAGGAGATCCTGACGCCGAGCTCCCCGAGCGCCGCGAGCACGAACTGCGTGGACGCGAGCGCCGCGAGGACTTCCGTCACGAGGACGGCCAGCACGAAGGCCAGCAGGACCCGTCCGATCATCGCCGTACTCCGCCGGGGGAAGGGGCGTCATCTTGACGATTCGGCGGCGCGCCGTGAACCCCGGGCCGCCGGGTCTGCTCCCTGCCCGGGACGGGCACGGTAGACTGGGGGCGACCCAAGCCCCGGAACCCTCAACCGTGAAACAGGCCCTGGCATCGCTCCTCGTCGTGCTCTCCCTCCTGTCCGCCGCACCGGCCGACGCCGAGGGCTACCGCATGGAAACCGTCGCGGCGGGCCTGGCCTGGCCCTGGTGCATCGCCTTTCTTCCCGATGGCGACTACCTGCTCACGCTGCGTGGCGGGGACCTGCTGCGCGTGGGCCCGGACGGGCAGCTGCGGACGCGCTACGAGGGTGTCCCCAGGCCCTGGGTGAAGAGCCAGGGCGGGCTCTTCGACGTGCTGCCGGATCGGGACTTCGCGACCAACGCCATCGTCTATCTGACCTACGCCCACGGCGACGCCGCGGCGAACGCCACCCGCGCCGTGCGCGCGCGGCTCGGCGCCACGGCGCTCGAGGACGTCACGCCGATCTTCACGGTCACCCCCAGCAAGGACACGCCGGTCCACTACGGGGGCAAGCTCGTGCAGTTGGACGACGGCACCCTGCTCATGACGACCGGCGACGGCTTCGACTACCGCGAAGCCGCGCAGCGCCTCACCAGCCTGCTGGGCAAGACGGTGCGCTTCCGCCCCGACGGGTCCATCCCGGCCGACAATCCCTACGTGGGACGCACCGACGCGGAACCCGCCATCTGGACCCTCGGTCATCGCAATCCCCAGGGTCTCGCCGTGGACGGTGAGGGGCGCGTCTGGGAGCACGAACACGGCCCCCAGGGCGGCGACGAACTGAACCTGCTCCACCCGGGCGAGAACTACGGCTGGCCCGTGGCCAGCTTCGGCATCGACTACAACGGCGCCCGGATCACGCCTTTCACCGAGTATCCGGGGATGACGGCGCCCCGCCATCACTGGACGCCGTCGATCGCCACCTCCGGCCTCGCCTGGTACGGCGGTGACGCCTTCCCGGCCTGGCAGGGGGATCTCTTTCTCGGCGCCCTCGCCGCCGGAGGCGTCCGGCGCGTCGACCTCGACGGCGAGCGCGTGCTGGGGGTATCGACCGTGTTCCCGGAGATCGACGGCCGCGTGCGTGATGTGCGCGTCGGTCCCGACGGCTTTCTCTACGTCCTGATCGATGCCGAGGACGGTGCCGTCCTCCGGATCCGCCCCGCGTCCTGACGCGGCACGGACCCGGACCGCAGCCGCAGGCGCATCGCGTCGTCCCCGCGCGACGGGCTCAGGGGGCCGCGGCGAGCTGCGCGCCGAGCGCGCCGAGGCGCTCGAGGCCCATGGCCAGCCGGTCCCGCGGCGTCCCGATGCCGCTGCGCAGGTGACCATCGAGACCGTAGACGTCGCCGGGCACGATCAGCGTCGAAGCCTCGCGGCGCAGGCGCTCGGCGAACGCGGTGGATCCGATGGGCAGGTCATAGGCGAGGAATGCCATGCCACCGGCCACCGGCGGCACCAGGGAGAAACGCGGCTGAGTCCCGACC
>JAZBPI010000073.1:0-26995 GCA_036351555.1 Pseudomonadales bacterium
CCAGGCGGCACCCTCCGGTGGCACCATCCTCGGGATGGAGCCCGCGACGGCCGTGGCGGCCGGGATCGGCCTGTTTGCGGGCGGAGTGCTGCTCTACGACGTGCTCGACGATGACGACGATGCGCCCACGGACGGTGGTGAGGGTCCCGTCGAGCCGCCCACGACGACTCCGCCGACGACCACGACTACCACGACGACCACCACCTCGACGGCAGGTTGAGGACCAGGGGTGAGCGGGTCGCACGGGATCCATTGACAGCTATGGCCCGGGTACGGAAGATTCGACGATCCTTCGTGAAGGAGCGGTAATATGCCATTGAATCGAATTGTGGCGGTGTGCCTGCTTGCCGTCAGTGCCGTCGCCGGGACTGCCGCACAGGCCGCGCCGGCAGGCAAGATCGCGGGTCTCAGTTACGAGCAGGCCGCTGCGGCTGGCGTTCTCGTCGGAGTCACCGGGATCATCTTGTTTGTCAACGGTGACGACGACGACGCTGCGGTCGTTCTGCCGTCTCAGCCTCAGCCGCCCCAGCCGCCTCCGACCACGACTACCACGACCACTACCACGTCGACGGCGGGTTGACGGTAGTATCTGACGAGTTCCGGTCTTGCCAACGGGTGGATCAACATGAGTTGATCCACCCGTTTTGTTTGTGAGGGATGGGACAACGCCGGTTCCGTGGGAACGCTACCCCTTGCCGCCCTCGCTCCCCGAGGATAACAAGATCCATGACAGGCGAACGTTGATCGCTGGTCGGACCGGCGTGTTGCGGTCGTGTCTAGTGATTGGTGCCTTGGGCGGGCGCCTGCGAGATCGTCCGCCTGTGCGCCGATACTGATGAAGCGCGACTGTTTGTGAGGAGATGGCGGGCGCGGGAGGATTCGAACCCCCGACCTTTCGGTTCGTAGCCGAATGCTCTATCCAACTGAGCTACGCGCCCCGAGAGTTCCCGGCCCTGAGCCGAGAGGACGCGCATTATCGGGGCGACCCCATGGCCCGTCAAGGCATCCGCCCGATTCGCTCGGCCTTCGTCCGCATCGCCTGCTAGACTGCAGACCGCGCGGGACGCCTGCGGCGTCGAGTATTCAACGTTCGGCATGCGCAACCGTCGCGCCGGGCGGGTTTCTTCGAATCATGGATGTGGAGCGGGGCAGAAGGGTGAGGCCGACCGGAATCTTCAATGCGCTCCTGACCTGCGCCCTGGGCCTCCTGTCCGCCATGGCTGTCGCACTGCCGTCGACCGACGGCGCGGGCGCGGTGCGACCGCCGCGCATCGACGACCAGGCGGCCGACATCCTGATCGATGGCCGTCTCGACGAGGCGGCCTGGGCGCGAGCGCCCTTCCAGGACGATTTCGTCGTCATCGAACCCGATACGCTCGCGTCCCCCGATCACCGCACGCGCGTCCAGTTCCTCTACAGCGACCGGGGTCTCTACGTCGGTGTCACGAACGAACAGCCGCCCCAGTCGCTGGTGCCGCGTCTCAGTGGCCGGGATGCGCGGATCAATCGCGATTCGGTGTCGATCACCATCGATCCGACGGGCAGCGGCCTCTTCGGCTACTGGTTCTCCGTGAGTCTAGGGGGATCCCTGACCGACGGGACCGTGCTGCCGGAGCGGCAGTTCAGCAACCAGTGGGATGGCCCCTGGAATGGCGCCAGCGCGGAGACCGCGAACGGTTGGACCGCGGAATACTTCCTGCCCTGGTCCATGATGGCCATGCCGCAATCCGGCGACGAACGCCGCATCGGCTTCTACGTGTCGCGGAAGGTCGCCTATCTGGATCAGCGCTGGGCCGTCCCTGCATTGCCCAGCACCACACCTCGCTTCATGTCCGCCCTGCGTTCCCTCGTCATCCGTGGCGTGCAGCCGTCCCGGCAGCTGACCTTCTATCCCTTCAGTGCGGCCACGGTCGACAGCCGCGAGGGCGATTTCGAATCCAAGATCGGCGCGGACATCTACTGGCGTCCGAGTTCCAACCTGCAGGTCTCCGGGACCCTCAACCCGGACTTCGGCACCGTGGTGCAGGACGACCTGGTCGTGAACCTGTCCGCCTTCGAGGTCTTCTTCAACGAGCGGCGGCCCTTCTTTCTCGAAGGTCAGGAAGTCTTCAGCACCTCGCCCCGTGCGA
Source organism: Pseudomonadales bacterium (assembly GCA_036351555.1). Classification (GTDB taxonomy): domain Bacteria; phylum Pseudomonadota; class Gammaproteobacteria; order Pseudomonadales; family Azotimanducaceae; genus JAZBPF01. The sequence goes on from JAZBPI010000073.1 coordinate 2,130, forward strand.
CCGGAAGTTACCAGAACGGGCCACAGCTGACTCTGCTCAACACGCGCCGGATCGGGGCGCCGCCCGCGCGGCCCTCCTTCGACGGGCTGGAGTCGATCTCCGAGGCCGATCGCACGCGCCTGTCGGATCTCGTTGGCGCGACCAAGGTCACGGGGCAGAGCGGCGCCTTCCGTTACGGAGCGCTCGCGGCTCTGGAACAGGATTCGGAGGTCACGGGTTTCCTGTCCGATGGCGAGGCGATCGACTTCGCCGTCAAGGGCCGGCGTTTCGGCGCGGTCCGCGGACTCTGGGAACAGAGCGAGGGCGGTGCCTATCAGGGTCTGGGCGGCATGATCACCGCCGTCGGCCAGCCCGGCGACGACGGCTTCGTCGGCGCCCTGGACGGGCACCTGCTGAGCGCGGGAGGCACCTGGAAACTCGATACCCAGGCCATGGCATCGCAGGCGGAGGATCGCCTGGGCGGCGGTCTGATCACCGACGTCGTCTTCACGCCCAAGCAGGGTCGTATCCATCAGTTCGCCTTCGATCTCTTCGATCGTGATTTCGACATCAACGACTTCGGTTTCCTGCGCCGCAACGACTTGGTGCAGGTTCGCTATCGCTACGAGCAGACGCGCTCCGATCTCGACCATGTGCGGGATCGACAGACCCGTTTCCGCTTCGGCTACGGAGAGAACCTCGATGGTCTGCACGTGGCCTCCGGGGTCTTCGCGGAGCGCGAGTGGACCTTCCACGACCTGTCGAAGTTCCGTTTCGAGACAGGCCTGCGGCCCGCGCGCTGGGATGACCGGAACAGCTTCGGCAACGGCCCCTTCAGGATCGAGGATCGGGGCACGGTGTCCATGCGCTGGAGCAGCAACGACGGCCTCGAGTTGAGCGGCGGGCTCTTCGGCGGCGTTCGCCAGGAGGATCTCCAGGATCTCACCTATTCCGGCGGGGGGTTCGTGTCCTGGCGCCCGAGTGACCGGTTCACGGCGCGCATGGAAGTGGAATACACGGATCGCAGCGGCTGGCTCCTTCATCAGGAGGACCAGGACTTCACGACCTTCGACGCCATCCAGTGGGCGCCGGAATTCGCCCTCGAGTACTACTTCTCGGCGCGTCAGCAGCTGCGCGCGTCCATGCAGTGGATCGGCCTGCAGGCCACGGAGCAGGAGTTCCTGCGCATCGCCGAGGATGGCCGCCTCGTGCCCCGGACCCGTGCGCCCGACGCGGAGGCCGACGACTTCTCGATCTCCAACGCCATCCTCCAGTTCCGCTATCGCTGGGAGATCGCGCCCCTGTCCGATCTGTTCGTCGTCTACACCCGGGGCGGCTCTCTGGACGATCCGGATGGGCGCAGTTTCGAGGAGATGCTCGCGCGGAACCTCGCCCGGCCCGACACGGACCAGCTCGTGGTGATGCTGCGCTACCGCCTCGGCTCCTGAGTCGGCTCCGTTACCTCGACGTTCGAACCTGCGTCCGCGGCTGCCGCCTGCCCACGGCGATGGCGCCGACGCAGCCGCGCGGCAGGCCCTCGAGGCGACGGAGCATCAGGGCGCCTTCGGCGCGATCCGTGAAGGAAAGCCGCGTCGCGCTCTGCGCGATGAGCCTGTCCAGGGCCGGCAGTCCGCGGCCGTCCGCCTTCAGCGCCGCTTCCGCGCAGCACCACTGCATGAGCAACCGCGATCTCGTCCCGGCGCGTTCCGCATCCGGCCAGGGGAGCTTGCGAGCGACCCCCGCGTCGATGCGGCGATCGCAGTCCTCGATGTCGATGCCGATCCGGCGTTGGTGCCCCTGGGTGATCGCGACGGCGACCCAGTGCGCACTGTGGCTGAGGGTCAGGACCGCACGTCGATGCGCGTTCAGGCTGCGATGGCGCGGGCGGCGCTGCGTGCGCTGCTCGAGCGCGCCGGCCGGCAGAGGGCGGCGGAAGCGTGCGCGGAGGGCGTGGCGCAGCAGGCCGCTGCCGATCAGGGCAGCGCGGCGCTGGTCCGGGCGGCGCAGGCGTCGGACGCGCGCCCGGTCACGAGGGCGCAGGGACGGTGCCAGACCCAACCGACTGCGCAGGCTGTTCGCGACGACGTAGAGGTCGATGGGGGCCGCACCGATGCGCAGGCGACGGTGCCAGAGCCAGCGCCCCGCGCTCATGCGACCCGGGCGAGGACGCTGCGAAGTCCCGCCTCGAGGTCGATTCGGGGTGTCCAGCCGGTGGCCTCGGAGAACGGGGCCGTATCGCAGGACCAGTCGGGCCAGGTGAGCTCCCGGACCTTTCCCGGTGACAGCATGGGTGCATGGCCGGTGATCCGGGACAGGGCGACGGTGATGCGCGAGATCCCGCTGAGAAGTCCGCGGGGAATCGGCAGCAGCTGCACCTTCCGGCCGGTGATCGCGGTGACCGCGTCGGCGATCTCGGACCAGCGGTAGCCCTCGACCCGCGCGTCGGACAGTTCGAAGGGGCCCGATCCGAGGGGCGCCGTCGCCGTGAGCATCATGGCGTCCACGAGGTCCTGCACGTGGATCAGGGTCACGCGGGCGTCCCGGGTGCCCGGCACCGGCGCGAGGCCGCGGGCGAAGGCCTGCAGCAGCGGTTTCAGTTCGACGTCGCCGGGCCGGTAGACCGCCGTGGGCCTGAGGATGACGGCGTCGAGGGAGGCGATCTGCGCCAGGAGCGACTCACCGGCCCGCTTGCTCGCGGCGTAGTCGGACAGCTGCGGCTCGCGCGCGGCCAGGGACGAGAGGAGCATCACGCGGCAGTGCGGCGCGTGGCGCTGCACGGCCTCGAGCAGCTGCCGGGTGCCCTCGACGTTGACGGCGTCGAAGGCCCGTCGATCGGCCCCGCGCACCGCTCCCGCGCAGTGGAAGAGGGTCCCGGCCCCATCGAGGAGTCGGGCCAGGGCCGCGCGGTCGAGCAGATCGCCCCGCACGATTCCGATCCGTGCCGGCAGCGCTGCCGTCGTGCGCCGCACCAGGGCCCGGACCGACGCGTGCCCCGACGTGCAGAGACGTGCACAGAGGGCCCGACCGATGAAGCCGGTCGCGCCGGTGATCGCGATGGGTGCCGCGGGGATCCCCGGGGCGGGCTCAGGAGGCATCGGCCGCGAGCAGCTCGAGGTAGTCGAGTCGTGCGCGCGCACGGGACAGCTTGCCGGAGGTGGTGCGCGGCAGACTGTGCGGCGCGACCGGTGTGACGCGGGCATCGACTCCGAACTCGGCCTGGATGTCGCTGCGGATGCCGCGGATCAGTTGCGCGCGGGCTTCGTCGTCCTGCTCCCGGCACTGGAGCAGGAGCACCAGCACCTCGCTGCCGTCCTCGCCCTCGATGGTGAAGGCGGCGGCGTCGCCGGTGCGGATGTCCGGACGGCGCTCCGCGACGAACTCGATGTCCTGAGGCCAGATGTTGCGACCGTTGATGATCATCAGGTCCTTGCGTCGCCCCGTGATCACGAGGCGCCCGTCCGCGAGATAGCCCAGATCCCCCGTATCCAGCCAGCCATCGTGCAGGCTGCTCCGATCGACGCCGGGGGGATCGAAGTACCCGGACATGGTGCTCGGTGTATCGAGGTAGACCGCGCCCACGTGACGCTCGGGGAGGGGCGCTCCGGCCTCGTCCCGGATCTCGACGCGATAGTCCGGCAGCGGGCGACCGCACACGGTGAACCGTGCCCGGCGGTGTTCGTCGTCGCGCGCGAGGGGCAGGGCGAGGTTGTCCCGCTCTCGCCGCTCATGGTCGATCTCGTCGATCTCGAGGCCTGCACCGAGGGGCGTGAAGCTGACCGCGAGGGACACCTCGGCCATGCCGTAGGAGGGCGTCAGGGCCCGGCGATCGAAGCCGGCCGGGGCCATGGCCTCCGCGAAGCGTTCGAGGACCTCGGGCCGGATCATGTCGGCACCGCAGCCCGCGACGCGCCAGGCGCTGAGATCGAGCTGCGCGGCATCGCCCGCGCGCAGGCGTCGTGCGGTGATCTCGTAGCCGAAGGGCGGAGAGAAGGAGATGGTCGCACGACGTTCCGTCATGAGGCGCAGCCACACCCGCGGCCGCATGGCGAACTCGCGCGTGCCCAGATAGTCGATGGAGGTCTGGCTCGCCATGGGCACGATGACTTTCCCGACCAGCCCCATGTCGTGGTAGAGCGGCAGCCAGGAGCAGAAGCGATCACCGTCGCGAATCGCGAGGCCGTCCCGGGCGATGGCGAGCACGTTGCGCAGGGTGGCCCGTTCCGTCAGCATCGCGCCGCGCGGGAACCGGGTGCTGCCGGAGGTGTACTGGATGTAGGCCAGTTCGTCCGGTCGCGGTCGGTCCGGGAGTGCCGCGCCGGGCTGGCGCGCGACGAGTTCGCCGAGCGTGCCGCGGAAACGGAGGCTCGCGCCCGGATCGCATTCCGCGACATAGGTCGTGAAGGCGTCGTTCGCCAGGCAGACGCGCGCCCGGGCATGGGCGAGCAGGCGGCCGAGCAGCTCGACGTACTGGCCGTGGCCCCCCATGTGGATGCTCGCGGGAAGGGGCACCGGCGTCAGGGCGGCGAAGCGGCAGGCGAAGAAGGACACGATGAAGTCGGGATGGGTGTCGGCGACGATGCCCACGCTGGCACCGCGCTCCAGGTCCAGGGCTGCGAGTGCGTGTCCTGCGACGCGCGCCCGCTCGGCGACGTCGGACCAGGTGAGGCTCTGAACGAGGCCACCGCGTCCGTCGTGGAAGCTCACGCCGGTCCCCGCCTGCGCCGCGTAGTCGAGCGCGTCCAGAAGTGTCGGGAAGTCTCCGGCACGCAGCGGCACGGCGCGGCTCGTCGGAACGGGGACGCCCAGGCTCGATTCAGCGCTTGCGGTCACACGATCTCCAGGAGCGGTTCGTCGGCGTCACGCGCCGGCGCTCGTCGGAGCGACGCGACACGATCGTGCACCCTTGCTGGGCAGGCAGAGCCCGGTACCGGCATTATGAAGGCATACGCGGGCGCTGGCACGCGTGGGGCGACCCCTCTCCGGCGTCGCCGCGGAGAAACGGAGATCGAGAAGGCATGACGACTGTCGCGCTGGGCGTCCTTGCGGGCGAACGCACAGGACCGAGCGAGATCTCCACGGCGGAAGCGGTGCCTCTGAAGGTGCTCGTGGACATCGCCGGCGCGCCCATGCTGCAGCGGGTCCTCGGGGTGGTGTCCGCGGCGCGGGTCGGAAGCCCCCTGTACATCTGTGGCCCCGGACGCCCGCAGCTGCCGGCCGCGCCCTGGCTCGTGGAAGCGATCGAGCGTGGTGAGCTGCACTGGCTTCCGCCCCAGGATTCGCCCTCGCGAAGTGCCCGAGCGGTCGTCGAGGCCGCCTTCGGCGCCGCCTCGCCGGCAGACGCGGTCGCGCTCACCACGGGGGATCATCCCCTCCTGCGCGCCGAGACCCTCACTGCGTTCATCGAGGACGCGCTCGCGACGGATGCGGACACGGTCATCGGCCTCGCATCCTACGATCGGGTCAAGGCGGCCTATCCGCACAGCCGACGCACGGCCCTGCGGTTCGCCGGCCAGGCCTGGTGCGGCTGCAATCTGTTCATGTTCCGCTCCCGCAAGGCGTCGGCGGTGCTCGACTTCTGGCAGCGTGTGGAGGGCTTGCGCAAGCAGCCGCATCGCATTCTCGGGGCGCTCGGGGCGACCTTCGTCGCGCGCTATCTGGCCGGGCGCCTCCCTCTGGAGGACGCCCTCGCGCGCCTCGGTGACCTGACCGGGGCGCGGATCGCCACAGTGCCGATCCTCGATCCCGACGCCGCCGTGGACGTCGACAACCTGGCCGATCTCGCGACCGTGCGCAGCCGGTGGGCGCAGCGCTCGGCGGCGTCCGGATCGGGTCAGGGCCGCGCGGACGCAGGCGCCTCCGCCCCCGCGGGCGACGGGAACTCGAAGGTGTGAAGGTCCTGCTCTCCCGCCCCGGGAACACGCGCCGCGATCGTCAACAGAACGCCGGTCGGGTCACGTCGCACGGTGACGAGGTTCCAGCCGGCGCGTCGCTCCGGTTCGGCGTCACGGGCGGAGGCGGAGGGCGCCGAGGCGATCGGGATCGAGACGCCCTCGCGCTCGAGCAGGCGGAGGCGGCTGCGGTGTCCGTGCCCGTGGAGGACGAGTTCGGCGCCCTGCGCGCGCAGGATCGCCGTGAGGGCCGGTGCGTCCACGAGGCGTTTGCGCCAACGGTCACCGCCGGGCTCCGGCGCATGGTGAATCAGCACGATCCGGCAGTACCCGGCGCGGCCCGTGGCGGCCAGCAGGTCGGCGCAGGCGCGCAGCTGAGGCTCGCCCAGCGCGCCCGTGGCGAAGGCGGGGGGCGAGGCGACGGCGCTGTCGAGACCGATGAAGGCCACGGGCCCGCGCAGGCGCAGGGAAGGCGCGCCAGGGCTGGCCTGATCACCCTGGAGCCAGGGTTCCCAGAGCGCTTCGAGACGCTGCGCAGGGTCGCGCACGTAACGGTCGTGATTGCCCGGAATCACCGTCACCTCCGACGGGTCGCCGAGCGTGGCGAGCCAGCGCCGTGCGGCCTGGAGTTCCGAGTGCAGCCCGATCTGGGTCAGGTCGCCGGTGACGACGCGATGCTGCACGGCCGCTGCATCGATATCGTCGACCACGCGCTGCAGGATTTCCGGAAGGTGGCGGAACTGCCGGCGCCGTCGCCAGGACAGCCAGCCGAGCAGACGCTTGTCCCGCAGGGTCCAGGGGGACACGCCCGCGAGGGACGAGAGGTGCGGATCGGACAGATGCGCGAAGCGCAGGGTTCCTTCGCGAGGAGCCGGTTCCAGATCAGGCATGCGGGCGGTGGGCCTCGGCGGAATGAGCGGGCGGTGTTCTCGTGAACCGGATCGCGATCTTAAGCAACGCCGGCAGTGGGCGAAACCAGCGTCGCGCCGCGCTGCTCCGGGATCTCGACGGCATCTCGGGTGTCGTGCATCGCGTGACCCGCAGCGCCGAGGAGATCCCCGAGGCCCTCGCCGCCCTGCGGGCGGCGGCGCCGGCGGTGCTGGCGATCAACGGGGGCGATGGGACGGTGCAGGCGGTGCTCACGGCCATGGAGGCCGAGCGAGCGGCGATGCTGCCGATCGCCGTGCTGCCGGCGGGCAGCACCAACATGACGGCCCATGATCTCGGTTGTGGCGGGCGCCTTCCCGAGCGCCTGCGCGATCTGCTCGCACTCCGTGATCGGCCGCGCGATGCCTGGCCGACGGAATCGCGTTCGCCGCTCGCCGTGACCGACGCAAGCGGGGTCACCCGGAGCGGCTTCTTCTTCGGTACGGGCACCATCGTGCGCGGCATCGAGTACTGGCACGCGCAGCTGGCCCACGGGGGCGGGGCCGGGGAATGGGGCGCAGGCGCCGCCCTGGCCCGCGTGGCGCTCGGCATCGCGCGTCGGCAGCCGCCCTTCGCGGATGCCCTGGAAATCGGGATCGCTCTGGATGACGCGCCCGGCGAGACGGAGCAGATCAGCTTCCTGCTCGTCACCGGCATGCGCCGACTGTTCCTGGGCATCCGCCCCTTCTGGGGCGACGGTCCGGGCCCACTGGCCTGCACCTGGGTGGCCTCCCGACCGGTGGGCTTCGTGCGTCGCCTGCCGGCCCTGCTGCGGGGGCAGGGTGCGAAGCTGCCGGCGCGCGAGGGTTATCGCGCAGCGCGTCCGGAACAGGTGACGCTGCAGCTGCCCGAATCCTGGGTCATCGACGGGGAAGTCTTCGCGCAGCCCGGCCAGGTGCGGATCCGCTCCGGCCCGGCCCGGCCCTTCGTTCGTCTCGATGGTTCACCGGCGGCCGATGCGGTGACGGCGTCATGAGTGGCAGTGGCTTCACGGGGGACGCGCGGGCAGCGCTGCGCGATGCGGTGGTGCGCGAGGCGCGGCAGCCGCCTCAGGCCGAGGTGCAGATCCTCGTCGATGCACTGCGCACGCGCTTCGGTCCCCGCTTCGTCGCGGCCCTCTACTACGGGTCCTGCCGGAAGCAGGCCGTGCCCGAAGGGCTGGTCGATCTGCACCTCATCGTCGACGACGCACGCGCGGCGCTCGGCCCCGTGGCAGGCAGGCTCTGCGCGTGGCTCCCGCCGAACGTGTACTACCTCGAGGTGGACGGCCCGTCCGGACGGGTGCGCTGCAAGTACGCCGTGCTCTCCCAGGCGCGTTTCGGGCGCCTGTGCACGCGGCGCGCCTTCCATTCGTATTTCTGGGCGCGCTATGCGCAACCGCTGTCCCTGCTCGGGGTCGCGGACCCCGCTCTGCTCCGGTCCCTCGAGGAACACCTCGTCGATGCACAGGTGACCTTCTTCTCGCAGGTCCTGCCCCTGTGTGACGGCGCCACGACGCCGGCCGAACTCTGGGAGGCGGGCCTGGCGCTCTGCTACCGCGCGGAACTGCGTCCTGAAGGCGGCGGGCGTGGGCGCACCCTGATCGCCGCGGCGGAGGACTTCTTCGAGGCTACCGGCGCTGCGGCCCTGGCCGTCCGTCCCTCGGTGCTCGGACACGCCGATCCGGCCCTCGCGCGGCTCGCGTGGCGCTTGCGCATCGCCTGGGGCAAGGCGATCTCCCTGGCCCGGCTGCTGAAGGCGCTCTACACCTTCGATGGGGGTCTCGACTATGCCGCCTGGAAGCTCGAGCGCCACACGGGGCATGCGATCGAGGTGCCGGAGCGGGTGCGACGCCGGCCACTGCTCCATCTGGGGCCCTTCATCTACCGTCTCTGGCGAGAAGGAGTCCTGCGGTGACGGCGCCGCGCGGCCCCCGCGTCTGGTTGCTGCTCGGGGACAAGGTCGGCGACAACCGTCAGGTCGAGCGGGTGGCGGAGGCGCTGGGCTGGCCCTTCGAAGTGCGTCGCCTGCGCTGGCGACCGCGCTGGCGCGACGGCAAGCCTCCCTTCCTCGCCTCCCTGCTTCACGTTGATCTGCGGGCCAGCGATCCGCTCACGCCGCCCTGGCCGGATCTCGTGCTGACCATCGGTCGACGCCCCGCCATGGCGGCCATGTGGCTCCGCCGCCGCTCCGGTGGTCGGACCCGGATCGTCCTCTTCGGTCGACCGAAGCGCTTCTTCGATCGGTTCTCGCTGCTCGTGGCGCCGGTGCAGTTCCAGCTGCCCGAGCACGCCCGCGTGCTGCGCCTGACCCTCCCCCTGATCCGCCTCGATGCGACCCGCATCGCGCAGGAGGCCGCGCACTGGCGCGATCGTCTCGCCGATCTGCCGCGGCCGCTCACCGTGCTCCTCGTCGGCGGCCGCACGCGCCCCTACCGTCTCGATGGTGCCGTCGCGCGGGATCTGCTGGCGCAGACCCTGGCCGGCATGCCCGAAGGCGGAGGGCTCTACGTGAGCACGTCGCGGCGCACGCCCGCCGCAGTCGTGCAGGCCCTGCGCGGCGCGCTGCCCGCCGGCGCGCGCCTGCATGCCTTCGGGGAGGACGGCAGCGACAATCCCTATCTGGCCCTGCTCGGGCTCGGAGACCGCTTCGTGGTGACCGGTGACTCCGTCTCCATGCTCACGGAGATCGCGGCCCTCGGACGACCGTTGCAGCTGTTTCCGCTCCCGCTGGGCGCGGATCGGCTGCAGCAGTGGCAGGATAGGCTCGAGCGGTGGCCCGTCACGGCGCGCCTCGTCGATGCCCTCGAGGCGAGCGGACTCGTCGGCTGGCGCCGCGATCTCGGTGCCCTGCATGCCGTCATGCGCGCCCGCGGCTGGGCGAGTCTCCTCGGCGAGGCGCCGGCGAGTCGCAACCGGGCACCGGAAGACGAACTGCATCGGGTCGTGAAGCGCCTTCACGGCCTGTTCCCCGACGATGCGCCCGGGTCCGGGCGCGCACTCGACTGAATCTGTACGGAGGCATGGCGAATCGATGCAGCGATGGCTGACGGAACTGCGCCGCGGTGTGGAACGCGCCGGCGGGGCACTGATGGACGACGCCACCCGAGTGCGCCTGGAGCGCCGGGCCCGGGGCGCGCTCGAGGCCCGGCGCCTGCGTCAGGCGGACGCCGTGGTGGTGTCCTTCGGCAAGAGCGGGCGCACCTGGGTGCGGGTCATGCTCTCGCACTTCTATCGCGTGCGGCACGGACTGCGCGACGAGGTGCTGATCGAGTTCGACAATCTCCATCGCCTCGATCGCGGCATTCCGCGCCTCTTCTTCACCCATGACAACTATCTCGGCGACTGGACCGGCAATGGCCGCAGCAAGGCCGACTACGTCGACCGCCCGGTGCTGCTCCTCGTGCGTCATCCCGCGGACACGGCGGTCTCCCAGTACCATCAGTGGCGCCACCGCATGCGGGGGCACAAGAAGCTCCTCAACGACTATCCTCCCGAAGGCACGGATCTCTCGCTCATGGAGTTCGTCATGGGCGAGCGCGGTGGTCTGCCGCGCATCGTGGCCTTCATGAACGACTGGGCCCGGGCGCTGCCGCGCATCCCCCGGCATCTCGTGGTGCGCTACGAGGATCTGCGGGTCGATACCTATCGTGAACTGGACCGCATGCTGCGTTTCCTGGGGACGCCGGGGGACGAGCAGGCCGTACGTGATGCGGTAGACTATGCGTCGTTCGAACGCATGCGCGCGCGGGAGTCCGCCGGCACGGCGATCGAGGGTGCAGGGGATCGGCTGACGGCGGCGGATCCGTCGAATCCCGACTCCTTCAAGACCCGACGCGCCAAGGTCGGCGGCTATCGCGACGATCTCGATGCGGAGCAGGCAGCGGCGGTCGACGCCTACGTGACGGCGCAGCTCGATCCCGTGTTCGGTTACGGCGTGTCGGCCGACGACTCGACAGCCATGACAGCAGGCGCGCCCTGAGGGCGGCCAGGCTCAGGAGGGCCGGAAAGCGGTGAAGTACTGCGTCTTCATCCACACGAATCACAAGCAGATTCTCGGTGCCAAGGTGGCCGCCTGGGCGCTGCGTCGCAATTCCCGCCATGCCGATGACTTCGACGTGCAGTTCATCGACACGCGTGATCATCCCTGGATGAACGAATACGAGGGTCAGCTCTACCTGCGTGATGGCGTCAAGCGTGTCTGGTTGAACGATGATCTGCAGTCGTTCACGCCGCTGCGGTTCATGCCGCCGCAACTCATGGGCTACGAGGGTCGGGCCATCGTCATGGATCCGGACATCTTCGCCGTGGCGGATGTCTGGGACCTGCTCACCCGCGACATGCAGGGCAAGGCGATCGTCTGCCGCAAGCGTTCCGGGCCCAAGGGTGCGATCGATCGGTGCTGGGCATCGAGCGTCATGCTGCTGGACTGCGCCAAGCTGACCCACTGGGACGGCGAGCGCGGGTTCCGGGAGCTCTTCACCTTCGATCGGGACTATTCGGAGTGGGTGTGCCTCAAGCTCGAGGATCCCGACACCATCGGTGTCCTGGAACCGGAATGGAACGACTTCGACCATCTCACGGCGCGGACCCGGATGCTGCACACCACGCGGCGCAAGACCCAGCCCTGGAAGACGGGCTTGCCCGTGGACTGGCGTCCCGCCGAGCGCTTCCGGGCCTTTCCCCCGCTCGGCTGGCTGATGCGCGCGCGGCGGCGGTTCTTCGGGGAGTACGCCTTTCTCGGCAACTACCGCTCACATCCGGACGCGAATCAGGAGCGACTCTTCTTCGGCCTCCTGCGCGAGTGTCTCGAGCAGGGGCTGGTGACGGAGGAAGACCTCAGGGCGGAGATGGCGAGCAATCATCTTCGCCACGACGTCTTCGACGTGCTCGATCGCACCCGTCCGCTCGCGCCGCCGCCGCACCCTCCGCTGGAGCTGCCCGCTGCCTGAAGCCGGGCGCCCGATCTCAGCCTCTGCTGTCTGCCTCGCCCGTGTCCTCCGTGATCGACGGGACCTCGAAGAGCGCCGCGATCGCCTCGACCGCGCGTGCCGTTCCGTCCACGGGCGCCCTGACGACGGTCGCGGCGGGCGTCTGCGGCCCCTCCGCGAGGGGCCGGGCGCGCCCGGAACGGAGCAGTGCGTCGATGATCCGTTGCGTGTCGCGGCGCAGACGTCTTGGGGCGAAGGCCTGTGCAAGGCGATGCGTCAGAGGCTTCCAGCGCCATCCTCGAATCGTCAGCCACCATGGTCGGTCCGGAACCGGAATGGGGGTGAGCCAGAGCTGTCTCCCGGTCGCTTCCGCCTCCGCGATCATGGACATGCTGTCCGTGGTGACCACGAAGCCTCGTGCCACGGCGAGCCACGCCCGGTAGGGATTGGACGCCAGGGGGGCGCGGTGCCACAGGTGCAGCCGGACATCGGGGGCGTCCTTCAGCCGATCTGCGATCGCGGCTTCGGCGACCTCCGGTGTGCGTGCGCTCGTGCTCAGGCCCAGTCGGGCACCCTGGGCACGAGCCAGGGCGAGGGCGGCGTCCGCGATCCGGGTGGCGCCCTCCGCCGTCAGGACCTGTGCGCCGGAATCCCCACCGATGAAACAGGCGATCAATGGTTCGTCCGGGTCGTCGTCCGGTCCGGCGCGCAGATCGGCGGGCGGCTGCCGCTGTGGCACCAGGGGCAGGGGGTTGGTCAGCACGTTGGGGAAGCGGTCCTCGGGCAGGAAGTACTGCGGCGTGCTGATCAGGAGATCGAAGTGACGGGGATGGCTCCAGGGGCGCCCCACGTGGACCAGCCGGGTCCTGTCCCCGCTCGCGCGACGGATCCAGCGTGCGACGGGTTCGTTGCGTCGACCGGCGGTGAGCACGAGCTCGGGCCAGGGGCCCCGCAGTGCTCGCCGCGTGGCGGACGTCAGGCCGAGGAGGCTGACGCGCAGGAGCAGGGTGACCAGGAGTTCGCCGCCGTGGAAGGCAACCGGCTGCTCGGTGACCGTCCAGCCGAAGCGGGCCGCGAGCGCCGCACCGAGCGCGCGCAGCTGGGCGTTGTCTCCTGCCTTGGGTCCGATCAGGAGCCAGAGCTGCACGGTGTCCTGCATGTCCTGCCTGCTCCGGCGCTGCGTCGATCTCGCGGCCGCACGGCTCCGGCCGGACCGCCATCCACGGCGACGAATACACTACACTAACCCCCCGACGTCACGACCACATGCCTCGATCCGCATCGGGAGGCGCCTTGCCTCGACCTTCGCCCTGCCCAGTGCGCCGGAATCCGTTCCGCCCCCGCGGGCTGCCGATCCCGCGGTTCGAGGAACCTGCCCTCGCGGCCGTCCCGTCGGGGGAAGGGGCCGAGGTGACTGCGTGACCCTGGATCGCTATCTGGCACGGCAGCTCGCCCTTCCCTTCCTGGTCGGCGTCTTTCTGCTCACCGCCGTGTTCACGGCCTTCGCGGCCTCGGCTGTGCTTGCCGATGCGGCCGCGGGATCCCTGTCGCCGTCCGTGCTCTGGCAACTGATCCTTCTCCAGTGCGTGACGGCGGCGGAGGTGATCGTGCCGTCGGCGCTGTTCTTCTCGATTCTCTTCGTCTTCGAGCGGCTGAACCGTGATCGTGAACTCGTCGCCATGACCGGCGGCGGGCTGTCGCCCCTGCGTCTGCTGTGGCCCGTCGCCTGGTATGCCCTTGCAGCGCTGGTGCTGGTCGGCGTGCTTTCGCTGCAGGCGCGCCCCTGGGCCTATCGCACCATCTACGTCGTGAAGGATCTGGCGGCGCGTCCCGACGTGGCGTCCATGCGCGCCGGACGCTTCTATCCCCTCGGCCCGGATCTGGTCGTGACGGCCGCCGGCGTCCGTGCGGCGACCCGTGTGCTCGAGGACGTCTTCGCGCGCCAGGAGCAGGCCGATGGCGTGCGGCTCATCCGTGCCCGGGAGGCCTATCTCGCGCCGCCCGATGATGCGGGCAGTCAGGTGGTCGCCTTCCGACACGGCCAGGCGTTGACGCTGTCCGGCGTCCCGGGGGTCGGCGATCGACGGCATCGCTTCGAGGAACTGCGCTATCGGTGGCAGCTCGGCGCCGTGATCGGCAATGCTTCGAACCGCAGGGCGCGGCCCACGAACGACCTGTTCGGCTCCCGCGTCCCCCGGGACATCGCCGAACTCCAGTGGCGCTTCACGCTGCCCATGATGACCTTCGGCATGACGCTGGTGGCCGGAGGGCTCGGCAGTCTCGCGCCTGGGACCGTGACGGCGCTGCGCACGCTCGGCGCGATCGCGACCTACGTTCTGGTGTTCTACGTCGCTGCTGCGGCGCACACCTCCCTCGAGAGCGGAGGGCTTCCGCCCATGCCGGGCATCCTCTGGCTACCGATCCTGCCCGTGCTCGTGCTCGGCATCATCCGACTCGTCGCGAGGATGCGGACGTGATCGGATTCACCCGCGTCGATCGCTACGTCGCCGGGCATGTGCTGCGCGGCTACGCCGTGGTGGCAGGCGTGCTGCTCGCGCTGTTCTCGCTGCTCGCCTTTCGAGAGGAACTCGAGAGTGTCGGCGAGAGCGGCTACGACACCCTGCGCGCGCTCTGGTTCGTCGGCATGACGACGCCGGCGCGCGTGCTGCGCCTGCTGCCCTTCATCACGCTGTTCGGGACGGCGCTGGCCCTCTGGCAGCTGGCGCAGCGCAGTGAACTCGTCATCCTCCGTGCCGCCGGCATGAACCTGGTTCGGATCGCCATCGCCACCCTGGTGCCGGGGCTCGGATTGCTCGTGCTCACGCCGCTCGCGCACGAGTTCGTCGCGCCGGTGCTCTATGCGGGCGCGACCCTGTCCCGTGACGTCGCCCTGGGGCGCGCCGACGAGATCGCGGGCCGCGGTTTCTGGTCCCGGTCGGGGCAGACGCTCATCGAGGTGGGCAGTCTGGAGCACGGGCGCGTGCCGGTGGACGTGCGGATCTATCAGCTCGCTCCGGATGCGGGCGTCGAGGAGATCATCACCGCGGCGTCGGCGGATCCGGATGTCGACGGCGCCTGGCGTCTCGTCGACGCCACGCGCCGTCGCTTCGACGAGAACGGCGTCGCCATCGAGCTCGTCGGCCCCATGCGCTGGCGCCCCTGGTGGGCCGACGACACCTTTCTCCATGCCCCGCCCGTGGACAGCCTTTCGTTCACGGACCTTGCTGGCTATATTGATTATCTGAAGGGCACCGGGCAGCCCTCGTCGCGTTGGCAGCTGGCCTACTGGCGAATGTGGATGCTGCCCGTGTCGGCGCTGCTCACGGGGCTTCTTGCGGTACCGATCGCCCTGTCCACCCAGCGCCGCGGCAGTCTCGGCTATGTCGCCCTGGCACTCGCGGGCGGCCTCGTCTACTTCCTCGGTGACCAGATCGTGGGCAACGCCGGCCTCGTCGCGGGCATTCCGCCCGTGGCGGTGGCGCTCATGCCGCCTATCATCCTTGCCCTGATCGTGACCCTGGTGTTGCGGCGAGCCTACTGAGAGCCGGATCTTCGCATGGCCATATTCCGCAGCTTCGCGACGCGTTATCCCGTTCAGAGCGTCATCCTGATCCTGGCGCTCTTGCTCGCGGGTGTCGCGAGCAGCGTCGGCCTCTCGGCGCTGCTGCCCCTGCTGAATGTCGCCTTCGACGGCGGTGGCGAGACCGAACGCGGGGAGTTCGAACAGAAGGTCGTCGACCTGCTCGCGGCCCTGGGTGTGGAGCCGACGCTCGGCGTGCTCCTCGGCGTCATCGTCGGCGCCGTCTTCTTGAAGAGCACCATGGTGATGTTCGCCGAGACACGGATCGGCTACATCGCGGCGGACGTGGCCACGGAGCTGCGCATGCGCCTGCTCCAGGCCGTACTACGGTCTCGTTGGACCTATTTCGCCGGCCAGTCTCCCGGCAAGCTGGCCAATGCGATGAGCACGGAGGCCTACCGGGCCTCCCTGGCCTACGTGATGGGCGTGCGCGTCATCGCGCTGTCCATCGAGTCCTCGATCTATGCCTTCTTCGCCTTCGCGGTGTCTGCGCAGGCGACTCTCCTCGCCATCGGCGCGGGCGTCATCATCCTGCTCGTCTCGCGCCGGCTGGTGCAGATGGGCCGCGATGGCGGGGTGCTGCAGACGCACTGGTATCGTCAGCTCCTGTCCTCCCTCACGGACACGCTCCAGTCCGTGAAGAGCTTCAAGGCGATGGGCCGTGAACATCTGGCCGACCACGTGCTGTCCGAGGAGACCGGGTCCCTGCGCAGTGCCCTGAAGCGCGAGGCGCTCGCGACGGCGGCACTGGAGTCGGCGCAGGAGCCCATGTACGCGATCGTGATCGCGGCCGGCATCTTCATCGCCCTGAGCTTCTTCGACGTGCAGATGGCGACCGTCACCTTCCTCGTCCTGGTGCTCGCCAACCTGCTCAAGCAGGTCGGCAAGGTGCAGAAACAGTTCCAGAAGATGGTGGTCTACGAGTCCGCCTACTGGTCCTTGAACGAAACTATCGACACGGCACGGGCGCAGGCCGAGCCGGCGGCCGGGTCCCTGGCGCCGACGCTGCAGGACAGCATCCGCCTCGAGGACGTCACCTTCTCCTATGGCGAGCACGACATTCTTTCGGGCGCGAAGGTGGAAATCCCTGCCGGGCAGCTCACCTGCCTCGTTGGCGAATCCGGGTCCGGCAAGACGACCATCACCGATCTGGTCATGGGGCTGGTGCGTCCGACCCGGGGCAAGGTGTTCGTCGACGGAGTCGATCTCGCGCAGATCGACCTTGCCGCCTGGCGCCATCAGATCGGCTATGTGCCCCAGGAGAACCTGCTGCTGCACGCATCGGTGCTGCGCAACGTGACGCTCGGCGACGACTCCGTACCGGAAGCGGACGTGGAGCGGGCGCTGCGCGCCGCGGGCGCCTGGGACTTCATCTCCGTTCTGCCGGAGGGAATCCGGACCGTCGTCGGGGAGCGCGGGACACGGATTTCCGGCGGTCAGCGTCAGCGGATCATGATCGCGCGCGCGCTGGTCGGCGCACCGAAGCTGCTGATCCTGGACGAGGCGACCAGTGCGCTGGATCCGGAAAGCGATCGGGCGATCGCCGAAACGCTGCGCGCACTCACCGGCGAGTTGACGATTCTCGTCGTCTCCCACCACTCCACCCTCACCAGCCTCGCCGACCGCGTCTACCGCATCGAGCGCGGGTGCGTGGCGCTGGACGGAGCAGGTGCAACGTCCGCGGCGACCGCTCTGCAGGGCGATCGAGGCTGAGACGCTGCCCCGTGCTCAGGCCGGGGCCGCCTCGACGAGGGACCGGATCCGCTCGACCGTCGCATCCAGATAGGCACTGTGGATGGTCGGCGCGCGGTCCGCGCAGAGCGCTTCCGGCAGGGGGACCTCGTCCCAGGCGGCCTGTCCCTCGGCCACGAGGCGAGCGTGCACGCGGCCGAGATCCCGTGAGAGACGCTCGGGGCCGAGCCGCATCAGCAGGGCGTAGGCGCGCGATGCGAGGGTCTCGTCGCGCAGCCGGGCGGCCGCGTGCATCCCGCCGGGATCGAAGAGGCGAACGGGGCGTCCCGTTGCCACGGCTTCGGACACCATCGCGATGCTGTCGCCCGTGACCAACAGGGCGTCGCACCAGGCGAGAATGCCGAAGTAGGGGTTCTCGCCGTCCGCGGTCCACTCCCAGAGCCAGTCGCTCGGGCCCGTCAGCGCCGCAGCGAGGACCGCACGGGCGGCAGGGTCGGTGCGTGCGCTGGTCGTGGCGAGGATGCTCCCGTCTCCGGCGAGCATGCGTGCGCTCCGGGCAAGTCGGGACGCGGCCCGCGCGCGGAAGGCGAAGGGGCCGCTGTCGCCGCCGACGAGCACGCCCAGGCGCGGCCTCGGCTGTGACGCGAAGACCGGCGCCCAGCGTTCCCGCGCAGCCGCCATGACCTCGTTCGAGAGTCGGTGCACCGTGCCCGGATTCTCCATGACCCGAGGGTGCGCCTTCACCCGGTACTGCGGTGTCGTCACCGTGAGATCGAAGGCCCCGGAACCGGCCCAGGTGCGGCCGAGGTAGATCACGCGGCAGGAATTGCCGCAGCTCTGGGCGAACCAGCGCGCGATGGGCTCGTTGCGAAGGCTGGAGGTGAGAACCAGATCCGCTTTCTCGGCGAGCAGTGCCGCCCGGGATGCCGCGCTGAGCCCCTGGGCCGTGACGCAGCGCGCAAGGCCGAGGGCAGGGGCTCCCGACGTCCAGGTCGGCCGGAAGACGCGGTGGGGCCAGCCCAGGTGACGACCGAGGGCCTCGGCGAGGCCGAGGATCTGCTGACTCTCGCCGCTGCGCTGGCTGAGCAGCGCGAGCACCCTGGTCGGGGGCCGGGCGTTGCTCACGTGGGGGAGGGGGCCTGAAGGAGACCCGACGCCGAAGCGTCGGGTGTCGTCACACGGCGCCGGCGACCGCGGCGCGACGCTCGCCCATCAAACGCTCGGCCACGAGCGCATAGGCGTCGATGATGTGATCGATCTGCTCGGGCGTGTGCGCAGCGGACAGGCTGCAGCGCAGCAGGCTCAGATTCTTGGGCGCACCGGGCGGCACGACCAGATTCACGTAGACGCCTGCATCGAGCAGCATCTGCCAGGCCGCCGCGGCCTGCTCGGGGCTGTCCATGATGCTCGCGATCACGGGGCTGGCGTCGGCGCCGAGATTGAAGCCGAGGCTCTTGAGGGCGCTGTGTACGCGCGCACTGTTGCGCCACAGGCGCACCCGGAGATCGCAGCGCTTGCTGACCAGCTGCAGGGCCGTGCGCGTCGAGGCGATCACGGACGGCGTCGACGATGCCGTGAACATGTATGCCCGGATCTGACTGCGCAGGGGGCCGATGTCGTGCTTGCGGCTGGCAAACCAGCCACCGACGCTGCCGAGGCTCTTGGAGAAGGTGCCCGTCACGAAGTCGATCTGGTCCTCGACGCCGAGCTCTTCCGCAAGACCGCGTCCGTTCCTGCCCATGACGCCGAAGCTGTGGGCGTCGTCGAGCAGCAGGTGTGCGCCGTACCGGTCCTTCACCTCGCAGAATTCCTTCAGCGGAGCGATGTCCCCGAGCATGCTGTACAGGCTCTCGACGATGACGAGCGTCCGCGCGCAGCGATCGCCGAGGCGCTTCAGGCGCTTCTCGAGATCGGCCGGATCGTTGTGGCGGAAGCGATAGATCTCGGCGCCCGAGAGCTTCGCGCCCTCGTAGATGCTCGCGTGGGAATCCGCATCCAGCACGATCACGTCACCGGGGCCCGCGAGCGTCGAGATGGTGCCGACGTTCGCGACGTAGCCCGTCGTGAACACGATGGTCGAGCGGGCGCCCAGGAACTCCGCCAGCTCTCGCTCGAGCGCGGCGTGGCTCGAGTAGGTGCCGTTGGCGAGGCGCGAACCCGTGGTGCCCGTACCGTGATTCTGCGTGGCCTGGACCGCAGCCTCGACGCAGGCAGGGTCGAAGGTCAGGCCGAGATAATTGTTGGTGCCCGCGAGCACGACCCGGCGACCGTCGATGCGGCCCTCGGTCGCGGAACCCACGACATCGATGGTCGCACCGATGGCGTTGACACCGAGTTCGCCGAGTTGGTCCTGGAAGCTGCGTGCAGCTTCAAGCTTGTCGAGAAGGCTCATTGGTCACCGATCAGGTAAGTTGTTGGACCCTGCGCGCCAGATCTCCGATCGTGCGCACGTCTCCCAGCTCGTTGATGGGAAAGGAGATGTCGAAGACGTCCTCGAGCTGCTCGATCAGTTCCATGACGTCCAGGGACGCCAGGCCCACTTCCTCGATCAGATCCACGTCCTCGCCCACCTGCTCACCCTGGGCAACCTTCTCCGAGAGCAGTTTCTGGATCTCGGTCACACAATCTTCATAGGTCGCCATGCTGGTGCCGTCAGGTCTGGCTTTGTTCTTCGTCTGGTCGTGTCTTGGACTTGTCTAGCCTGAAATCACGTCGACCATCGGTCCCGGATTCGGCGCCGCTTACAACGGCAATGACGAACCCACTTTCAGTCTGCCACGTAAGTTCATGATGAACAATACAACCGCCGGCATACTTCGAGTCCCTGAAAGCAGGATCCATGCCTGACGATTTCCAGTCTGGGGCCTGGCAGCTGACCGGAGGGTGAACAGACCCTCGGATGTCACGCCTGCCCTCGTTCACGCAGACTAGTATACACACTGTAGAAACTATTGAGAAAGGATGGAGGCGCCGCCGGTCGTGGCGACCAGAGGTCGTGACGTCGTTCTCGCTGGCGCCCCGGTCTGTCGAACGACCGGCGCTCTGTGCCGACGAACGGCAGGTCGGGCGAGCCGTGACGGGCGCTGCGACCTGCTCCGTCGCGCCCTGTTGCGGGGCGTCGCGCGGATGCTGCCCGGTCAGGGGGCCTGGTTGGCGTACTCGAGGGTGGGATCCTCGAACTGCAGCTGGCTGCGCAGCCAGTGGGTGAGGAGATAGAAGGGTCCCGTGTCCGCGAGGGCCACGAACATCTTGAACAGGTAGTTGCTGCCCATGAGCGTGAAGAGGGTCGCCAGGGCGATGTCCCCGGCGAGCCAGGCGGCGCCGAAGGTCACGGCGATCACCATGAAGGAATCGACCATCTGGCTCACCAGCGTCGAGAAGTTGTTGCGGATCCACAGGTGCTTGCCGCGGGTCACGCGCTTCCAGAAGTGGAACAGCTGGACGTCGCAGAACTGGGCGGCGATGTAGGCCAGCATCGAGGCGAACACCGCACCGGACGTGCAGTAGTAGAGAAGCTGGAAGAACTCGATGGCCCCGGTGACCGTGTCGCCATTGGGCAGGAAGACCCCTTCCGAGAGCTGGATCACCTGCCAGGGTGGCATCGCGTCGGCACCCACGGCAGGCAGGGCCTGCCCGAGCCACATCACGCCGAGAATGAAGAAATTGAGCCCGAGCCCGGTCCAGACGAGGAAGTTCGCGCGCGCCCGGCCATAGAGCTCGCTGATCAGGTCGGTCACCAGGAAGGTGAGCGGGTAGGGCAGTACGCCCACCGCGAGCGCCATGGGGCCCAGTTGCACGAAGCGCGTGATGCCGATGATGTTCAGCATGGTCATGGCGCACAGGAAGATGCCTGCGAGGATCAGGAAGACCCGCTCCCGCCGTTCGCGAAGGCCGTCGTCGATCATGGATGCCTCTTCCTGCTGTGGGCCGGGTGCCGTGATGTCTGCTGCGTGCATGGGCCCTTCAGCGTTCGACCTGGCCGAGATTGGCGTGAATGACGGCGCCGTTCATCACCGGGTGGAGCGCGGCCCAGACGATGGTCTCCGCGATTTCCTCCGGCTCGATGAGGCGGCCGAAGGCGGTCATGGCGCCGATGGCCGCGCGCGTTTCCGGGTCCGTGCCCACATGTTCCCGCAGCATTTCCGTATCCGTGAAGCCCGGGCAGACGCAGGCCGTGTGGATCCCGCGGCCCGCCAGATCCTGACAGGTCGCACGCATCATGCCGATGGTCGCGTGTTTCGTGGTGACGTAGCTGAACGCGCCCGGCACGGCCTTCTCCGACAGCGTCGAGCCGACGTAGATCACCGCGGAGCCTTCCTTGAGATGGGGCAGGACGGCGTTGTTGATGGCGTTCGGCGCGGCGAGGTTCACCTGCAGCACTTCCGCGAAGGCGTCCACCGCGGTCTCGCCACTGCGATCGTTGCGCAGCAGGGACGCGTTGTGCACGAGCAGGGTCCGCGTTGCGGCCTGCACCCGCTCTGTGAGCCGAGGCAGGATCGCTGCCAGCGCAGCGCTGTCGGAGAAGTCGCAGGGCAGATGCTCCACGCCCTCGACGGGGCAGGGGCGACGGGAGAGATTGAGCACGGTCCAGTCGTCGGCGGCGAGCCTGTGCGCCGTCGCCGCACCGATGCCGGCGCTGGCGCCGGAAATGATCGCGAGCTTCATGCCTGGCGCCTCCATTCCCGCGCAGCCCACTGGTTGGTGCCGGAGGATACGCGGACCTTCAGCATCCGGATGTCCTCCCTCGCGATGTCCGGCTCCGCGAGCAGGCGCTTGACGAACCAGCCTGCGAGATCCTCGACGGTCACGTTGCGCAGATCCAGCACGAGCACGTCGCGCGGCAGGAAGGGGATCCGCTCATCGGCGTAGAGTCCGATCACCATGCCGTTCTCTTCGATGACCTGCAGATGGGGTGAATGGGCCGGCAGGAGGACCCTCTCGTCCAGCTCGTCGCAGATCGCCATCAGCCGCTTCTTGATGACCGCGTAGTCGAAACAGAGTCCATCCTCACCGATCGGCGTGCTGATCTCGCAGCCCACCCGCCAGTTGTGACCGTGCAGATTCTCCCGTTCCGTGGCGGAGAAGATCGTGAAATGCCCCGCCGAGAAGTTGAGGTATTCCTTGGCGATCTCGATGGTCGCCAGGGGATCGAGCCCCGGGTCCGCACCGGAAGCGAGGGCCTGGCCGTGGCTGGGCATGGTGGACTCCTGACTGGCAGTGCACGCACGGGCCCGCAGAGCGCGCCGCTGCGCAGGCTGAAGGGCGTGGCAATGGGGATGGCGCTTTCTCAAGCATCGCCGGGGCGCTGTCAAGGTGGCGTCAAGGGCCGTGTCCGCGACACCGGCATCGGTATACTGCAGGCCTTTCCGGATCACGAGCGAACCCCTACCGTCATGTCGCTGTCTTTGCGCAACTTTCTCAAGCGGCACTCGAGCAATGCCGTCACCCGACGCAAGGCCTGGAACAAGTACTACGAACGCCGGATCCGGCGCCACGGCCTGCACATCTACAAGGGGCATCTGAACTGGTCGCTCTCCGAGGAGCTGGCCGACCTGCACGAGCGCTGGGGGGCGACGCCCGGCATTCCGGCGGACCGCTGCACCTTCCTCTTCGACCTCGCCCGTCAGGTCGCCGCCCGCGGCGTCCCCGGGGACACGGCCGAGTGCGGCGTCCGCTTCGGCAAGAGCTCCTTCTTCCTCCTCAATGCCTTCCAGCAACCGGAGCGCCTGCACCACATCTTCGATTCCTTCTCCGGCCTCTCCGAGGTGTCCGACGAGGATGTGGCGATCGACGGCGTCAAGGCCTGGACTGCGGGAGAGATCGCGGCCGATGAGCAGGTCTGTCGCGACAAGCTGGCAGCCTACGGAAACTGCCGCTTCTATCGCGGCTGGATCCCCGAGCGCTTTCCGGAGA
This sequence comes from Pseudomonadales bacterium, assembly GCA_036351555.1. Classification (GTDB taxonomy): domain Bacteria; phylum Pseudomonadota; class Gammaproteobacteria; order Pseudomonadales; family Azotimanducaceae; genus JAZBPF01. The sequence continues at coordinate 25,018 of JAZBPI010000073.1, forward strand.
TCGCGGACCGGACCTTCGCGCTGGTACACGTGGACGTCGACCTCTACGAGCCGACCCGCGACGCCCTCGAGTTCTTCTGGCCCAGGCTGTCTCCGGGCGGTGTCATCGTGAGCGACGACTACGGGTTCGCGACCTGCCCCGGCGTCACGCGCGCCTTCGACGAGTTCTTCGCGGATCGCGGGGAGAAACCGCTGCCCATTCCGTCCGGCCAGGTGGTGGTCTGGAAGGACCGTTGCACCGACTGACTCAGGAGCCGTACGCCATGCCGTCGTTCGAGCAGGGGGATCTGCATCTGGAATACGAGATCCATGGCGACGGTGCGCCGGTGCTGCTCTTCGCCCCGGGCGGCATGCGCTCGGCCAGGGCGCTCTGGACGCGGGCGACTTTCGACCCGCGCGATGTCCTCGCCGATCGCTGGCGTCTCATCGCCATGGATCAGCGCAACGCGGGGCGCTCACGGGCTCCGGTCGCCGCGGACGACGGCTGGCACAGCTATGCAGCGGATCATCTCGCGCTGCTCGATCATCTCGGCATCGAGCGCTGTCACCTGCTGGGCATGTGCATCGGCGGATCCTTCGCCCTGCGCCTCATCCAGTCCGCGCCGGACCGCATCGCCTCGGCGGTCCTGCTCCAGCCGATCGGCGCCGAGGGCAATCGCGACGCCTTCCGGGAGATGTTCGACGGCTGGGCGCGGGAGCTGGTCGCGGAGCGCGCGGACGTGACGGCCGACGCGCTCGAGCAGCTGCGCGCCAACATGTTCGATGGCGACTTCGTCTTCTCCGTGGACCGCGCCTTCGTCGCCGGCTGCGGCGTGCCGCTGCTGGTGCTTCGCGGCGACGATCTCTATCACCCGGCGAGCGTGTCCGAGGAGATCGTGCGCCTGGCGCCCCATGCGTCCCTGATCCGCGACTGGAAGGAGGGGGTTGCGGTCCCCGCGGCCGTCGATCGCATCCGTGCGTTCCTCGCGGAAACGGCCTGACCGGCTCTGCGGGCAGGCGCTGAGCGGGACTCACGGACGCGCCTCACGCCGGCGCGGGCGCCGCGCTAGAATGGCCCGCCATCCGAGGCAGCTGCGCCCGCAGCTGCCGCCGTTCCGGAGTCCTCATGGCCCGCCGCCCCCTGGCACGCAGCTTCGATCTCGCAGGCTCCCTCGCGACCACCTTTCTTCGGGGCGGGGCCGGCATCGCCACGACCCCCCTGTCCCGACGCCCGGAGTGGCTCTTCGAACTCTACGAATTCGAGGGCTGCCCCTTCTGCCGTCTCGTTCGGGAGGTCCTCACGGAGCTCGATCTCGACACGATCATCCGGCCCTGTCCGAAGGGTGGTGAGCGTTTCCGCCCCGCCGTGGAGACCGCCGGCGGCCGTGCGCAGTTTCCCTGGTTCGTCGATCCCAATACGGGGGTCCGGCTCTACGAATCGCAGGACATCGTGACCTATCTCTTCGATCAGTACGGCGGGGGCCAGGCGCTGCCGCTGCGCTGGCGTCTGCCCGCGCTCCAGACCTTCGGCGCGACCGTCGCCGGCCTTTCCCGCGGTGCGGCGGGAACCCGGGTGCGACCGTCCCGGGCGCCGGATCGCCTGCTCGAGCTCTACGCCTTCGAGGGCAGCCCCTTCGCGCGGCTGGTGCGGGAGCGTCTCTGCGAGCTCGAGCTGCCTTACGTCCTTCGCGCCTGCGGGCGCAGCACCCTCGAGGACTGGGTGCCGCCGCCCGTGCGCGAGGCGCTCGATCTGCATCTCGAGCCCAGGACCCTGAATCGTCGCCTGCTCCTGGAGCGGGCGGGGCGGATCTCCATTCCCTATCTGGTGGATCCGAACACCGGTGCGGAGATGGGCGATTCGGCCTTCATCCTCGAGTACCTCGACGACACCTACGCCCTCTGAAGGCCCCGCGCCGTGGCTCGGGGCAGCGCCCTTAATCGGCGTGCCGGGAGCCTTCAGGGTGAGGGCCGGGGCGTGGTCCGCCCGGCCGACTTTCCGG
>JAZBPI010000074.1:0-28805 GCA_036351555.1 Pseudomonadales bacterium
ACCCGCGAGGAATTCGACGCCTTTCTCGACAGCCGCCCCGGCTGGATCATCCTGTCCACCCTCGATGCCGACGGCTATCCGCACACGGTGCCGCTGGGCTACTTCCGCCTCGGTGAGGAGGTGGTCTGCGGCGTGCGCGACGGCACCCACAAGGTGCGCAACGTCGAGCGCAATCCGAAGGTCAGCCTGCTCGTCGAGTCGGGCAGCACCATGGCGGACATCAAGGGCGCGATGATCCAGGGAGATGCACGCATCGTCCGTGAGCCGGCGGAGGCGCTCCGCTACGCCCGGGCCGGGGCACGCGCGCGGGGCGTCCCGGACGCCGAGCTGCCCACCGAAGCGCGTCCCGGCGCCGCCTACATCGTCGTGACGCCAGAGCGTCGGCGCTCCTGGGACTACTCGCGGCAGGAGGCCTGATTCCGTGCGCCTCGTGAAACCCGCCTTCGACGTCGGCATCACCATCGGGGCAGCGGACCCCGCGGCCATGCTCGCTTTCTACCGGGAGCGCGTGGGGCTGGCCGAGGACCATGCGCTGCCTCTCGGGGGCGGGCGCCTGCAGGCTCGCCACCACTGGGGCGATTCGATCGTGAAGCTGAACCACCGCCGCGGTGGCGAGGCGCCGGGCGTGCCGACCGGATTGGGACCGGTGACCTTCCTCGATCCCGGCTTCTCCGCAACGCAGCAGCTCGTCGACCCGGAAGGCAACGGCGTGCAGCTGATGAACGGGGACGTGCGGCGCCTCGAGCTCGAACTCCGCGTCACCGATCCCGCCGCAAGTGCGCGATTCTTCGAGGCCCTGGGCCTGCCGGTGCAGGGCGACCGGGTTGCGGTCGGGGCGTCGGGCCTGCGTCTCGTTCAGGCTGCGTCGCCGGAAGCGCCGGGCGGTCTCGACGGGACGGGGATCCGCTACCTGACCTTCCAGGTGGACCGGGCCGACGCGGCGCACGCGGAGGCGCTCGGGGCCGGTGCGCGGGAGGGCATGGCGCCGCGCACGCTCGGGGAGGTGGCGCGCATCTCCTTCGTGATCGAGCCCGGTGGGCACTGGATCGAATTGAGCCAGCGGGCCTCGCTCACGGGATCGCTCACGCCCTGAACCGCGAGCGGGTGCCGGTCAGTATCCGCCGTCGTCTGCTTCCAGGAAGGTGCGCAGCTCCCCCTGCTTGGCGCGCAGGGCCGGGAGATCCTCCTCGCGCGCGCCTTCCCGGAGTTGCTGCACGCTTCCCATGGCCTGCTCGATCATCGCGCGCAGCTCCGGCGGCATGTTCGGATTGTTCTCCATCTCGGCCATGGCCCGGGCCATCTCCGCCTCCATCGCGGGCGCGTTCTGCTCCAGCTCCAGGGACGCCAGACCGAGGGTGATGCGCATGCTCACGTCACCCCACTGCTCGGCACTGTCGAAGCCGTGTTCCTGGATCACGTCCCTCACCCCGGAATCCTGCGCATAGATGGTCGCGTAGGCTCGACTGATGTCCTCCGGCGTCGGCATGCGCAGCTCCGAGTCGAACAGGTCGCCGAGGGCCGGCGTCTCGTCCTCGTGGGTCTCCGCCCAGACCCGCACGGCGCTCGCTGCACCCATCCAGCGGGTGATCGTGTCCTCGTCGAGGGCGCCTTGCGCAGCCCCCGCGGCTCCGGCGAAGAGTGCGAGCAGCAGGGCGACCGTGCCACGAATCGCGTGCATGACTGATCTCCTGGAAACGCGATGCAATCGAAGGCCCCCGGACGAGAGCCCTCTGCCTATTCCACTCACCGAGGGTCGCTCTTCTCGACCCGCTTCGGTTCCTGTGCGCCGCGCGCGCGCGCGTCGGGCTCAGGCCAGCGCCACGGGGCCGTGGTCGTCGCAGTGGTTCCCGTGAGGATGATGCAGATGCCCGTTCACGAGGTAGTCGACGTGATCTCCGTGCGGCACGGCCTCGTGTCCGCAACCCGGGCCGTGAACGTGATCGGCTCCGTGGTCCGCGCAGTCGTGCGGGCGACAGCCATCCGGATTCGCAGCGGAGACGCTGATTTCGTGCTCGTCGTAGTGGCCGTCGTGCGCGCAGTGCAGATGACCGTCGTGCAGATAGCCCAGGTGACCGTCGTGCCGAATCGCCGTGTGGCCGCAGCCCTCGCCGTGAACGTGGTCGTGATTCTTGTGTGCAGTACAGCTCATGGTTGTCTACCTCTAGTGGTGTTGCCTTTGATGGTCAGGCTCCGCGTGATCGAGCACGTTCACGATCAGATCGCGCACATGCTCGTCCGCGAGTGCGTAGAAGGCCTCACGCCCCCTGCGTTCCCGAGCGACGAGCTCCTCGGAGAGGAGCAGCCGGAGACGCTGTGAGGTGGTCGGTAGGCCGGCCGCCATGCGCGCCGCGATCTCCGATACCTGCAGCGGTCCGCCGAGCAGGAGTTCCAGAATTCGCATCCGTTCCGGATCGCCCGCGGCCTTCAGCATCCCGGCTGCCCGTTCGAGCACCCGACGTGACCGCAGTTCGGCCTGCCCCGTGTCCGGCATGTTATACAGTTTCATTTCATGAAATGATGAAGTATAGGCGGCACGATGCCTGTTCCGGGCCCGGGGCGCAAGCAGATCGGGCGCAGCGGGCCAGCTGTGGGAGCCCTGCTGCCGGCCGCGCCGGGCAGAGGGCTCATGGAGGGGTCCGGGAAGCAGACAGTCGAGCAGGCACCACTTCGAGTCAGAGGCCCGGCGACGCCAGCGAATGGGGGCGGGCACACCGAGCACCCGGGGGGATCGAGCTGCGGCCCGCTCGAGCGCGGGCGCGGCCCGCTTGCGCAGGCCAGCGGATCTGGATCCCGAAGCTCAGTACGCGGTGAGCACGAACTGGTAGGGCAGGGTCTCGCGGTCGAGGGTGATCTCTTCGAAACCTGCTGCCCGCAGCTCTTCCTCGATGCGGGTCGCCGGGATCTTCATGGCGGGCGCCGGCCCCACGGGGAGTTCGCCCTCGACGAAGTCGACGACGACCAGCCGACCGCCGGATCGGAGCGCCGAGCGGACCTTTCCGAAGTACGCCACCCGGTCCTCGATGTGGTGATAGGTGTTCACGGTGACGACGAGGTCCACTTCCTCGGGCTCGAGGGCAGGTCGGTCCGGGGGGGACAAGCGCGGCTCGATGCGGTCCCCGAGTTCGAGGGCGTCGCGTTTCCCGAGGATGTAGGCGAGAAAGCGTTCATCGATGTCGATGCAGAGCACCCGGGCGCCCTGCGCCGCCATGCGAAAGGCGAGGAAGCCGGAGCCGCTGCCGATGTCCGCGACGGTCTTCCCCTCGAGCGGCCCGAGTTTCGCGACCAGCCTGTCCGGCATCTGCCAGGCCATGCGCTCGTCGCTCTCGAAGTTCCCCACGAGCTCCGCGAAGGACCGCTCGTTCATGTGAGCGTTCGCCGCGTGGCCTGCACGGGTGCCCTGTTCGGAGGAGTGTTCGGCAGCGGCCACGCTGGCGAACGACAGGGTCAACAGGAGCCCTGTCACGACGGTTCTGTTCATGCTCTACCTCGCTCGCCCTGCAGTGTCGGCCGAGATGCCCACTGATCGACTGCCATGGAGTAAGTGTTATGTTATAACATTGAACGCCGCCTTCAAGAGCCTAGCATGAGTCGCCATCTCGTCACTGCGTCCCCTGACGATCTGCCCGAGATCCTCGAGCCGGATGTCGAACTCGTCCAGCTCGACTTCCGCGCCGACGGCGCCTGTGCGCGCTTTGCCGAGGCGTTGCTCGTTCCCGGCTACTTCGAAGAGGCTGCGTTCGTCATGGATCCGCGCCAGCCGTTGGCTCGTCATGGGGCTGTTCCGGCCGTCCTCCGGGAGGCGCCGGGGAGCGTGGAATGGTGCCTCCAGGTCGACTGGATCGCAGGCGCGTTCGCGACGCTCTTCGACGTTCGCCGCCTGGGCCTGCGGCTGAGTCATGTGCGCCGGCCCATGTGTCCCCGCTTCCACATCGATCGTGTGCCCTGCAGGGTGATCACCACCTTCGCTGGCGCCGGCACGGAGTGGATCCCCGAGTCCGAAGTCGACGCGGCGACCCTTGCGCGAGCCCCGGCGGAGCTGCCCCCCGACGCGGCGCCGCTCCGGCCCCAGGGGCGAATCCGACAGCTTCCGCGCGGGAGCCTGGGCTTCTTCAAGGGGAGCGGCTGCGACGACGCTCGGGTGCGGGGAGTCGTCCACCGCTCGCCGCCATGCGCCGAGCCTCGCCTGGTCATGACCCTCGATCTGCTGGCCTGACCGTGAGAAATCTCCTGAACCGGCGCGTCTGGCGTTGGGCCGACCCTGCGGCTGTCGGTGTCTCCCTGGCCTGTCTGGGCCATTGTGTGCTGCTCCCCGTGCTGTTCTCGGTGGCGCCATGGCTCGCGCCGGAGTTCTTCCGCGACGAGGCGTTCCACCGCTGGGCCGTGGCCGTCGCGGTGCCGCTGTCCGCCGTGGGCATCGGAATCGGCTTCCGTCACCATCGGCGCGTCCCGCTGGTGCTGCTCGCCTGTGCCGGCCTGCTCGCGATGATGGCGGGCGCCCTCCTTGCAGCAGATGGACCGACGGAGACCGCCGTGACCGTGGCCGGCGCGACCGCGGTCGCAGCGGCACACCTGCGCAACTGGCAGCTCGGGAGACTTCGCACATGAAGGTCTGCGCAACGTTGATTCTGGTCGCCCTCTCATCCTTCATGGGCAGCCCTGCGGTGGCCGCTGCACACTCGCACGGCACAGGCGAACTGTCCGTGGCGGTGGAAGATGGCCTGGTCGACATCCTGCTCACCGCGCCCCTCGCCGATCTTGTCGGCCGAGAACGCGCGCCGGAGACGGCGACGGAGCGGGCGGAGGTCCTGCGCAGACGGGATGCGTTGATCGCGGCGCCGCTGTTCTCCTTCGAGGGGGCAGCGTGCACGCGCGACGCCACGTCCTTCGTGCTCCCGCAACCCTTCCTCACTGCGACGGACGTCGATCCGGTCCTCGAATCCTCCGGTGGAGACTCCGACGCACTCAAGGCGGACGCGCATCCAGAGGAGCATGACGAGGACCACGACCAAGCACACCATGATCGAGGGGACGGCACCCCGGGCGGCGAGGTGCACGAGGATGGGCTCGTCAGCTGGCGTTACCGGTGCGACGGGAATCCAGTGGCCGTCGAGGTGAATTTCGAACCCCTTGCCCCCCTCGTGCAGCTGCATACGCAGACGCTGACGGACGCAGGCCCCCGCGCGCTCGATCTGCGACCGGATGCTCGGCGCGTGCCGCTGCGTTGAGATGATCCGCGCCGCTCCGAACGAACCCCGCGAGCCCGCGCGGTCGCCTGCGACCGCTGCGGCTACGGCGGGGCCGCGCACGGCGCTCGAACCGATCCTTCGTCCGGGCCGATCGACGCCGCCCCGACTGGAGGCGTCGCGATGCTTCTGTCCCGCTATGCTTGGGGCCTCTCACCTACTGCCTGCCTGATGAAAGGACCCTCCGCATGACGCCATCCCTCCCCGACAGCCTGTCGCTTGCCGGCAAGCGCGCACTCGTGACCGGCGGCAGCCGCGGCATCGGTGCCGCCATCGTGAAGATGCTCGCCGAACGCGGGGCGTCGGTCGTGTTCACCTGGGCCACATCCGCTGCGCGCGCGGACGAGGTCGTTGCGGCGGTCGAGGCCCGTGGTGGAAAGGCGGTCGCGCTGCAGGCGGACGGCACGGATCGGGCGGCCATGGCCACGCTCGTGGATCGGGCCGTGGACGCACTCGGGGGGCTCGACATCCTCGTGAACAATGCGGGCACGGTGGCGGGCGCGGGGCTCACCGAGATCACGGACGAACAGTTCGATCAGCTCTTCGAACTGAACGTGCGGGCCCCTTTCGTGCTCGCACGCGCCGCGGCCCGGGTCATGACGGACGGGGGACGCATCATCAACATCGGCTCCGTGAACGGCGACATCGCGCTGTTCCCGGGCGTCAGTCTCTACGCCATGACCAAGTCGGCACTCCAGGGTCTGACCCGGGGCTGGGCCCGTGATCTCGCCGGGCGGGGCATCACCGTCAACAACGTCCAGCCCGGCCCCATCGATACGGATCTCAATCCGGCGGACGGCCCCATCGCGGCCATGCTCGCCCCGCTCACGGCGAGGGGGCGCTACGGCACGGCCGAGGACGTCGCGGAACTGGTGGCCTTCGTCGCCAGTCCCGCGTCGGCCAACATCACTGGCCAGATGCTGGATACGGGCGGCGGCATCGGCATCTGACGAGCCCCTCCCGGCCGCGATGACCCCGCGGGTGCAGGCTTCAGCCGCGATCAGCGCGCTGCTTTGCTTCTGCCCGCCCAGTGATGGGCCGATCGAGATCGACCCTCACGCGTAGACGGCAGAGAGGGCACGCTGAAGCTGTTGCAGGTCCGCGTCGGTGCCCACGCAGATCCGATTCCAGTGGTCGTGCTCCGGGAAGGAACGGCGAACGACCTGAACGCCCTGGCTTGCCATGGCGCCCACGAACGCGCTGTTCACCATGCCGGTCCGTGCATAGACAAAGTTCGCCTGCGGGTCCGGTGCGACCTCGAGACCCGCCGCCCGGACGATGCGCTCGAGTGCAAGCCGCCCGTCCCGCAGTCGCGCCCGTGTCTGCGTGATGAACGCATCGTCCTGGAGGCTGGCCATGGCAGCGACGACGCCGAGGCGGGGCAGCCCCCCCGAGCCCGCAGTGCGTCGGATCCGCGCCGCAAGCGGCGCCGGCATGATGGCGTAGCCGAGCCTCGCCGCTGCGAGGGCGTGAAGCTTGGAGAAGGTCCGGCAGACGATGACGTTGTGACCTGCACGGGGCAGGTGCACGAGAGAGCCCGTGGCCCCTTCGTCGGGCATGTCGATGTAGGCCTCGTCGATGAAGACCGGCGCGACCCTGGAGGCCTCGATCGCGAAGTCGGAGAGGGTGGACGCCGGCAGCGCGGTCCCCGTGGGATTGTTCGGGTTGCAGACGTATACGCCTCCCGTGGACGGACCGATCCGCGCCGCCATGGCTTCGAGGTCGTAGCGCATGGATGCGTCGAAGGGCACATGAACCACGGTGCCGCCACGTTCGGCGAACGCCCGGTAGAGCACCTCGAAGGTCGCCTGAGCGGTAATGAGCTCGCTGCCCGGGCGATCCGTCGCCATGAGATCGCCGACGGCGCGCAGGATCGGCGCCGACCCGGGGGAGAGCACCACCATGTCCGCGGGGACGCTTTCCCGCTCCGCGATCAACTGGACCAGCGCGCGGGTCTCTTCTCCGGCGTAGCGATGGACCTGATCGATGTGGGCGAGCATCGCCTCGCGGGCGCGAGGAGAGGGCCCCCAGGGGTTCTCGTTCAGGGAGAGATTGGCGATGCCCGTGTCCGGCGCCGGCAGGATTCGAGGTGCAGCAGGCGCCGCCCGGGCCATGTCGGCACGACCGACGAGGGTCCCGCCGGTCGCGAGGGCGGCACCGCGCAGGAAGGCGCGACGAGGCATGGCGGTCTTGATCATGGTGGGACTCCCGGATCCCTGAAGGTCTAGGGTCCGGGTCGCTGCAAGGCCCGCGCCAGCGAAGGGGCGTGCGCAGGACGGCGGCCGTGCAGGAGGGGCCATGCCGGAGACGCATTCGCAGCGGATCGGTTCGGGCGGTCCTGCGTGGGGCACGGGGCCCCAGCGCCGGGGGCCTGGCAGCCGTGCCCGCTCACGACGACGGTCTGCCCGGTCCTCGGGTGACCTATGATCGCCCCAAGCAGCCACCGCACCGGAATCCGAGATGAGCGAGACCGGACGGCGCCGTCAGGGCGTTGCCTACACCCGTGCCGACGACGCCTACTTCGCCCGGCGCACCCTGCGGCGGCATGCAGGGGTCTGGTCCCTCTGGGCCCTGGCCGTCGGCGCCGTGATCTCCGGCCACTTCTCCGGCTGGAACCTCGGCCTGTCCGTCGCCGGTTGGGGCGGCATGTTCATCGCCACGGCCATCATCGCGGTCATGTATCTGGGCCTGACCTTCTCCATTGCCGAGATGGCGCCGGCCTTGCCCCACACCGGGGGCGCGTACTCCTTTGCGCGCACGGCCATGGGTCCCTGGGGCGGTTTTCTCACCGGCCTGTCCGAGAACGTCGAGTACATTCTGGTGCCCGGCGTGATCGTCTTCTTCATCGGCAGTTACCTGACGGGTATCTTCGATACTTCCCCGGCGCTGCAGCCGCTGTGGTGGATCGGCGGCTATGCCGTATTCCTCGGCCTGAACATCCGCGGCGTGGAGCTGTCGTTCCGGGTCACGCTGGTGGTGACCCTGATGGCGCTGACCTGCCTGGTGGTGTTCTGGTTCAGCGCCCTGCCGCACATCGACTTCCGGCGCATGGCGATGGACGTGGGGCCTGGCGGCATCCATCTGCCCGGGGGCAATGGGCCCTTCCTGCCCAACGGCTGGGCCGGCGCGCTCTCGGCGCTGCCGTTTGCAGTCTGGCTGTTCCTGGCCGTGGAGCAGGTGCCGCTGGCGGCGGAGGAGAGTCACAGTCCGGAGCAGGACATTCCTCGCGGCATCATCGCCGCCATGTTCACGCTCATGGTGTCGGCGTTCATGATCCTGTGGCTGAACCCGTCGGTGATGGGCGTCGGCGCTCATGCGCTCGGGCAGTCCGGCGAGCCTCTGCTGGACGCGCTGCGGGCGATCTACGGTGAAGGTCTGGCCAAGGTGCTCGCCCTCGTGGCGGTGATCGGTCTGATCGCGTCCTTTCACACGATCATCTATGCCAAGGGCCGGCAGATCTATTCCCTGTCTCGTGCCGGCTACTTCCCGACGGTGCTTTCCCTGACCCACGGGGTCAACAAGACGCCCCATGTCGCCATGATCACCGGCTCGGTGATGGCGCTCGTCGTGATGTTCGGCCTCTGGTTCGGTCTCGGAGCAGAGACCGGCAGCGTGGTGATCGGCGGTACGCTCCTCAACATGGCAGTGTTCGCCGCGATGTTCTCCTACATCATGCAGGCGCTGTCGTTCATCCTCCTGCGACTGAGACTGCCTGATCTGGAACGCCCCTTCGTGAGTCCGCTGGGCATCCTGGGGCCGGCGCTCACCATCGTCATCGGCATCACGACTCTGTGGTTCCAGCTCAGCGATCCGGTCTATCGCCAGGGCGTGCTCGGCGTCGCGGTGTGGTTCGCTGCGGGCATCGCCTGGTTCGCGCTCGTGGGCCGCCACCGCCTGATCCTGTCGCCGGAAGAGGCCTTTGCGCTGGAGCATGCCGAGGCCGCGGCCGGCGCGGCAGAGTGACGGCGTCAGGATCAGGCCGACGCGGGAGGCGCCTCGGGTCGGGGCGGCCCCGATCCTGACGCAGGTGGCTTCGCTTCTCCGCTGATCGGGCGCGGACCGCACAGGGCCCCGTTCCTGTCCTCGGCAGCGTCCGCGGCAGGGCGCGCAAAGCGCTGTGCCCGTGCGCTCGGGACAGTTGAAACCCTTGTTGCGGGGGCCGGAATTCCGGGCCCTCGGCTTGCAGTAACCCCTTACTGACCTCGTCTGGACACGCCGCGCCGCGCCGTTGCAGGCGGAGCCGCCTGATCCCGCATCCGCGCGGCGTTCCGGATCTCGCGCCCGTGCGCAGCCGACCGCACTCGCCTGATCGCCGCCGACGGGAGAGCGAATAACGCACCGTAATGGCGCGCCACGGGGGCGCCCGCGGGTCTTCAGCGCGCGATGCTGGTGCGTCTTGGCGGCTTTCGTCGTGGCGCCGAGGCGACGCCGCCCATGAGACGTGCGGAAGAGCGAACGGGAGCAGGGATCGCTATCTCATAATGGTTCCTCGTGTTTTTCCTTGCGGCCGAAATGAGTTTGATTGAGGTTCCGCGACTGGCCTGAATGTTGCGAAGGTATGACGGGGGCCCATGCATGTCAGGCGGGCATTCGGATCGAAATCGAACGGGGGAACCAGAATGAAGAAGGTCTTTCTTGACCGTGCGGCATCGCCACCATTCCGCGTCAGGGCCAATTCGCTGGCCGTCGCAGTCGGCTCGCTGCTGCTTTCCGGGGGGGCATCCACCGCGCAGGCTCAGGCTGCGGAAGAGGAGGTGATCGAGGAACTCGTGGTCGTGGGATCGCAGATTCGCGGTGCCCGCATCACCGGCGCCTTGCCCGTGTCCGTGATCGGAAGCGAGGAGATCATCGCGACCGGCGCCGTTTCCGCGGACGAACTGTTTCGCGCGATCCCGGAGGCCGGCGACATCACCTTCACCGGCAACTTCCTCTCCGGCACCAACTCCAATGCGGCTCGCGGTGATATCTCCACCGTGAGTCTCCGTGGCCTGCCGCAGGGCAATACGCTCCTGCTGCTGAACGGCCGCCGCAGCGTGGAGCACCCCACGTCGCAGACGGACAACGGGACGCCGGTCTTCGGTTACAACGTGAACGCGCTGCCCGTGAAGGGTCTGTCGCGCGTCGAGATCCTCAAGGACGGTGCAGCGGCGCTCTACGGTTCCGACGCCGTTGCAGGGGTGGTGAACAACGTACTTCGTTCGGACTACGAGGGTTTCGAACTCGACGTGCAGTACGGCAGCGCCGAGTTCGACGAATGGACCATGAATGCGGCCTGGGGGACCAACTTCGACGGGGGCAAGGGCAACTTCTCGCTCTTTGCCGGAGTCACGGACCGCGATCCGCTGCTGGTGACGGATCACAGCTATACCCGCGTGACCGATCTGAGGCCCCTCGTCGAGGGGACCCCCTTCGCGGGCAACGTGGCCTTCGACAACCGCTCCACGCAGGGGCCCTGGGGGGGCTTCCAGGCGCGGGATGCGGACGGCAATCCGCTGCAGGTCACCTCCGGTGGGGTGCCGGTCACGGACGGCGGTGGCAACTTCATCGTCCAGCCCGAGGCCCTGGGTGGGTGCACCTATGAGCTGGAGGACGGGCTCTGCTACGGCGGCGGGACCGTGCTGTCCGGTGCGCGTCGGCCGCTCCGCAGCGAATGGCGAGGCTATCCCGGCTTCACCACGCTCCCGAGCGTCCGCCGCAACAACATCTTCTCGTTCGTGAACTACGAGTTCGACAACGGTATGGAGTTCTTCGGCGAACTCGGCTACTACCAGGCCGAGTCGAACGCCGTGAGCAGTGCGCCTTCCGCACTCGGCTCCACTCCGATCTTCATTCCGGCGACTGCCTACTGGAACCCCTTCGGCCCCGTCGGCTCGCCGAATCGCCTGCCCGATCTGAACATCCCCGACGAATGGGTGCCGCTGCAGATCCGCAACTTCGCCTATCACGAGGGCGGGCCCAGGGACGTGAAGGTCGAGAACATGCAGTACCGGATCCTCGGTGGTCTGCGTGGCGAGGCCTTCGGCTGGTCCTGGGAATCGGCGTTGCTCTACAACCGCGCCGAGGTGAAGGACACCCAGGACCACGCGGCCAGCGACCTGGTGCAGCAGGCGCTCGCGCTCACCACGCCCGACGCCTACAACCCGTTCGCGGGCGGGACCCTGAGCGACTGGACGGACATCGACCCCGTCTCTGCCAACTCGCCGGAGACCGTGCGCTCCTTCATGACCCAGGCAGTTCGCGAGAACACGACGGAGCTCACGCTCTGGGACTTCAAGGTGTCGAAGAACGATCTCCTGAAGCTACCGGCCGGGGGTCTCGGCATCGCCGCCGGGATCGAATGGCGCCAGCACACCTACGACGACGACCGGGATCGGCGTCAGGACACCTCCACCCCTTACGTGGACGTCGTCTTCGGCGACGTCTACGAGTCCTCCCTCATGGGCCACAGCCCCTCCCGGGACGTCGACGGCGAGCGGGACGTCTTCTCCGCCTTCGTCGAATTCGGGGTGCCGGTGATCTCGCCGGAGATGGAGATTCCCCTCGTCGACGCCTTCGACCTGCAGTTCGCGGGGCGCTTCGAGGACTACAGCGATGTGGGTTCCGTGGCGCGGCCGAAGATCGCCGGCTCCTGGGACGTCGTGCCCGGCCTGCGTCTGCGCAGTTCCTGGAGCGAGGGATTCAAGGCCCCGAACCTGGACGTGCTCAACACGCCGGTGCTCGAGCGACTCAACGGACGTACGGACTTCTATGCGTGCGAAGCGGATCTGCGTGCCGGCCGGATTGCCGACTTCTCGCAGTGCACGCGCAACTACGGCGTGCCGGGTCTGCGTCAGGGCAACGCCAATCTGGAGCCGGAGGAGTCCGAGAGCTTCTCCTACGGACTGGTGTTCGAGCCGATGTTCCTTCCCGAGGACTTCGGGCAGCTGATCTTGACCGTGGATCGCTGGCAGCTCGAGCAGACGGGGATCGTCGGCGTTCTGGATGAGCAACAGGCCATCGACCTCGACTACCTGTTCCGTCTGCGCGGTTCCAGCAATCCGGATGTCGTTCGTGCGGATCCCACGCCTGCCGAGATCGCTGCCTTCGCGGGCACGGGCCTCGCGCCCGTCGGCGAGATCCTGGGTGTCAACTCTGCCTTCACCAACCTCCTGCCGCTCGAGCTGTCCGGTGTGGACGTGGGTGTGGTCTACAACAATGCCTGGGAAGGGTTCGGCGACCTGTCCGTCAGCCTCAACGTCAGCCACATCGACGAGTTCTTCCAGAGTCCGGCGCCGCCCCAGCAGGTCCTCATCGACGCCTCCGCCTCGGGAGAGCTCAACGAGGGTGTGCCGGTCACCGGCGCCGCCGATCTTCGTCAGGAGAACGGCAATCCCGAACTTCGCTGGACGCTCTCCGCAACCTGGAGCAAGGGGCCCTGGCAGGTCGGCTACCTCACGCAGTTCGTCGACGAGGTGCTCCAGCCGGCCATCCTGGACGCGGATGCGAATCCGTGGAAGGTGGATTCGCTCCAGACCCACAATCTGTACGCTCAGTTCCGCACGGATCGGTTCTGGAACGGGACCTCGACCTTCCGACTCGGTGCGCGCAACCTGACGGATGAGGATCCGCCGCTTGCAGATGGTGGTGGCGTGGGTGGCTATCTGGGCAATATTCATCAGCCCGTGGGCCGCTACCTCTACGGGAGTGTCTCCATCGCTCTGTGAAGTGAGCGCAGCAGTCGCGCTCGATCCGACGTCGTCCTGAGCCGGTTCGGCGCCCCCTCCCGGGGGTGAGCCGGGCCGGCTCAGGCGCCGCTCGGACGTTCGATCTCAGGGTGCCGCATCGCCGAGGGGGGCGGCGGCCCTCCAGGCATCCACCAGCAAGCACGCAGGGGGCACTCATGTACGCTCGCGCCGCGCGGTTGCGGATCCGGCACCGGCCGGGCCGCCGTTCGCTCACGCTTTTTCTATTTCTCGCGCTCGTCCCGTCCAGCTGGGGTGCGTTCGTCGAGCTCAGGGAGGGGACCAACTTCTCCGTGGCGCGCTCGCCGGACGGCGAGAAGATGGTCATGGCGCTGCAGGGCGTGCTCTGGGGGCTGGATGCGAGCGGCGGAGACGCCGCCGCGCTGACCGTCCCCGAACTGGATGCCCATGAGCCGGTCTGGTCGCCGGACGGCAGTCTCATCGCCTTCTATGCCTTTGCGGAGAACGGCTTCTCCGTGTTCACCATGGAACCGGACGGGAGCCGCCTGCAGCGGCGTACCTCCCAGGACTTCGATGCCCGCTACCCGGCGTGGTCAGCCGACGGACGCACCCTCTTCTATTCGGCCGATGCGGAAGGGGGCTATGCGCTCCAGGCCCTGGATCTCGAGACCGGGACGGTCGAGGCGCTCACGGATCCCTCGAAGACGGGCTACGAGATGCCCGACACGCCCTATTTCCGCGGCGCCGGCAACGCGGTGTATCCCACGCCGTCTCCGGACGGTCGTGCGCTGGCCTTCGTGATCGACGGGCCGCAGGATCAGCTCCTGGTGCGCGCGAGCGGTGGCACGCAACGGATGTTGCTCGAGCGCGATCTGCTCGGCGCCCCTGCCTGGACCCGCGACGGAAGCGCCCTCTATGTGGTGGCCCTCTCCGAGGGTGCGGCGACGCTTCTGCGTGTGGCCCTGGCCGATGGTGCCGTCACCGAGCTCGTCAGCGGCCGTGACCTCTTCCCCTTCCGGCCGGACGTGGGCGCGGATGGCTCGCTCGTCTACACGGCCGACGGTCAGATCGTGCATCACGCCACGCCCGAGGCAGAGCCTCGCGCGCTGCCCTTCAGCGCGACCGTGAGCCTGGCCCGCGTGCCCTACGAGCGCCGCAGCTACGACTTCGCCGATCCGGCCACACAGCGGGCGCGCGGCATCATCGACCCGGTGCTGTCGCCGAACGGCGATCAGCTCGTGTACGCGGCCCTCGGTGATCTGTGGACCGCGGATCTGCCTGCAGGAGACCTGCGGCGCCTCACCGATGACGACCACATCGATCTTTCGCCGGCCTTTTCCCCCGATGGCACGCAGCTCGTGTGGGTGAGCGACCGCTCCGGCAAGGCCGAGCTGTGGATGATGTCACTCGAGGATGGCCACTCCGAACAGCTCACGGATCTGCCCGAGCCCGTCAATGTCCCTGTGTTCTCGCCTGACGGCCGCTCCGTGGCCTTCCTGCGAGACGCATTCACCAGCGTGTTCCTGGGCGCCACGGTCGAAGTGCTCGATCTCGGCAGCGGATCCATGCGCAGTGTGTCCCCGCCCATGTTCGGTCCGAGTGCCCCCGCCTGGTCTCCGGACGGGAGCACGCTGGCCGTGTTCCATCGGGCGCCCAGCAACAGTCGGTTCCGCGAAGGCGTCAATGTCGTGCGTCTGCTCGACGCGGGGGAAAAGGGGCCAGGGCGCTTCGTGTCCCCGGTGTCCGGTGAGTCCCTGGGTCGACGGCAGTTCAATCGTCCCGCCTGGTCCCGCGAGGGTGAGTTCGTCTATCGCTTCGACGGCGCGCTCTGGATCGCTTCGCTGGACGCTGAAGGATCCTTCTCCGAGGCCCGGCGGATCGCGGACGTCGGCGAGAATCCGTCCTGGTCGGCGGACGGCGATAAGCTGGTGTACCTCGAGGGCGGTCTGCTCCGGGTGTTCGACCGAACGACGGGCCAGACGCAGCGCCTCGATCTCGAGCCGAGTTGGGGCCAGCATCTCCCGGACCGCCGCTTCACCCTGCGTGCGTCCGATGTCTTCGATGGAGACAAGCGCTGGCCCAAGGGCGACTACGCCGTCCGCATCGAGGACGGCGTCATCGCCGCGGTCGGGCCCTTCGAGGCGGCGGACGCCTCCGAGGAGGTGATCGACGTCCGCGGGCGCTTCCTGATGCCGGGTCTCATCGAGAGCCACACGCATCAGTCCATTTCCCAGGGGAAGGCGCTGGGTCGCCTCTTCCTCTGTCACGGCATCACGACGGTCCGGGAGACTGGTGACGATCCCTACCACGCCGTCGAACGACGCGAGGCGCAGGCCGCCGGGCGCAGGGCAGGTCCACGGGTGTTCACCGCAGGCCCGCTCAACGAGGGGGCGCGGGTGTCCTATGGAGTCTCGGACACGATCGGCAGCCTGGGTGCGGTCGCGGTCTCCGCACGCCTCTCGGAAGCCATGGGTCTGGATCTCTACAAGAGCTACGTGCGCCAGGACTATCGCGTGCAGCGTCGCGCCATCGAGCTGGCGCATCTCCAGGGCATCCCCGTGACGTCCCATGAACTGTACCCGGCCGTCGCGAACGGCATCGACTACATGGAGCATCTGGGTGCGACGAGCCGCCGCGGCTTCTCCCTCAAGCAGTCCCGCCTCGGCTGGGCGTATCAGGACGTCATCGAGCTGATCAACCGCTCCGGCGTCGTCGTGGTCCCCACGATCGCCATGACGGAGCGCCCGGGTCGTGACATGACCCCGGCGTTCGAGACCCTGCGCCGGATCGATGCGGGGGGTGGCCACTTCGTTGCCGGAACGGATTCGCCCTTCATCGCGCACGCCAAGGCACTGCAGCGCGAGCTCGAACTCTATGCCGAGGCCGGTATCGCGCCGACCCGCGTGCTGCGCGCTGCCACGGCCGACGCTGCCGAGGCGCTCGGCGCCGGCGGAATGCTGGGACGCATCGCCCCCGGCCACATGGCCGACCTGCTCGTCCTCGACGCCGACCCGCTGACGGACATGGAGGGGATTCGCGCCGTGGATCAGGTCTTCCAGAACGGTGAGCCGGTGCAATGCACCGCCGAGGACGTGGCCTGGATCCCGCCGCCGTCGGCCCAGCACGCTCACTGAACCGGAGGTCCGCAATGCCGAATCGACTCCACGTACGCTGGCGGATCCGGCGATCGCGCCGCCCGCTCATGACGCGACTGGGTTGCCTTTCCCTGGCGCTGACCATTGCGATTGCGCCTTCGGTCGGGACGGTGCGCACCGCCCAGGCCGCGGAGCTCGACGCTGTCGCGACCGCCGAGTCCGTGACGCCGGGGCTGGCAATCCGGCCGGAGGCGGGTGGACTGAATGGCGCCGTGACCTCGGGACATCATCTGGCTTCACAGGCCGGACTCGATGTACTTCGACGCGGGGGCAATGCAGTCGACGCAGCGGTCACGATGGCCGCCGTGCTGGCGGTCGTCCGACCGCACATGAACGGGGTAGGAGGAGACGCTTTCGCGTTGATCCGTGACGCCGCCACCGGTGAAGTGTTCGCGCTCAACGCCTCGGGCCGTGCCGGGTCAGCGGCCACCCCTGCGTTCTTTCGTGACCAGGGCTTCGAACGCATGCCGTTTTCCGGCTCGGCCACGATCACCGTGCCGGGTGCCGTTTCCGGCTGGGCGGCCGCACTCGCGGAGCGCGGCACGATCGATCTGGCCACGGCGCTCGCGCCGGCCATCGCGCTGGCGCGGGACGGATTCGTGGTGAGCCAGACCCTGGCCGAAGATCTTGCGAAGGCCGCCCCGCGCCTGAACGACGCGGGCCGGGCGATCTTCATGCCGGGCGAGCGCGTCCTGCAGCCCGGCGACGTGCTTCGCAACCCAGCCCTTTCGCGCACGCTTTCGGCGATCGCGGAGCAGGGGCCGGGTGTGTTCTACGATGGCCCCATCGGGCAACAGCTGACCGCGTTCGTGGAGGCCGAGGGCGGGCATCTGCGTCCCGGCGACTTCGCAGCCCATCATGCGGACTGGGTGGAGCCCGTCGCCACCGAGTGGCGCGGCATGCGCGTCCACACGCTCCCGCCCAACTCCCAGGGCGTGGTGCTGCTTCAGATGCTCGGCATGCTCGGGACGAGGCCGATCGATGGCCTTGCGCCCAATTCTCCGGAGCTGCTCCACGAGCTGGTCGAGGTCGGTCGGCTTGCCTTCGCCGATCGGGATCAATGGGTTGCCGATCCTGCATTCAACGAGCCTCCTCTGGCGCGGCTGCTGAACCCTGCTTATCTGGCATCCCGTGCCGCATTGGTGACGGAAGAGGCAGGTGGCGGGCGAGCGCCCGGGTTCACGCCGGATCCGACCTTCGTCGAAGGTCTGTCCGGTGACACGGTCTACCTGTCTGCAGTGGATGCCGATGGCAATGTCGTCAGCTGGATCCAGAGCCTCTTCGGCAGCTTCGGTTCCCGTCTGTTGGAGCCGGAAACCGGCGTCGTGCTCCACAACCGGGGGGCCGGCTTCACGCTCGAGGACGGGCACCCCAACCAGGTCGCTCCGGGCAAGCGCCCTTTCCATACGCTGATGGCGACGCTGATCACGACCACGGGCGCGACGCCGGCCGAGCGTCCCTTCGTCCTGACCATCGGCACGCCCGGTGGCAGCGGCCAGCCGCAGTTCGTCACCCAGGCGCTGGTCGAGATGGAACTCTTCGGCCGTTCGCCCCAGCAGGCCGTCGAGGCGCCGCGCTATCGCATGGGCGCTGGTCGAGCTGTCCTGCTCGAGGGGCGCGTCCCCGGCAGCACGGCCGCCGGTCTCGCAGAGCGCGGCCACGAGGTCTCGGTCGAAGAGGACTGGACCGCGAACTTCGGCAGTCTGACGGTGATCCGTCGCATGCCCAACGGTGTGCTTCGTACCGGCGCCGACATGCGCCGCGAGGCGGCGGCCCTCGCCTGGTGACGGGCCTGCAAGGCCATGGAGATTCCGGCATCTGACCGGATGCGAAGAACCTCGACCGGGAGACGGATCATGTCTGTCCATGCTCTGCTGTTGCGCAAGCTCTGCGTGCTTGGCCTTGCCCTTGCGGTCACGAACACGACCGTCGCCGCGAAGGAGGTCGTGTTCGACCTCGCGAGCGCGAGCGTCGCCGACATCCAGCAGGCGGTGGACGCGGGCGCACTCAGTTACGAAACCCTGGTGCAGCGCTACCTCGCGCGGATCGCGGCCTACGACGACGCGGGGCCTCGCTTCAACGCGATCCTCGAGATCAATCCCCGCGCGGTCGAGATCGCTCGCGCGCTGGACGAGGAGTACCGCACCCGCGGGCGCCGAAGTCCGCTGCACGGCATCCCGATCGTGGTGAAGGACACCGTCGACGTGCACGACATCCCGTCCGCCGGGGGCAATGTCGGTCTGGCGGGGACCTTCCCCGATCACGACGCGACCCTCGTGCGGAAGCTTCGCGAAGCGGGCGCGATCATCCTCGCCAAGGGGAACCTCGACGAGTTCAATCTCGGCTCCGAAGGCATCAGTTCCATCGGAGGCCAGACCGCCAATCCCTATGACCCGACGCGGAATCCCGGTGGATCGAGCTCCGGTCCGGCGGTCGCCGTGAACGTCGGCTTCGCGACGCTCGGCGTCGCCACGGAGACCGGCGCGTCGATCCGCAGCCCGGCGAGCAACAACAGCCTGGTGGGCATCGCGCCCTCCCAGGGGCTGGTGAGCCGAGCGGGCATCATCGTGATCTCCTTCAGCCACGACCGAGCCGGCCCCCACGCCAAATCGGTCGCGGATGCGGCGCTGCTGCTCAGTCACATGCGCGGTCTGGATCCGGACGATCTCATGACCCATGACGCGCTGGGCACGGATCGCCGCGAGCCCTACACGGACGCGCTGGATCCCGCTGGCCTCGCGGGCATGCGCATCGGCGTGCTCGAGGACCTGTTCCGGAAGGGCGAGGCCTTCGCGCCGGTCAATGAGCAGATCCGGGGCGAGATCGATCGCATGCGTGACGCCGGCGCGGTGATGGTTCCGGGGCTGACGCTCGGCATGGACCTGGTGGCCTTCTTTCCCCAGATCCGCCACAGCGTCCCGGAGTTTCGCGCCGGCTTCGACGCCTATCTGCGTCGCCGTGGCCCCACGTCTCCGTTCCAGTCCCTCGACGAGCTCCAGGCGTCCGGTCGCTATCTGAAGGACGTGGAGTGGTCCTTCCAACGGACGCTCCCCACGGCCGAGCTGGAGTGGGACCCGAACTACCTGGCTCGCCTGAAGAACCGCCGGACGCTGCGCGAACTGCTGACGGATCTCATGGATCGCCATCAGCTCGACGCCCTGGTGTACCCCTTCAAGTCGCTCACCGCGCCGCCCCTCGGCACGGGGGATCGCGGGCCGAGGGACAACCCGGTGAGCTCCGGCACCGGACTGCCGGCGATCGTGCTGCCCGCAGGCGTCGCGGCAGATGGCCTGCCCATCTCTCTCGAGCTGCTGGGGCGACGCTTCAGCGAGCGTAGCCTCATCCGGATCGCCAGTGGCTACGAGGCGGTGAGCCGGCATCGCCTGGCGCCGTCCACGGCGCCCCCCCTGGAGGGAGATCGGTTCACCTACGAGGTGCCGGACGACGTCGCGGCCTCTGGCCCGGCCGAGGATTGATCCGGCGGCCGGGACCGGCTTCAGGGGTCCTTGCGTCGCGGGCTCCGCGACACCGGCCCGAGCATGCAGGGCGGCCTTCGTGGGTGGGTGATTTCGATCCTGCACGGCGAATGATTCGACCAGGGGAGAACGGGGATGCGCTCGACGGGGACGAAGGTTACGGCGTGCCTGCTTCCAAAGGTGGCCGCAAGCGTTGCGATCGGTCTCGTCCTGTCGCTTTCCGCATGCTCCCAGCTTCCCGTCGCGGAGCGGCCTGCCGCGCCGCCCGCCCCCGGCGGCATGGCCGTGGCGGCCCAACCCGAGGCCGCACGGGCGGGGATCGAGATGTTCGCGCTCGGCGGGAACGCCGTGGATGCGGCGGTGGCCACGGGCTTCGCGATCGCGGTGGTCGAACCGACCATGAACGGGCTCGGCGGGCGAAGCCAGTTGCTCCTGCGCACGCCTGAGGGCGTCCTGCAGACCTTCGAGGGGATGACCGAGATCCCCGCAGGGTATGTGCCCCCCGAGCAACCGGAGGCGGATGGCTACAGCGTCATCGCCACGCCCGGGGTCGTGGCCAACCTGGGGCGCCTGCACGCCGAGCACGGCAGTCTGCCCTGGGCGACGGTCCTGGCACCGGCGATCCGGATCGCGGAGGACGGGTTCGAGGTCCTTCCCGGTGAGGCGGCGCGTCATGCGCGGGCGTTGGGGGCGATCCAGGACAACCCGGGATTTCGGCGGAACTTTCTCAAACCCGACGGCACGACCTATCAGGCCGGGGAGCGGCTGCGTCAGCCCGCCCTCGCAAGGACGCTGCGCAGACTCGCGGACGCCGGTCATGCCGACTTCTACCGCGGTGAGATCGCCGCTGCGATCGCGGCGGACATGGCGGCCCATGGTGGGGGCGTGACGGCCGCGGATCTGGCCGCCTACGAGGCGAAGGACGGCCGCCTGATCCATCTGCCCTACCGGGGTTACGAGATTCATTCGATGGTCGCTCCGGGCGGGGGCGGCCTGGTCGCCCGGGTTCTGGCGATCCTGGCCCGCTTCGATCGGTCCACCATGGGGGAAGCGGCCTGGGCTGCGGTGACCAACCAGGCGATCGCGCTTGCGCTCGAGGCCCGGCGCGAGGATCCGGAGGAGCTGGACGTTTCGCGTCTGACGGACGACGCCTGGGTCGATGCGTCCGTCCGCGCCATCCGCGTGCCGTCCATGCCTGCCGATCTGGCTGATTCAGCCTCAGGGGCGACGCCTGCCGCGCTCGGCACCGTGGCCCACGACTGGGACGGCTCGACCTGGAGCGCGTCGCCACACCACACGACCCATTTCGTCACCGCGGACTGTTCGGGGACGGTGGTGTCCATCACCCAGACCCTCGGTCCGGTGTTCGGCTCGAAGGTGGTCACGCCGAAGCTGGGATTCGTCTACGCGTCGACCATGGGCAGCTATCTGTCCGCCTCGGAGCAGACGCCCGGGACGCGACCGCGTACGACCATCGCGCCCACGATCGTCACGCGCGACGGCGAGGTCGTGCTGGTTCTCGGCGCGGCGGGCGGCGAGCGGATTCTCTCGGGCATCGTCCAGGTCATCTCCCGGGTGATCGACGAGGGCCTTGGGCTGTCGGACGCGCTGGCGGCGCCGCGGGTCCATCCCTTCCGGGTGGAGACCGACGACGGCGCGCGCGTCGTGGACGGCCTGCAGATGCATGCGGAAACGACCCCGGGCGAAGGCTGGCCCCAGGCCGTGCTCGATGCCTGGACCCAGGCGGGATTCACCGTGCATCCCAACGCATCCCGGGGGGCCTTCTCGCGCGTCCATGCGCTGGCCCGATCCGACCGCGGATGGGTCGGCGGGGCGGATCCGGATTGGGAAGGGATCGCGCTACCGGGTCAGGGGATCCAGTGCGCCTTTTGAAGCCTGTCGACCGCTTCGGACCCTTGGCAGTTTGCTCTCTTTCCGGGGTCGTACGCTGTTTCTGCATGGTTCCCGGAGACGCTGGTCCGGTCTTCGCTTCTGTTCCCGGGAATACTGAACGCCGAAGCGGTTCAGCGCGTGAGCCTCGGCGTCCGTCGCGAACTCCTCTGCGGCACGCCGGATGCCGGGCGCCGCATCAGCGAGCGCGGGCCATGGGCTGTCGTCAGGTCCACTCGTCCCGCCGCGGACTCGGTTCACTGTCCTGCAGGCCACTCAGAGCCGCAGCTGCGCCATGACGAGATCGGGGTCCTTCGGATCGGTCACCGTTTCGAACCCCAGCCCGCGGACGAAGGCGAGCATCCGCTTGTTCTCGTGCAGGATGCTGCCCTGCATGAGCTCGAAGCGCCGCGCCCGGGCGGTGTCGATGAGCCGGCTCATGAGCGGGGCAGCGAGGCCCCGTCCCTGCCAGTCATCGGCGACCACGATGGCGAACTCGCAGGTCCGACCTTCGTCCAGGTCCGCGTAGCGTGCGACGCCGACCTGTCGTGCCGCGGCGCCATCGCCATGTACGGCGATGAGGGCCATGTCCCGGTCATAGTCGATCTGTGTGAAGCGGGAGAGCTGCGTCAACGGCAGCTCGCCGAAGTTGTAGAAGAAGCGCAGGTAGCGCGTTCGTTCCGACAGCCCGCCGACGAATGCCTTCTCGAGCAGCGCATCCTCGGGCCGAATCGGCCGGATCGTGATCGCAGTCCCGTCGGAGAGCTGGTGCTCACCGACCAGTTCCTTCGGATAGGGATGAATGGCCATGTGATCGTAGGGCCGGTGGGCCGAACCCCAGCGGCGCAGCACGATTCGCGCGTCGAGGACGATCGCCCCGTGCTCGTCGACCATGACCGGATTGAGGTCCATCGCCTCGATCCAGGGCAGGGCGCAGACCATCTCGGACACCCGCAACAACAATCTTTCGAGACTCTGACGATCGGCAGCCGGTGCGCCGCGAAAGGGCGCCAGCCAGGCGGCGGCGCGCGTGCCGTCGACCAGAGCGCGGGCCAGGAAGCGGTTGAGGGGCGGTAGCGCCACGGCTCGATCGTGCAACACCTCGACAAGGGTCCCGCCCAGGCCGAAGCTCAGTACAGGGCCGAAAACGGCATCGTCGAGCACGCCAACCATGAGCTCACGACCGTAGCCGCCCTGCCACATGGGCTCCACGAGCGCGCCCTCGAGCCGTGCGTCCGGAACGGCGGCCCCCACCCGCTCCATCATCGCGGTCCAAGCCTTGTACAGTTCCTTCACGCCGCGCACGCCCAGGACGACGCCACCGACATCGGACTTGTGGGTGACGTCCGGTGAATCGATCTTCAGCGCCACCGGAAAGCCGAGCTCCGACGCGATCAAGGCCGCATCCGCGACGGTGCGTGCCGGGACGCTGCGCAGGATCGGGATCGAGAAGGCGGCAAGGAGTGCCTTCGACTCGGCGAGGGAAGCGATCGTGCGGCCGTCCGCAAGGATCGTCTCGATGATGGCCCGCGCGCCCTCGACGTCCGGCGGCGTCTCGAGTTCCAGCGGCTCCGGAACCTGCAGGAGTTGTTTCTGCCGCTCCGCATGGGAGGCGAGATAGGCGAAACCGTCGACGGCGGATTCGGGCGTTCCGAAAGTCGGCAGATTCCCTTCGCGCAAGAGCACTCGGCTGCTCGCTATGGTCTCGCCTCCCATCCAGCAGGTCAGTAGCGGCACGCGGTGATTGGCCGCGAGCGCGAGCACGGATCGCGCGACGGCTTCGGGCTGCGACTGAGCCTGAGGGGTCAGCACGACGAGGACCCCGTCCACCCCGGGATCGTCCAGGCAGGCGCGCAGGGCGGCCACGTAGCGCTCGGGCGGCGCGTCGCCCAGAAGGTCGACGGGGTTCGACCGAGACCAGGCGGCGGGCAGCGCCGCGTCGAGCCGAGCGATCGTCGCCGGCGACAGCTCGGCCAGGGCCACGTCACGATCGACGCAATGATCCGCCGCCAGGACGCCGGGCCCGCCCGCGTTGGTGACGATCAGCAGTCGGTTGCCGCGACAGCGCATGCCCGAATCGAGGGTTTCTGCGGCCGCGAAGAAGTCGGCGAAATCGTGGACGCGCAGTACGCCGGCGCGACGCAGTGCCGCGTCGAAGACATCGTCCGCTCCGACGATCGCCCCCGTATGGGTCAGCACGGCGCGCGATCCGGCTGCGTGGCGGCCGGCCTTGATGGCCACGACGGGCTTGACGCGAGAGGCCGCCCTGAGGGCGCTCATGAATCGCCTCGATTCGGGCACGCCCTCGATATAGAGCATGATGCTGTCCGTTTCCCGATCCGACGCCAGGAAATCCAGCACCTCGGCGAAGCCGACGTCCGCGGCGATCCCGAGAGAGACGAGCGACGAGAAGCCGACGCTGTTCGTTTGCGCCCAGTCGAGGATCGCCGTACAGAGCGCACCGGACTGGGAGACGACGGCGATGCGGCCGCGCCGAGCGCTGCCGGCGCTGAAGGTCGCGTCGAAGCCGATGGGTGTGCGGATCACGCCGAGGCAGTTGGGGCCGATGAAACGCAGACCCTGGTGCTGCGCTCGAGCCAGCACCTCACGTTCGAGCGCGAGTCCCTCCGCGCCGACTTCGCGGAAGCCGGCGGACAGGACGATCGCCGCGCGAATGCCCGCCGCTCCACAGGCATCGATGACGTCCGGAACCGTGGCCGCGGGCGTGACGATGATCGCGAGTTCCGGCGGCTGCGAGAGATCGACGACGGACGGCACTGCTGGACGCCCGGCGATCAGGTCGTGTCCGGGATTCACCAACGCGAGGTCGCCGGCGAAGCCCGCCTCGAGGAGATTGGCCAGCACCACCTGGCCGAGCGAGCCTTCTGTGTCGCTCGCCCCGATCAGTGCGATGGAGTGCGGTTCCAGAAGTGTGCGGATGGCAGGCGAAGCCATGGTCAGTGGCCCCCATCATGGGCAGTATTCCCATGGTACCCCCGACCTCCGAGCCTTGCGTCCATGTCGGTTGCCTACGTCACGCATCGCGCCTGCCGCGAACACCGGGTTCCGGAAGGGCATCCCGAGGTTCCGGAGCGCCTGCTCGTGATCGAGGAAGCGCTGATGGAGCAGGGCGTCTGGGACTTCCTGGTGCCTCTGGAGGCGCCTCGCTGTATCCGAGCCGATCTCGAGCGTGTGCATGATGGCGCCTACGTGGACCGCATCCTTGAGGGTGCGCCGCGCGAAGGTTTCCACGCGCTGGACGAAGACACCTTCATGAGCCCCGGATCGGCAGAGGCCGCGCTGCGCGCCGCCGGTGCCGCGGTGCTCGCGACCGAGAAGGTGCTTGCGGGCGACTTCCGGCGCGCCTTCTGCGCCGTCAGGCCGCCGGGTCACCATGCATCGCGTTCGCGGGCGATGGGCTTCTGCCTGTTCAACAATGTCGCGGTTGCGGCCGCCTACGCACTCGGGCCCGGTGGCCTCGACCGGATCTCGGTGCTCGATTTCGATGCGCACCGTGGCAACGGCACGGAAGCGTTGTTCGCCGGCGATGATCGCCTCCAGTTCTGCTCCATGTACCAGCAGGACCTGTTCCCGCCGCCTCGGAGCGAGGCGCCCGCGGCGAATGTCGTGGAGGTTGCCCTGCGGCCGGGAAGCGACGGCGAGGCTCTTCGTGCTGCCCTCCAGACAGTCTGGCTACCTGCACTCGAGCGACATGCACCGCAGCTCGTGCTCGTCTCCGCGGGATTCGATGGCCACATCCTCGACGATCTTTCAGCGCTGCGCTTGCGCGATTCGGACTATCGCTGGATCAGCGAGCTCTGCGTCGCCTGCGCCGACAGTCACGCGCAGGGTCGTGTCGTGTCCGTTCTCGAAGGTGGCTACCATCTACCGAGCCTGGGGCGCTGCGCCGCAGCCCACGTCCGCGTACTCATGGGGCTCTGAGCGGTTGCCGCATGCGGAGTTCCGCAGAGCGCAAGTCGCGAGCGCCTCCAGCCCGATCGGGATTCGCGGTTCCTGAGGCACTCGCCACGAAGACGCAGAAGCTCCACCTGATTTCCGGCAGGTGCCCCGCTCATCAGGGAACGCACCGCGGGCACGCGCCCGGAACCCGTGTCTGAGGTCGCCCGGAAGCCTGAGGTCGACGAACGATCGGTCCACACCCGGCGCAAGCGGCATGGATCGCTCGACGGGCCAGACGATCGGCGCCTGACGCTCGGCGGGCAGGAATGGGCACGTATGAAGCGGCATCGCTCTGCGCAACACCCTGTCCTCGGATCGAGTGGGGAGGTTCGGCAGGATGGGGGGCAACGGCGCTGCCGTGGTGCCAGCTGTTGACCTGCGCCATCGGGCCGGGATCGACCGAGCGTCGGGAGTACGGACAGTGACGTCACGACCCTCCAGCGTCGGCTGCGATCATCCGAGGCGAAGCCACGGGAGGGCGATCGCCCGCTGCAACCGCTGCTGGGCTCGGGGGCGACGCCGCGCAGAGGCACGGCCTCCCCGGGGATCGATCCGCGGGCGACCCCGGACACCCACCGGCAGGAACTCTCTTTATCAGTGATGCAGCGCTCTTCGCTGCATGGATGCCCAGCTCCCTTGTTCACAACGCGCGACGAGGGTCCTCGATCGCCTCGAGGAGTCCACACTCCAAAAGCGGGTCGTGGAGTCCAGGCGATGTCCCCCTGAGGCAGAGCGGCGCCTGTTCGTGAGAGGCTGCCGTGCTGTCGCACAAGAACAGAGCCGGGCGGGGCGGAGGGGAAGGCTCCGGATCACCGCCTGCGTTTCGAATCGAGGCCAGGAGGAGGGAGTCCATTCATGACCGCAGCCGCCGTATCGGAAGAGGGGACCACGCAGGATCGGATCACGGGGTTCGGTACGCCGCGCTACCGAACCTATGTGCTCTCCGCCCTGACGCTCATCTACGTCATGAACTTCGTCGACCGCGGCCTGCTCGCCGTCGTCGGTCCGGATCTCGTGCCGGAGCTGGGCATCTCCGATACGCAGTTCGGCCTGCTCACCGGGTTCGGCTTCGCGCTGCTCTACACCTTCGTGGGGATCCCTCTGGCGCGCTTCGCCGACGTGGCGCACCGCGTCTGGATCATGACCGTCTGCGTCGCGCTCTGGTCCCTGATGACGGCGCTGTGCGGGCTCGCGACCGAAGTCACCGTCGGTTCGCTCACGATCGGTGCGTTCTGGATCCTGCTCGCGTGTCGCGTCGGCGTCGGCATCGGCGAGGCGGGCTGTACGCCTCCGGCGAACTCGCTGATCGCGGACTACTACACGCCGCGAGACCGGTCTCAGGCGCTGGGCGTCTACTCCATGGGCGTGACGCTGGGCACGATGGTCGCCAATCTGGTCGGCGGCTGGGTGACCGATGCGTTCGACTGGCGGACCGCGTTCTTCGTCGTGGGCCTGCCGGGCCTGCTGGTCGCCGTCGTCTTCAAGTTGACGGTCAAGGAGCCGCCGCGCGGCTACACGGATCCAGCAAGAACGGAGCGCCAGGAACGCGTCGAGCTGCGCGAGGCAATCCGCGAACTGACGTCGAAGCCGGCCTTCTGGCTCATGACGGGGGGCGCCACGGTCGCCGCGTTCTGCGGATACGGCATCTCCTCGTTCCAGTCGATCTTCCTGGTCCGGACGCACGAGATCACCACGGGCCAAGCGGCCATCTGGATCAACGCGCCCGTGGCGCTGTCCGCCGCGCTCGGGACCTTCGCGACGGGATGGCTCGCGACCCGGGTCTATCAGAAGCACCCGGGTGCCATCGCCTGGATCCCCGCCGCGGGGCTGGCCCTGTCGATCCCGTTCTACATCTTCGCCTTCACGACGCAGAGCCTGCTCTTCGCCGCCATGGGTCTGATCGTCGGCGGCTTCGTGAAGTACGGGTACATCACCGCACAGTACGCGATCGGTCAGGGCGTCGTGAGCATGCGCGTGCGCGCCATGGCGACCGCCGTGATGCTGTTCGTCGTCAATCTGATCGGCTACGGGTTCGGTCCCTTGTTCATCGGCGCGATCTCCGATGCGTTCTTCGTCAGCGGCGTGGCCGATCTCGGGATCGCGGCCGAGGCGCTGACGCGGAACCAGTGTCATCCGCGCGTCGTCGGCGACCTGAGCGCGGACCTTCAGGGCGTCTGCGGACAGGTGTATGCACAGAGTCTGCAGTCGGCGATGCTGATCATGGCGTGCCTGTACAGCGCCGGCGCCCTGTTCTTCCTGCTGACCTGGCGCCGGCTCGGCCAGGACATGGTGGACAGGAACTGAGAACCCGAGCCGGGCCCTCTCGGATAGGGCGCCGGATCCTGTGCAGCCCGAAGAGCGGAATCCGCTGCCCTCTCACGCCGCCCATGCACCCTCCGTGAGCAGGATGGCCGGCAGGCACGGCGCGGTCCCGTCGTCCCCCGCTGGAGGCCTTCAGGCTCCGCCCGACCCGGCACTGCCGAGCGGACGCTCGCCCTCGGGGATCGGCGCGAGATCGCCATACTCGGCTTCCTTCCCCTCGGCCTTGGCCCGGAAGTGCGCGGCCATTTCCGGCCCCTGGGTCACGGCGCCCATCCAGGCCGCCTGGTATTCGAGGGCGTCGCGCACGGAGTGGTCTCGGGCGTAGTTCATGAGGTGCTTCGAGGAGTGGATGGCCAGCGGCGACTTGGCGGCGATCTGCGCCGCGATCTCCTTCACGCCCGCGAGCATGGCTGCCTGGTCGTCGAAGACGCGATTCACCAGTCCGCACTGCAGGGCTTCCTCGGCGTAGAGGCGTCGGCCCGTGTAGGCGAGTTCACGCATGAGACCGTCGGGGATCAGCTTCGGCAGCCGCTGCAGGGTGCCGACGTCGGCGGCGAGGCCGATGTTGATCTCCTGGATGCAGAAGAACGCATCGGCCGTGCAGTAGCGCATGTCGCAGGCGGACGCGAGGTCCACGCCTGCACCGACCGCACCGCCCTGGATGGCGGCGATGACGGGCATGCGCAGCGCTTCCACGAGGCTGAACACGCGCTGCAGGCGCAGCAGGTCGCGACGCTTGGCCTCCCCGGCCCGGCCAGGGTCCTGCGGCTGCGTGTCGCGGCTCGTGAACACGCCGATGTCCATGCCGGCCGTGAAGTGCTTGCCGGTGGAGGAGATCACCAGGACGCGCACGTCACCGGTGGCGTCGAGTTCTGTCAGGGCCTGCGGGAACTCCTGCCAGAAGGCCGGCGGCAGGCGGTTGTACTCGTCCGGGACGTCGAAGCGGACGTGGCCGACGGGACCGTCGCGTTCGACGGCGATGCGGGTGTAGGGCATGGGGCTCTCCGGAGCTCGGACTCGGGCGCGAAGAGCCTACCGTGTAAGGGGCCGCTCGGTCTGCCGGCGCGCGCCCCCCGG
>JAZBPI010000075.1:0-5380 GCA_036351555.1 Pseudomonadales bacterium
CCCTCGCTGCGCGCCTCGCGCAGGCCGTCGAGCTGGTCGCTGGCGATCGCGTCGGTGATCAGCAGGATCGAGCCGACGGCGCCGGACTGTTCGAGCAGTCGATTGCCGAGGGCCACCGCCCCCGCGGCAGCATCCCCTGCCACGGGCATGATGTCCGGCGTCAGATCCGCGGCGAAGGTCTCGATGATGTCCGGATCCGACGTGAGGGGCATGACGAGATGCGCACTGCACGCATAGGCAATGAGCGCCGTGCGTGCCCCGGTGCGGGCCTCCAGGAGGTCATGGATCTTCTGGACGCTGCGCTGCAGGCGCGACGGCTGCACGTCCGTGGAAAGCATCTCGGGCGTGACCTTCAGGGCGATCACGAGGGCCGCCTGGTCCTGGCTGAAGGGCGAGGGCTGGCGCTGCCAGACCGGCCCGGCCACGGCGACGATGGCCACCAGCCAGGCCAGACCCATGAGCGTCACCGGTGTCGGCCCCCGGGAGCGCGCGCCATGGCGGACGATCAGATGATCGAGCAGATGCGGCGCCATGACACCGCGCCAGACGCGGTCGAGGCTACGTGCACGGGTCAGCGACCAACAGATCGCGACGGCCACGGGAATCAGCAGCAGCCACGCGGGCCGAAGGAAGTGGAACTGGGCGAGCTCAGACACCGGATGCCCTCCCCCGGGCAGGGCCCAGGGTCCCCGCAGGCTCCACCCCGCCTTTCGGCCGCACGGCTCGCACGAGTTCTCGCACACCGAACGCGCCCAGGGTCAGGAGCAGCAGGGCGCCGATCGGCCAGGCATGGAGATCCCGTTCCGGGCGATAGCTCAGGGTCTCCACCTGCCGCGGATTGAGTTCGTCGATGCGCGCATAGACTGCTTCGAGCGCATCGCGATCCATGGCCCGGAAATAGCCACCGCCGGTCGTCGCCGCCACCGACTGCAGGGTCCGCTCGTCGAGGGCCTGCTCGCCGGCCGCCGTCGCATCCCCCATGGCGATCGTATGCACCACGACGCCGTTGTCCCGGGCGATCTCGGCGGCGCGCGTCGGCGGCACCAGACTCCCGGTGTCATTGCCATCCGTGAGCAGGATCAGGACGCGCTCTTCCACCTCGCTTCGCTCGAAGAGATGAATCGCCAGACCCATGGCATCGCCGATTGCCGTGCGGGGGCCGAGCATGCGCACGGCGGCTTCTTCGAGCAGCTGGCGAACGACAGGGAGATCTTCCGTCAACGGCGCTTGCACGAAGGCGGCAGTACCGAAGAAGACCAGCCCCACCCGGTCGCCGTCCCGCCTCGCGAGGAACGCGTCCAGCACCTGCTGGGCCGCCGAGAGGCGATCGAGAACTGCGCCCGTTTCATCCGCGAAGTCCTTCGTCTCCATGGAGCCCGAAAGATCCAGCGCCACGAGCAGGTCGCGCATGGGAAGCTCGCGGACCACGGGATCCTCGAGCCACGTGGGACGCGCCAGGGCACCCACGACGAGCAGCCAGGAGAGGATCAACAGGGCCCAGCGACGTACCGGACGCTGACCGATCGGCGGTGCGTGGGTGGCGTCATTGCCGGTGGCGCGCAGAAGCCGATCGAAGAAGGGAGCACGCACCGCCGGCCGCGTCTGCCGGTAGGGCGACGCCAGCAAGTAGACGAGCAGAGGCAACGGCAGCAGGGCCAGCACCAGTGGATGAGCGAGGGTCAGCACGGCGTCACTCGCTGCCACCTCGAGGCGCACTGACCCGACCAGGGTCGTGGCTCCGTACCCATCCCTCGATCTCCTGCTGCAGGGCGTCGACCTGCGCATCGGGCAGACGAAGCGACGGATCATAGGGTGCCTCGATCAGCGAGCGTCCCACTCCGTCCGCGAAGCGACTCCCCTGGCCGGTGCTGTCGAGGAACGCCAGCCAGGCCTCTCCCGTGAGCGGAGCCACGAGCGAGCGGGGCCAGACGCTCAGGGCCGTACGGCGCAGCAGGGTCGCGAGTTCGGCAACACGCTCCGCGGCGGACAGCTCCCGGCGATTGCCGATGGCCGCGAGCGCCTGCAGCGCTGCCCGCCGATAGGCTTCACGCCGATGGCGCTGAAATCCGCGCCAGAGGACCCACAGGAGGACGACGCCGAGAGCGAGGGCCAGCAGCAGCCAGAAGGGCGCCAGAGGCCACCAGGACACCGGTGCCGGCACGACGATGTCGTGCAGGCGCGACAGGCTGGTCCCGTCGGACGAGGTATTCATCGTCGATCGCCTGCATGAGGCTCGTAGCCCAGCTGGTGCCGCACCTGCTCGAGAAGGGGGAGGGACGCATCCAGGGTCAGCAGGGGCACCGCGTTGCGCCGGGACAGGGTATGCAGGGTCTGCATGCGCGCTTCGAAATCGGCCTCGTAGGCACCGCGAACGCGGGCACGGCCCGTATCCACCTCGAGGAGCCGCGCACCGTCCGAGAAGTCGAGGCGGCCGGCATCGTCGAGGCGGCGCTCGAGGGGATCGAAGATGACGAGACCCAGCATGTCATTGTGTTCGGTGAGGCCCGTGGCAGCGGGGCGGCTACTCTCGTCGACGCCGAAGCCGTCCGTGATGAGAACCACGAGGTTGTCGTGACGCGCGAGGGGCCCGAGCCTGCGCAGCACCTCGTTGATCATGTGCGGGCCGGGTTGCAGGTCACGATCGGCGCGCAGGGCGTGGTTGCGGTCGACGACGGCGCGCAGGATCCGCATGACGCGTTCGCGACTGCGGTGCGGGGGAATCGTCACGATGTCGGTGTCGTCGAAGACCATGGCGCCGACGCGATCGCCGGCAGCCAGCACGCGCCATGCGGCGACAGCGGCTGCTTCAGCCGCGGCGACGGATTTCATTTTCCAGCGGCTGCCGAAGAACATGGACTGCCGCTGATCCACCACCAGCCATACGGGCCGATCGCGCTCTTCCGTGTAGACGCGCACGTGCGGCGCGTCCGTGCGCGCCGTGACCTTCCAGTCGATGGTGCGGATGTCGTCGCCGGGCAGGTAGTTGCGCAGTTCCTCGAAGTTCAGGCCGCGGCCGCGCAGACGCGACGCATGGCGCCCGGCGAGCAGGCTGTGGATCGGCTGGCGCGGCAGGAAGCTGAAACCGGACGCCTGGAACTGCAGGCGCACCAGGTCGTCGAGAATCGCGTAGACACGACCGTCGTGCGCGGGCGCACGGCGCCTGCCGATCGGCGTGTACTGGGCCACGGCGCGTTCTCCGCAGGTCGCCGTCAGGCGACCGCGACGCGGTCGAGGATCGCGTCGATGACGTCGTTGGCGCTGACGCCGTCGGCGCTGGCCTCGTAGCTCAGCGTCAGGCGATGGCGCAGGACGTCGTGGGTGATCGCTTTGACGTCGTCGGGCAGCACATGGTCGCGACCGTTGAGCCACGCGTGCACGCGCGCGCAACGGTCGAGGCCGAGGGCACCGCGCGGGCTGGCGCCGATCCGGATCCACGCGCCGAGGTCCTCGCCGTGGCGGTCGGGATAGCGGGTCGCGAAGATCAGGTCGACCATGTAGCGCTCGACGACGGGGCTGACCTGGACGGCGCCGATCTCGACGCGGGCGTCGAAGATCGCCTGCTGCGCGATCGGTGCCTCCGTCGACGGGGCAGCGCTCTGTTCCTCGCCGCGCACGAGACGGATGACGCGGCCTTCCTCCTCCTCATTGCCGTAGTCGATGTAGACGTGCATCAGGAAGCGGTCCATCTGCGCTTCGGGCAGGGGATAGGTGCCTTCCTGCTCCACGGGGTTCTGCGTGGCCATGACGATGAACAGCTTCGGCAGGGCGTGCGTGGTTCCGGCGACGGTCACCTGGCGTTCTTCCATCGCTTCGAGGAGCGCCGCCTGCACCTTGGCCGGCGCCCGGTTCACTTCGTCGGCCAGCACGATGTTGGCGAAGATCGGACCGGCCTCGAAGCGGAAGGTGTTGCCGCCATCGCCCCGATGCAGGACTTCCGTGCCGGTGATGTCCGAGGGCAGCAGGTCCGGCGTGAACTGGATGCGGGAATAGTCGGCCTCGAGGTTCTTCGCGAGGCTCTTCACGGCGCGGGTCTTGGCGAGGCCCGGCAGGCCCTCGATGAGGACGTTGCCGTTGGCGAGCAGCGCGATGAGCAACCGCTGGACCACGCGCTCCTGACCGATGATCGACGCGCCCATGCGTGTCTGCAGCGCCTCGATCTGTTCCCTGGCGGTCATGCCGATCTCCTCGCGTTCGCTGCTGTCCGATGAGCCTGCCGCTTGCGACAGCGGAATGAAAAACGGCGGCGGGTTGCCCCGCCGCCGTTCTGACCTGCACCACCTGCACCACTTGCGTCAGTTGGTGGTCGGGTTCTGCTGCAGCGCGTTGAGCACTTCGCTCAGATTGAAGCTGCCCGGCTTCTGCCGCGGCGGAAA
Source organism: Pseudomonadales bacterium (assembly GCA_036351555.1). Classification (GTDB taxonomy): domain Bacteria; phylum Pseudomonadota; class Gammaproteobacteria; order Pseudomonadales; family Azotimanducaceae; genus JAZBPF01. The sequence continues at coordinate 4,374 of JAZBPI010000075.1, forward strand.
CGCCTTGTAGCTTTCAAGATGCTGCGCGACGTAGCCGACCGCCGGCAGGATCAGGAAGGCATGGTCGAAGCGCCAGATGTTGTAGCCCTCGGCATCGTGATCGGCGCGTTCGAAGGGATCGCCGAGGAGGTCGAAGAGCTTCGGCACGCGCAGGGTCACCAAGGGCTCCTGCCAGACTTCGAAGCCATGGGCACGCTGCTCCATGAACACCATCTTCCAGCGGCCGTAGCGCAGATTCGCGAGCTGGCCGTCGTCGGTCCAGTAGAAGAACTCCTTGCGCGGCGCCTCTTCGACTTCGCCCTTGAAATAGGGCAGCAGGTTGTACCCGTCCAGGTGCACCTTGAAGTTGCGACCGTTCGCGCGGTGACCCTTCAGCAGCTTTTCCTTCACGTTCGGCTCGCCGGCAGCGGCGAGCAGTGTCGGCAGCATGTCCTCGTGGGACATGACGTCGTTGTAGACCGTGCCGGGCTTGATGACGCCGGGCCACTTGATGAGGGTCGGCACGCGATAGCCGCCATCCCCGTTTGCATTCTTCTCGCTGCGGAAGGGGGTCATGCCGCCGTCCGGCCAGAGGAAGATCTCGGCGCCGTTGTCCGACGAGTACATGACGATCGTGTTGTCGTCGATGCCGAGTTCCTCGAGCTTGTCGAGGAGCTGGCCGACGTGACCGTCGTGCTCGACCATGCCGTCGGCGTAGATGCCCAGGCCGGTCACGCCGTCCGATTCCTCCTTCAGATGCGTATTGACGTGCATGCGGGTGGAGTTCCACCACAGGAAGAAGGGCTTGTCGGCGGCGGCAGCGCGCTCCATGAAGTCCAGGGCGGCGTCGGTGGTTTCCTCGTCGACGGTCTCCATGCGCTTCTTGGTCAGCGGCCCCGTGTCCTCGATCTTGCCGTCGGCGGTGCTGTTGATGACGCCGCGGGGGCCGAAGCGCTTGGCGAACTCGGGGTTCTGCGGATAGTCGGGATTTTCCGGCTCTTCCTCGGCATTGAGGTGATAGAGATTGC
>JAZBPI010000076.1:0-2476 GCA_036351555.1 Pseudomonadales bacterium
CCGCTTGCCGAGGGGCAGGGCGAGTTCCGCGCGGATCTCCCCCTGGAGGAAGCTCGCGGTAGAGACGGGCGCGAAGGCCCCGCGCACACGCGTGTCGAGCTTCCAGCCGAGCTCGAGCGGCGCCGGCGACCACTGCTTCCGATAGGAGAGGCTGAGCCCCGGGGTGAGGAGCAGGGACACGTCCCGCTCGGCGCCGATCTTGAAGTCCTCGCGCGAGAGGTCGATGAACTCGGTCAGGGTGGTACCCCAGGGGCCACCGTGCACGCGTCGGACCCCGACGGACCGCTGTCGTGAGAAGGCCGTGTCCGTGTCTTCCTCGCTGATGCCGGCATCGAAGACCAGCCAGGGATTGCCTCGACCGGACACGGGAAGCCGATAGGCCCCTCGCAGCTCGCGCAGCACCGGAGAGGCCTCCGCGCTGACGCTGCCGCGGTGACCCAGTCGATTGAGATAGCGATTCTCGTAGCTCGCACGGACACGCGGACCAAAGTCCGTGACGTAACCCACGCCGGTCTGCAGTTCGTGCCGGGGGCGCAGACTGAGCGTGCCTTCCACCGGCACCTGGCCTGCCTCGCGGTCCTCGGGACGGGCGTGAAGGTCGACCGCCGAGAAGTAGCCGGAGTCGTAGAGACTGCGGCGCAGGGCCTGCAGCGTGGCGATGTCGTACTCCGCACCCGACGTCCAGCGGGCGAGGCGCTCCTGGAGCGCCTCGCCGAAGCGATCGGGCACGATCTGCAGGTCGAGGGCGCCGAAGCGATAGCGCCCACCGCTGTCGAAGGTCAGGGTGATGTCCGCTGCGGCGACGTCCGGATAGACATCCACCCGGGCCTCCGAGAAAGTCGCATCGAAGTAGCCGCGGCTGATGGCATCGCGGATCAGTGCCTGCTTGAGGGTTTCGTAGGCGCCCTCGTCGAGGACGCCGCCTGCCCTGGGGGCCTGCTCGCGGAGGGTCTCTGCGAGGACCGGGTCCGTCTTCCCGTCCCCCAGGATGCGGATGTCCGCCTTGCGAATGAGGGTTCTGGCGCCGCCGACCACGCTGATCTGCAGGACCCAGCAGTCGTCTCGCCGCACGAGGCTCTGATCGAGGGCGGGGCCGTAGTAGCCGCGACTGCGCAGCAGGGTGCGCAGCGCCGTCTGCAGGCGCCGCCCGTGATTGCCGACGACCCAGCGCGGCGCCTCGCAGGTCAGGCGGTCCTCCGCGACCTGGGCGCGTGCCTCGCCAGCCAGCTCGGCATCCACCCCGGTGATCAGGGGCGTCAGCTTCGTCTCTGCCGCCGCGGCGGCGGTCGTCCAGGTCAGCAGGGTCGTGAGCAGGAGCCATGCGCTCGGGCGGGGTCGTCCCCGCGGGAGTGACGGCCGATGGCCTCCGCCAGGCTCGGGAGCGTGTCGAAGCATGGAGCGTGCCGATTGCAGCGCCGCAGGGGTGCCGCCGTGGGTGAGTGTCAGCAGAGGGTCGGACTCGGGCGGCGGATGCTCGCGCGATCCTCGCGGGCGCCGCCCCGCGAGGGCCGGTGAACGACGCCTCGGATCATAACAGATCGGTCCTGTGCTCATTCTCGCGGCGCGCTGCACCCTCCTCGGCAGACGCATTGCCGTGCGCCGCGAAGGCGCCCTCGTGCCAGGCGAAGTTCAGGGGATCGAAGCCGGTTTCGAGGGTCGGCTTGATGACCGCGAAATAGGGTGAGAGATCGAAGTCCCGCGGGGTGACGAAACTGTGGTGGCGGGGAAGGAACCAGAGCCCTTCGTTCGTGCGCACCGACTCCGGCACGATCGGGTAGCGCACGCGCTGGAAGGCGCGGGCGAGCAGAGTCGAGCAGATCGCCCGGGTCGGCTCTCCCGAGCCCAGGGTGAGGAGCTGGCGGCGGAAACGCGCGGGTACGGGGGGTTCGGGGAGCAGGTAGCGCATCAGATCGAAGACGTTCTTCAGATCGTACTGATGGCCCAGGCTGTCGCGCAGGAAGGCGATGATCTCGTTGCGGGCTCGCTCGTCGAGGGCCACGGGCCGGCAGATGCGGACGTTCGCGTCCGCATAGCGCGCCGTCGCCACGGCCCGCACCCCGGCGCGGACGTCGGCTTCGATGAGGCTGGCGGGCCGGCCTTCGTCGAGAATCCCCGGTACGGCCGTCTCGCCCACGTACAGCGCCGCATGAGACCAGGTGGACTGCGTCAGGTACTTGATCGCCGAGGCGATCCGGCTGCTGCCCTCGACGAGGAGCACGTCGCAGGGCTCCAGGTGGGCCGCCCAGTTCTCGCCCGCCTGGACGGGGATGCTGCTGAGTCCCGGTCTTGCCTTGGTCAGGTAATCCGCGAGCGCCGAGCCGAGGCTTCTGCGTAGACCGGTGGCCATGGGCAGCGTCGCCTAGGATCGCGCGCGCGGGCGTGCCGCCCTGCGCCCGGAGCCTCCGCCGCCCGTCCTGCGGGCGGCCTTCGGGGCAGGCAGCGCGAGGGCCAGCACCTCGGGCAGGGTGCCGGCATA
>JAZBPI010000077.1:0-4215 GCA_036351555.1 Pseudomonadales bacterium
AGGCGCTCGGCCTGCCCGAGGAACCTCGGGGCTCCAACGGGATCGCGGTGGCGCCGCGGCTCACGGAGAACGGCAACGCGCTGCTCCTGATCAATCCGCACACCTCCTTCTACTTCCGTCACGAGGCCCAGGTGACGAGCGACGAGGGGCTCAATGCCTACGGTGCCCTCACCTGGGGGCAGTTCTTCATCTACCAGGGCTTCAACGAGACCGCGGGCTGGATGCATACCTCGAGCAGCGTCGACAACATCGACGAGTTCCTCGAGACCATCGTCGAGCGCGACGGACAGCTGTTCTATCGCTACGGCGACGAGGAACGTCCCCTGGCGGTGCGCACCATCACCGTGCCCTACCGGACCGCGAGCGGCATGGCCGAGCGGACCTTCACGACCTACCGGACGCACCACGGCCCGATCGTGCGCGGAGAAGATGATCGCTGGGTCGCCGTCGCACTCATGGAGGAGCCGCTGAAGGCCCTGGAGGAGTCCTACACGCGCACCAAGGCGAAGAACCTCGAGGCCTACCTGGAGATCATGGAGGCGCACACGAACTCCTCGAACAACACGCTCTTCGCCGATGCCGACGGCAACATCGCCTACCTGCATTCGAACTTCGTGCCCGTGCGCGATCCCGCCTTCGACTATCGCCGCCCCGTCGACGGCAGCAATCCCGCGACGGACTGGCAGGGCGTGCACGGCATCGACGAAAGTCCGAACGCGATCAATCCGGGAGTCGGCTGGGCCTACAACTCCAACAACTGGCCCTACTCGGCGGCGGGCCCGGACAGCCCCAAGCAGGCGGACTACCCGGCCTACATGGACAGCGGCACGGAGAACGCCCGGGGGATCCATGCGCTGCGCCTGCTCACCGGCCTGAACGGCCTGACCCTGGACGGGCTCGTCGAGCTCGCCTACGACAGCCAGGTGCCGGCCTTCGAGACGCTGTTGCCGCCGTTGATCGCGGCCTGGGAAGCCCTGCCGGCCGACGCACCGCTGCGCACGACGCTGGCAGAGCCCATCGCGACCCTGGGCGCCTGGGATCACCGCTGGGGAACGGACTCGGTGGCCACCTCGGTCGCCGTGTTCTGGGGCACTGCGCTCATGGCCCAGGCGCGCGAGCCGGCCCGCGCCGAGTTCATGGACGTGATCCAGTACATGGAGACGCGCATTCCGCCCGCCGCCCTCCTCGATACGCTCTCCTCGAGCATCGAGCGCCTCGAGGCGGACTTCGGTTCGTGGGAAACGCCCTGGGGCGAGATCAACCGCTTCCAGCGGCTCACGGGCGCCATCGACCTGCCCTACGACGACGCGGAACCGAGCACGCCGGTCGGTTTCGTATCCGGTCGCTGGGGCTCACTGGCGTCCTTCGGATCCATGCCGCGCGACGGCACGAAGCGCTGGTACGGCTCGAACGGCAACAGCTTCGTGGCGGTCGTCGAATTCGGCGAGCGGGTCCGCGCCCGGGCCGTCACGGCCGGGGGCCTGTCCGATGATCCGGCCTCTCCCCACTTCGCCGATCAGACGGCGCGCTACGCGGCGGGCGATCTGCGTGAGGTGTACTTCTATCCCGAGCAGCTCGAGGGCCACACGGAGAGGACCTACAGCCCGGGTCCGCGCTGAAGGGCGACGAAGCACAGCCCGGTTGCAGCCACGGGGCTCGCGCGTTGCGAGCCCCGTGACGCTGCAGCTAGTATCTTTGCAGCGCAACAGTTCGACGAACTCGATTCGATGCTCGGAGCAGGAGGCTCTATGGCAAAGGCTGCGCGGCGCGTGCTGATCGTCGACGACGATGCGACGATCGGCGGGATCATCGGTCAGCTCCTGCGTCGCCTCGACTACGCACCACAGCAGACGCCTTCGCCCATCACGGCGCTCGACATCCTGCGCAGGGAGCCGGGGTTCCTGTTCATCGTCTGTGACGTGCAGATGCCGGGGCTCAACGGCCCGGATCTGATCCGCAAGGTGGCTGCTGAGCAGAGCGGCCTGCGGGTGCTGTTCGTGTCCGGCTATCCCATGGACGATCTGCGGCGCACGCCGATCCCCGGCGTCATCCATCGCTGCCTCGACAAGCCCTTCACGCTGGCCCAGTTCGCGCGCGCCGTGCACAACCTGCTCACCGTGCCGCGCGAAGCAGACGACGCCGTCGAGGGCCAGGTCTCCGCCTGAGTCTCCCCTGCCTGCAGCGATTGCCCGGCGCCGACGCCAGGCGCATTCTCGTCACGACCGGCTGCCGCGGGGTGCGGCGCCGATGACGCGGCGACGGAGGCCAGCGCCGAGATGATCGATCTGAATCCCGAGAACGTCTGGTTCATCATCAACCACCTGCGGGAGTTCCAGGCGCAGGACAGCGTCGATCTCGACGACGGTGGGCAGGATCCGGACGATGCGGACCTGGCAGAGCATCTCGAGTCCCACACCGAGGACGAGCTGTTCACGGAGCTCACCTCCACCATCGACGATCTGGAACCCGATCAGCAGATGACTCTGGTCGCCCTCATGTGGCTCGGGCGGGGCGATTTCTCCCTCGACGAATGGGACGACGCCCTCGAGGAGGCCCGGGACGCCTGGAACGGTCGCACTGCAGCCTACCTGAGCGCGACCCCCCTGGCCGCCGACTACCTCGAAGAGGGCCTGTCCCTGCACGGCTATTCGCAGGACTGATCCCGTCGCGGCCACCGCGGCCGCACCCCCCCGCGAAGGGAATTCAGGTGTCGGACCCCGAAATGCAGCCCGACCGGCAGGACCGGGAATCTTCCGCGCCGTGCGCGGTCAGAGCCACAGGGGCACGAAATCATCAGGAGTCGTTCCATGCGCCGCAGAACACTGCTCGCCGGCCTCACCGGCAGTCTGACCCTGCCGCTGCTCGGGGCCTGCGCGCGGCCCGTGAGTGCCGAAGCGCCTGTCCCGCTCGCGAAGAGCGCGGAGGAATGGAAGGCGCTGCTCGAGGCCAACCGCTACCGGATCCTCTTCGAGGAAGGAACGGAGCGTGCGTACACGAGTCCGCTCAACGACGAGAAGCGCGCGGGCACCTACATCTGCGCCGCCTGCTTCCTGCCCCTGTTCAGTTCGGAGGCGAAGTACGACAGCGGGACCGGCTGGCCGAGTTTCTTCCAGGCCCTGCCGGACGCCATGGGGACGAAGAAGGACTACAAGCTGTTCCTGCCGAGAACCGAGTATCACTGCGCCCGCTGCGGCGGCCATCAGGGGCACGTCTTCGACGATGGTCCGCGACCCACGGGGAAACGCTGGTGCAACAACGGCCTGGCGCTACTGTTCGTGCCCGAGGGTGATGCGCTTCCCGAGCTGCGCAGCTGAGGCAGCTCAGGCGACCAGCGCCCCCACGAGTCGATAGGTCAGGAAGGCCAGCCCGTAGGCAAGGACTCCATAGGCCGCGAACATCTGCAGCGGGAGCAGCGCGGACTGCGCCTCCCGGCGGAGCAGCACCATGGTCGACACACACTGCAGCGCGATGGCGTAGAACACGAGCAGGGCGAAGCCCGACGCAACGGTGAGGCCGCTCGCCTGGATCTGCGCCACCAGGGGCACGAAGTTCTCCTCCGCACCCTCGATGCCGAAGATCGCACCGAGGGTCCCCACGAACACCTCCCGCGCGAGGAAGGAACTCAGGATGGCGACGCCGTAGCGCCAGTCGAGCCCGAGCGGCGCGAAGAGCGGTTCGATCAGATGACCCAGAGCGCCGAGCCAGGAGGTGGCCAGGTCCGTCCCGCCGTTCGGGAAGTAGCCCAGGAACCACACCACGATGGTGACCACGAGGATCGCGACCCCGGCCTTGGTGATGAAATGCCGGGAGCGGTTCCAGGCATTGCGCAACAGGGGGCGCCAGGACGGCAGCCGATAGGGCGGCATCTCCAGGACGAAGGGCAGATCGTCGTCCCGCGCCACATCGGTCCGCGACATGAAGGCTGTGACCAGCAGCGCCATGAGCATGCCGAACAGGTAGATCAGGAACATCGCCAGCCCCTGCAGACCGACGATGCCGCCCAGAGCCGTGTCCGCCGGAATGAAGGCGGCAATGAGCAGCGTGTAGACGGGCAGCCGGGCCGAACAGGGCATCAACGGCACCGCGAGATAGGTCAGTAGCCGTTTGCGCGGCGAGTCGACGGCGCGGGCTGCGTAGATGCCCGGGATGGCGCAGGCCACGCCAGAGAGCATGGGCACGAAGCTCTTGCCCGTGAGACCGAAGATGCGCAGCGGC
>JAZBPI010000078.1:0-26923 GCA_036351555.1 Pseudomonadales bacterium
CATCAGCGTCACGAGCAGACCGGTCTCGGCGTTGTAGGCGAAGGGCTGACTGCCGCCGATGCGCCAGCTGTGTTCCGCCTCCGCCGCATCATCGAAGATCGACCAGGGCGCACTCACCTCGACCCCTCCGCGACCGACCGTCGCCTCGAAGACCTTCCCCTCGAAGGACATGAAGAGCCAGCCCGTCTTCGTCGGCACCGCATAGTCGAAGACCGGATCCTCCTGCACGTCGAAGAAGTTCGCCGATCGTGATCGCGAGGTCTCCGCGCCATCGGCGTCGAGCGCGACGTACTGGAGGGTGCCGTCGCCACAGGGCATGAGAAAACCGGAGCCGACGGGATAGACGCCGGCGCAGCCGGGCGTGGACAGCTCCCCGACGAAGGTCCCGGCCTCGACGTCGACGATGCTCACGGACATGGCGGGTGTGATGTTCCAGACGCCGAGGAAGCGGCCGGCGATCAACCCGAGCATCCCCGAGTGCCCGATGCCCGCAGACTTCGGTGGAATCTCCACCTCGCCGACGACCGCCAGGGTCCGGGCATCGAAGCTCTGGACCACGTCCGTGCGCGTGCCGCTGTAGAGACGGGAGTAGTAGCTGCCATAGGCGTGCACGAGATTCCGCGACGCATCGCGCACCAGCCCGGGCGTGTACAGCGACAGGGACAGCGTCCCCTCCACCTCGCCCGTGTCCCCGTCGACGAGATGCGCGATGCCCACGTCGAAGCTGCGCACGACCAGGAACCAGTGCGGGCCCGCCGGACCGACTTCGGCGACCTCGCCGCGGATCCTGTCCCAGGACTGGCCCTGGGCGCCCAGGGACGCGGTGGCCAGCAGGACCGCTGCAAGGATTCCGTGCCTCATCGCCCTTCCCTCCGTGATGCGCCCTCTGCGCGGCGCACGCGCTGGACCTGCGCAGACCCGATCCAGCATACCCTGCCCTCCTCCGACGTCGCCCGCTCCGCCTCAGCCACCCGGAGGTGACAGCACCATGACGGACAGGATCTCGAACAGCATCTGCGCACCCACGTGCGCCGTGTTGTGGCTCGGATCGTACTCCGGTGCGACCTCCACCACGTCACCGCCGATGATCCGGAGCCCGGCGAGACCGCGCAGCAGCCGCTGCACTTCCCGCGGCGTCAGGCCGCCCACCTCCGGCGTGCCCGTTCCGGGCGCGAAGGCCGGATCGATACCATCGACGTCGAGCGTGATGTAGGTGGGTCCGTCACCGACGACCTCGCGCGCACGGGCGATCACCGCGTCCATGCCCAGCTCGTCCACGGTCTCCGCGTGGATCACGGTCATGCCGGCGTCCTGGGAGAACTCCCAGATGTATTCGGAACTGCCGCGGATGCCGATCTGGATGCAGCGCTCCGGATCGAGCACCCCGTCGAGCACCGCGTTCCGGAACGGGCCGCCATGGGTGAACTTCTCGCCCTCCATGGTGCCACCCGTGTCGCAATGCGCATCGATGTGGACCATGCCGACGGGACGCTCGGCGCCCAGCGCCTTCATGATCGGGTGGGTGATGGAGTGGTCGCCGCCGACCGCCAGGGTGCGCAGGCCAGCGCCGTGCAGGCGGCGGAAGTACGCTTCGATGTCCTCGATGCACCGGTGCAGATCGAAGCGACTGCGGAAGGGCACGTCGCCGACGTCCGCGATGCGTGCCTTCATGCCGGGGGCGACCCGGAGCTGATGATTGTAGGGTCCGACGCGCTCGATGGTGCGCAGCGCCCGAGGGCCGAAGCGGGCGCCCGGGCGATTGGTGACCGCGAGATCCATGGGAACGCCGACGATACCGATGTCGAGGTTCTCGATGTCCTCACGAAAGGGAAAATCGAGGAAGGTCGGCAGACCGGCGAAGGGTGCCGGGCGCTGACCGGGTGCGAGAAAGACGCCTTCGGCGACGGCGCGCAGGAAGGGATCGTGGATCTGATCCGCACGCGTGTCCGCATACCTGGCGCGCAGGGCGGCCAACCTGTCCTGATCCACGGCAGTCCTCCCGGAGCGCGACCGTCGGATCGGGCAGGACCGACGGCAGAATCGCCCGCATGGTGCGGCGTGGGCCGGAGCGCGGCAAGTCGCGAGCGGAACGCCCCGCCGGGCGCCTGCGCAGCGGGCCGGAAGGGCGCCGCGCATCGCGGATGCGCCCCCCCGACAGGACGCGGAACATGCGTTCGTCCAGGCCGTTTCCAGCCCGTGGCGATGGCGCATGTCCGCAGACCGGGCAGGACAGATCGACGCGGCGCCGTCGCGGATCCGCAGGCAGCCATCCGTGACTCGCGAAACCGGAGGGCCGACTCGGCATTCCGGCAGGCCGCTCACGGATGGGCGAGACCGCCGATATACTCGCGGGCCCCAGCCCACCGCACGCCCCCACGGGAGACACCATGAACGTCGCCGAAGCGCTCGAGACTCGCAGGACCTGCCGCGCCTTCACCGATGAGCCGGTGCCGCGGGAGACCGTGGAGGCGATCCTGAAGGTCGCGCAGCGCGCCCCGTCCGGCGGCAATCTCCAGCCCTGGCGGGTCTACGCGACGGCGGGCGAGGTCCGCGACCGCATCGTCGCGACCGTGCGCGAGAAGGCGAGGACCCAGCCGCGGGGAGAAGGCGCGGAGTACGCGATCTATCCGCCCGAACTCAGCGAACCCTATCGCACGCGCCGTTTCCAGGTGGGCGAGCAGATGTACGCGAAACTCGGCATTCCCAGGGAGGACAAGGCCGCGCGCCTGACCTGGTTCGCCCGCAACTACGAGTTCTTCGGTGCGCCCGTCGCGCTGTTCTTCACCATGGACCGACAGATGCAGGAGGGACAGTGGTCGGATCTCGGCATGTTCCTCCAGTCCATCGCCCTGCTGGCGCGCGAACACGGCCTCCACACGGCCTTCCAGGAAGCCTGGGCCGTCTGGACACCGACCATCGTCGAGATCCTGCAGATTCCCGCCAACGAGATGCTGTTCTGTGCCATGGGTCTGGGTCACGAGGACCGCACCCACCCGCTCGCCAGCTTCCGCAGCGAGCGGGCGCCGCTCGAGGAACTCGCGACCTTCCACGGCTTCTGATCGGCGCCGGCGGCCCGGGGGCCGCCGGCGCAGGGCATGCTGCGTCGTGGACGCGCGCGAGGGCGCTCAGTCCGGCTCGATCGCCGGATAGACGAGGGCCTTCATCTGACCCCGGAAGTTGAAGGTGCCCGACGGCATGAACTGGGTCATGAGGATGACCGCGAGGTCCTCCGCGGGATCGACCCAGAAGATCGTGCTCGCCGCGCCGCCCCAGGCGATCTCGCCCGCCGATCCCGCCGAGGAGGTGGCGCCGGCGCCGAGGTTCACCGAGAAGCCCAGACCGAAGCCGTAGCCCTCGTAGGTGGTTTCGCTGAAGGTGCCGCGCGCCCAGCGCGTCAGATCGTCGCCGTTCGGCAGATGATTGGCGGCCATCAGTTCGAGAGTCTTGGGACCGATGATCCGCGCCCCGTCGAGGGTTCCGCCGCCGAGGAGCATGCGACAGAAACGCAGGTAGTCGTGCGCGGTGGACACCAGGCCGCCTCCGCCGGACAGCAGCGTCACCTCGCGGCCGTAGGGGCTGTTCATGGGGTCGTCGAGGAGGCGGACCTGCTTGTCGGCGCCGCGCTCGTAGTTGGCGGCGAAACGCTCGAGCTTCTCCGGCGGCACCTGGAAGAAGGTGTCCTCCATGCCGAGGGGGTCGAAGATGCGTTCCTTCAGGAAGCGGTCGAAGCGCTGGCCGCTCATCACCTCGACCAGGTGGCCGCAGACATCGGTCGCGAAGGAGTAGTTCCAGGCCGTGCCGGGGGAGAACTCGAGGGGAATGGTCGCCAGCGCGTCGATCATGTCCTTGAGGGTCCTGCCCTCGACGTTGGAGCGCACGCCGGCCTTCCGGTAGGCGGAATCGACGTTGGTCGCGTGCATGAAGTCGTAGGTGAGACCGCTCATGTGCGTGAGCAGATCCTTGACGTTCATCGGCCGCTCGCAGGGGTCCGTGAGGAAGTTCGGATAGCTGCCGCTGCGGAACACCCGCAGGTTCCGCCACTCGGGAATCCAGCGATGCACCGGGTCGTGGAGCTGAAAGTGCCCTTCCTCGTACAGCATCATGAGTGCGACCGAGGTGATCGGCTTGCTCATGGAATAGATGCGGAAGAGGGTGTCCTCGCGCATGGGCTTGCGCCGTTCCACGTCCATGAGACCGAGCGGTTCGCAGTAGGCGATCTCTCCCCGCCGATAGACGAGGGGCAGGAATCCCGCGACCTTTCCGGGTTCGATGTAGCGCTGTTCCAGATGGGTCCGGATGCGCGCGAGCTGCTGCGGATTCAGGCCCGCCTGGGCCGCCTTCATGTTCATGTCCCCTGCCCTCTCCTGCCGGTCCGGCGGGCAGCATAACCCGGCCACCGCGGCGCCTTGCAGGTCCGATGCCGGACGCGGCCACGGTATGATGCCGTGTCCTTCTGCCGGAGCCTCCCATGGCCGAACGCGCCGTCCAGCCCATCCGCCCCGCGGCGACCGTCATCATCGCCCGCGACGGCGACGCCGATCACGATGGCCGCATCGAGCTGGAGATCTTCATGCTCCGGCGCACGAACCAGGCGGCCTTCGCCGGCGGCATGTACGTCTTTCCCGGTGGGCGCGTCGAGGGCGACGACCATCTACACGCCTACGATCCCTGGCGGACCGGACCCGACGAGCGCCAGGCCGCCCAGCTCGCCGCCGTCGGCAACGAGTGGCGCGGCTTCTGGATCGCCGCGATCCGCGAGACCTTCGAGGAGTCCGGGCTCTGCCTCGCCTACGATGCGACCGGCGAGCTGCTGGCCTGGCAGGACGATGCGCACGAAGCCCGCTTCGACGCCTATCGTCACGACGTGCACGAGGGACGCCTCGATCTCATGGAACTCTGCGAGCGCGAGGGGCTCAGGCTGGCCTGCGATCACCTGCACTACTTCAACCGCTGGGTGACGCCCATCGGTCGGCCCCGCCGCTTCGACACGCGCTTCTTCATCGCCGAGGCCCCGCCGGGACAGACCGGCATCCACGACGAGAAGGAAACGGACGACAGCATCTGGATCAAGCCTCGCGTGGCCCTGGAACGCAGCTCCGCGGGCGACTTCGGCCTCATGGCCGTGACCGAGCGTCAGCTCGAGGCGCTGCGCGATTTCGACTCCGTGGCGGAGCTGCACGCCTGGGCCATTTCCCGCAAGGAGTTCCCGATCTACCGCCCGGTCCTGCCTCCGGGGGCCTGAACCAGGCCGGCGGACCCGCGTCCGGCGCTGTAGAATACGCCGCCCCTGACCGCCGGATCCCATCATGTCCATTGCCGCTGCCGTCGTTCGTGACGGCGAGATCGCGCTCGCCACCGACTCCATGATCCATTTCGGCGGCGAGAAGGTGCCGAGCAGCAACCTCGCCGACCCGAAGATGCGTCGAATCGGCCAGGCCTGGGTCGCGTCCACGGGATGGACGCTCTACTCCAACATCTTCGAGGACTGGCTCGGGGGGCGGAAGCGGGCACCGACGCTCACCGACGGCGTCACCATCTTCCGGTTCTTCAATCTTCTCTGGAAGGACCTGCACGACCGCTATTCCTTCGTGCGCGACCAGCCGGAGGACCACGACTCGCCCTTCGGCGATCTCGACTCGACCTTCCTCGTGATCTGCCCCGGCGGTCTCTTCCACGTGGCGTCCGATCTGTCCGTGACGCGCTTCGAGCAGTACTTCGCGATCGGTTCGGGCGCCCCGCTGGCCATGGGCGCTCTCCATGCGCTCTGGGCATCGGAGCAGGACGCCGGTGCGCTGGCGACCGGCGCCGTGGAAGCGGCCATCACCCACGATCTCTACTGTGGTGGCCCCGTCAATCTCGCGAGCCTGCGCCTGCGCAAGCGACGCTGAGCGCGGCGGCGTCAGGGCTCCCGGGGGGGACGGGCATCCGCCGCGTCGCCCGTCCCGCCGGCATAGAAGCGACTGCGCAGATAGGGCTCGTGCGCGTGGCGCAGGGCGACGGCGATCATGGCCGCGACCGGCAGCGCGAGCAGGATGCCCGTGAAGCCGAACAGCTGCCCCCCGGCAAGGACCGCGAAGATCACGGCCACGGGATGCAGACCGATGCGGTCGCCCACGAGCCAGGGTGTGAGCACGAACCCCTCCAGCATCTGTCCCACGGTGAACACGGCCGCGACGCCGAGCAGCGGCAGCCAGACGGGATCGAACTGGAACAGGGTCGCCAGCGTCGCCGTGAAGAAGCCCACCACGAAGCCGAGATAGGGGACGATGCTCGCCAGTCCCGCCACGAGGCCGATGATCAGCGCGAACTCGAGGCCGACGATCCACAGGCCGACCCCGTAGACCAGGCCCAGGGCCGCCATCACGAGCATCTGGCCGCGCAGGAAGGCGGAGACGACCTCGTCACACTCCCGCGCCAACGGCACGATCACCGGCTCCGCCTCTCGTGGCAGGAGCGCACCGATCCGGGCGATCAGGAGATCCCAGTCCCGCAGCAGGTAGAAGGTCACCACGGGAATCAGCGCGAGGCTGGTGAGCAGCGCGACGAAGGCGAGACCCGACTGGCCGATGCCCGCGAGGGCCGAGCCGAGCACGTTGCTCGTGGACTGCCAGTTGTCGATGACCACGCTGCGCACCTGCGCGAGATCGAGGTGACTGACCGGCACACCGAAGGTCGCCTCCACCCAGGGCAGGGCGTCGTTCTGCAGCCAGTCGAGGGCCGCCGGCATGCGCGCGTAGAGCAGTTCGATCTGCGAGCCGAGGAGGGGCACGGAGACGAGCAGCGCACCGACCCCGAGGAGCGTCAGGGAGGAGAACACGAGGAGCACGGCTCCCGTTCTGCCGAGACCGCGCTGCTCCAGCCGATCCACCAGGGGGTCGCCGAGATAGGCGAAGAGTGTCGCGACCAGAAAGGGCATGAGGATCGGGCGCAGCAGGTAGACCAGGACGCCGACCGCGAGCGCGACCAGCAGCCAGGGCCAGAGGCCCGCGCGCGGCACGGGGACACTCATCGGCAGAGGCCCGCGTGCGTGTTCAGGACGGATCCGGCGCGACGCGGATCATGCGCTTGCCCCGATTGTCCCCGGCGAGCAGACCGATCAGGCCTTCCGGGGCGCGCTCGAGGCCATCGAGGATGTCCTCGACGACCTTCAGGTGACCGTCCTGCGCCCAGAGCGCGAGGTCGTGTTCCGCATCGGCATCCAGATGCGCGAAGTCCGAGACGATGAAGCCCTCCACGCGCAGCCGCTTGACCACGATGAGCCCGGGGACGCCGAAGGGCCCGGGCCGGGGCTTGCCGTCGTACATGGAGACGGCGCCACAGCAGGAGATGCGGCCGCGGTTGTTCATGGCGAAGAGCGCCGCCTGGAGGATGTCCCCCCCGGTGTTGTCGAAGTAGACGTCGACGCCGTCCGGGCAGGCCGCGCGGACCTGCTTGGGCAGGGGCGTCTGGAGATCCTTGTAGTCCAGGCAGGCATCGAAGCCGAGGGTCTCCTTCACCCAGGCGCACTTCTCCGCGCCACCGGCGATCCCGACGACCCGGGCGCCGCGGATCCGGCCGATCTGGCCGACCATGGACCCGACGGACCCCGCTGCGGCGGAGACCAGCAGCGTTTCGCCGGCGTGGATGCCCGGCACGTTGAGCAGACCGTGATAGGCGGTCTTGCCGGCGACGCCCAGGAGCGAGATCTGATGACTCAGGGGCCGATGGGGCCCGACCTTGCTGACCCGACGCCCCTCGAGCACCGCGTACTCCTGCCAGCCCGTCTCGCCCCAGACGAGATCGCCGACGGCGATGCCCTCGGCACGGGACGCGACGACCTCACCGATGCCGCCGCTGTCCATGACCTGCCCGGCCGTGATGGCGTCCCGATAGGTCGCGCCCTGCATCCAGGCACGGTTCGCCGCGTCCTGGGACAGGAGGATCGTGCGCACCAGCACCTGGCCGGCGCCCGGATCGGGCGCGTCGACCTCGTCCATGGCGAAGTGTTCGGGCGCGAGCTTGTCGCTCGGCAGTTCACGCAGGAGGACGCGACGATTGCGAGGCATGAGGACGTTCCATTCCGTGAGGGAGCCTCATCGATGATACGGACGCGCGTCCGGCGATGCATCGCCGCAATCCCGTCGGACGCATTCCCGTTCTCGAGCTGGACGACGGGGTCCGCATCGCGGAGCCGGTCGTCATCTGCCGCTGCTTCGAGACCCTCCATCCGGAACCGCGACACTTCGGCAGCAGCGCCGAGGCGCAGGCGATGGTGGAGATGGGGAACCGGGCGCCGAACCGAACGTCCTCACGCCCGTCGCCGCGGCCTTCCGGAACCTCACCGGTTTCTTCGAGGATCGCGAGGAGGTGGTGCCCGAGTGGGGTGAGGTGAGCGCCCGGATCGCCGCGATCAGGCTGCCGCTGTTCGACGTGCGCCTGGGCCGGAGCCGCTGCCGGGCCGGCGACCAGCAAAGCGTCGCGGTCATCTCGGCGGGCATCGCCATCGACTTCGCGAAGGCCACCCGGCGGGAGCGTCCCGATGAGCTGCCGAACCTGTCCCGCTGGCATGCGCAGCTGGCGGCGCGCCCGAGCTAGGGCGCAGCCTGACACGCCGGAGACGGGCCTGCGAGGATCCGCTCGGCCATGCGGTCGCCCTCGAGGAGCTCCTCGAGTTCGTCACCGAGACGGCGCGCCGCGTCGGCGGCCGCACACCAGGCCTCGCGGCATCCGGCCGCGCCGAGCCGTCGCGGGTCTCCCCGGTCCGGGATGCGGCCTCCCGGCAGGCCCGCGACGAAGGCGGCGCTCGGACAGATCAGGAGCAGATCGTCGATCGACGCGGCCCTTTTGCGGCGAGCGGGAAAGGGCTTGTCGAACCACCCCGGCGTGAGCGTCGGGTAGAAGTGCGGATAGAGCACGAAGCCGCCCTGCCCGGGCTGCCCGTCGAAGTGGTAGTCGACGATTCCGCCGTCCACGCCGAGCCCCTTGCCATCCGCACCGAGCCCCGCGACGGGCGGGATCATGCCGGGGACCGCGGCCGTCGCCATGAGTGCCGCAGGAACCGTCTCCGGTCGCAGAGGGACCGCCTCGGCCGGCCAGCCCTCGACGGCATCGGGCGCCGGCATGCGCGACGCGCAGAGCAGCCGACGGGGCAGGAGTCGACCCGAAGCCGCCGCGGAAAAAGCGGGCCGGGACACCGCATTGCGCAGCGCCGTGCCGGCGAGGCGCAGCGCCATGGGCAGGCGCGACGGTGCGAAGAGCGAGACCACCACGTGCACGCCGAAGCGCGGATGCGCACAGAGCTCCGCAGCGCCCGAGGGGCCGAGCAGCGCATCGAGATGGCGTTGGAAGAGCCAGGCGAAATCGCGCACCGCCGGATCGAAGTGCTCGGGCAGCAGATAGGCATCGAGAAGCCGATCGATGGCCGCGACCGGATCGTCCTGCGCCCAGGCCGCGAAGCGCCAGGCCCCGATGGACGATCCGATCAGGGTGGTGTCCTGAGTCAGGCCCGCCATGCGCGGCGCGAGCACGCGGTCGAAGCCATGCAGCACGAGCCACTTGGGACCGCCCGCAGCGCCCAGGACCCTGGGGAAATCGGCAAGACGGAAGCCCTCGCGGGCGACCCGCTCCCGGACGCGGCGGCCCGCATGCACCTCGATCATGGACGTCTGCGTCATCGCGGGCACCCTGAGCTGCGCGACCCCAGGCAGCGGAAAGGGATCACCCTGCCCCCCTGCAGGCGTGGAAATTCTGCGGCAGCAGGAGAGGCCGCGCTATGCTCCGCGCGGTCATTCACCACTGAGGAGCCGCACATGTCACGCAAGGTGATCGGTCAGCCCATGGAAATCGCCGGACGCCCCCTGCCCCTGTCCCAGGGGATCGCTGCCCACGGCTTCCTGTTCGCCTCGGGGCAGCTCGGCGTCGACGCCGAGCGCAAGCTTGCCGGGCCCGACGCCGCCAGCCAGACCCGCCAGGCGCTGGAGAATCTCAAGGGGGTGCTCGCCGCCGGAGGCTGCGGCCTCGAGGACGTGGTGAAGGTCACCAGCTTCCTCACGGACGCATCCCACGCCGCGGACTACAACCGGGTCTATGCGGAGTACTTCCCCGATGCGCCACCGGCACGCTCGACCGTGATCTCCGGCCTGCTCCTTGCCGGGGCGGTGGTGGAGATCGAGGCGATCGCTGCCATTCCCGGCTGATCCGGGGGAAGGCGAAAGGGTCCTGAACGCCTCCGGCGCAGGTGCTCGACGCGCCGGAAGGGAAGACGGGCTGCCGAAAGCGGGTTTCGGCAGCCCCCGGGGAGACTCAGGCTGCGCGACGATCCGCGGGACGACGGCCCCGCCGATTGCCGGAGCCATTGCCGCTTCCACCGCCACGGGGCGCGTTGCCGCCGCCGTTGCGCGCACCGCCGTTGCGCGGGGCGCCACCGCGGGCACCGCCCTGGCTGCGTCCGCCGCCCTGCGGGCGGGCCGGTCGGTCGTCCGGCGGCGCAGGCTTGCCGGTCGGCTCGAAGCCCGGAACGATCTCCAGCTGCATGCGGCGCGACAGCACGCGCTCGATGCCCCGCACGAGCTTGCGCTCGTCCACGGCGACGAGCGAGAGCGCCGCGCCGGACGCCCCCGCACGGCCCGTACGGCCGATGCGATGGACGTAGTCCTCGGGCACGTTCGGCAGCTCGAAGTTCACCACCTGGGGCAGGCCATCGATGTCGAGACCGCGGGCCGCGATGTCCGTGGCCACCAGCACCCGCACCTTCCCCGCCTTGAACCCGGCGAGGGCCCGGGTCCGGGCGTTCTGGCTCTTGTTGCCGTGAATCGCTTCCGCCTCGATGCCGGCCTTCACCAGCTTTTCCGCGAGTCGGTTCGCACCGTGCTTGGTACGCGTGAAGACGAGCACGGGATCCCAGCCATTCGCCTCGAAGAGATGGATCAGCATCTCCGCCTTGCGCCCGGCGTCCACGGCGATGAACCGCTGTGCGACCGTGTCCGCGGTCGCATTGCGCGCGGCGACCTCGACCTGCACAGGGCGATCGAGCAGCCCCTGCGCGAGGCCGCGGATCTCGTCCGCGAAGGTGGCGCTGAAGAGCAGGTTCTGGCGCCGCTTCGGCAGCAGGGCCAGCACGCGACGGATGTCGTGGATGAATCCCATGTCGAGCATGCGATCCGCCTCGTCGAGGACGAGGATCTCGATCTTCGACAGATCGACGGCCTTGCGGGCCGCCAGGTCGAGGAGACGACCGGGGGTGGCGATGAGGATCTCGGGCGAACGACGCAGTTCGGCGATCTGCGGCTGGAGGCCGACACCACCGAAGACGAGCGCCGATCGCAGCGGCAGATGCGCCCCGTAGGTCCGCACGCTCTCGGCGACCTGGGCCGCGAGCTCCCGGGTCGGCACGAGCACGAGCGCACGAGTGCGACGCGGGCCATCGGTGTTCTGCATGAGGCGCTGCAGCAGCGGCAGGGTGAACCCTGCGGTCTTGCCCGTACCCGTCTGCGCGGCGGCCATGAGGTCGCGGCCTTCGAGGATCGGCGGAATGGCGCCGGCCTGCACGGGGGTGGGGGTCTCGTAGCCTTGATCGGCCACAGCACGAACCAGCTCGGCCATGAGGCCGAGATCATGAAATGCGGACATGAACTGCTCCCGACACGGCCTCAGGGACGCAGGGCATCCGTGCCGGTCAGGCGGTGTACGACAAGAAAAACAGAATCGACGATGGCCGGAACGGCCCACTCGCAGGACGCCACACAATGACCGGATTCCACGTGGCGCGAGGCGCACTATACGCATTCACCTCCAGGGAGGACAGCCCCCGGGCCGGACAGCTGCCCGGCCTTTGGCAAGGGTGCGGTCCTCCGGCATCATGTGCGCCGTCCTCGAGAACCCACAGGAGCCCCGACGTGAGCGAGCCGACCGCCGACGACATCCGCATGCAGGTGGACGAACTGTATCGCGAGGAGGTCTTCACCGACCGCCGCGTGGGAACCATCCAGCGTCTGACACCGGTGACTCCGAACGGCGACGACGACAGCACGCGTCCGGTGCGCTACATCGGCCAGGCGTCGCTCATGACGCCGGGCGGCTCGCTGCCGATCAACTTCGAGATCGAGGCCACGTCCCTCGGCGACGCAGTCGAGCGCTTCGGCGCCGAGGCCGAGGTGGCCGTGCGGGACACCATCGAGCAGCTCCAGGAGCTGCGCCGGGAAGCCGCCTCCGGCCTGGTCATCCCCGGGCAGGGTGGTGGTGGCGGCATGGGTGGCCCCATGGGAGGGGGCGGCATGATGGGCGGCGGCGGGCGCGGCGGCATCCAGATGCCCTGAGACCCGGTCCGCAGGCGCGCGCTCGCACCGCACCGCCCGGTGTGGTGTCGAGCTCACCCTTCAGCGGTCACTCCCGAGCAGTCGCCCCGAGCGTGCCCGACGGATTGAAATTCCCGTGCGGTGCCGCCACATCCGGAAGGAGCCTTTTCTTCCGGAGATCCCGATGTCGGACGTCCTTCCCGTTCTACCCCTGAAGAACACGGTGGTGTTTCCGCAGCTTGCGGCACCCCTTGCCGTGGGCCGACCGGCGTCGCTCGCCGCCGTCGAGGCCGCGCGGCAGTCGGCGGGAGCGGAGCAGCTGCTCGTCTGCGTGGCCCAGCGCGACGCGGCGCTCGACGAACCGACCGCGGACGATCTCCATGAACTGGGCACCCTGGTCGCCATCCGTCGGATCGAGGGCGGCGACGGCGGCCTTCAGGTGCTCGTGCAGGGCCTGGAACGGGTCCGGCTGCTGTCGATCCGGAACGCCGACGGCTACCTCGAGGCGGAGATCGAGCGGCTCGGTCTGCCCCGGGGCGAGGGTCCGGAGATCGAGGCGCTGATCCGCGAGAACCATCGCCTCGGCAACGAGATCGCCAATCTCATCGATCCGCGCAACGGCGATCAGATGTTCCAGCACCTGGTGCTGTCGATCTCCGATCCCCTCGCCCAGCACTACCGCATGGCGTCTCTCGCCAACCTCACCGTGGAGCGTCAGCAGCAGGTGCTCGACGCCGACACGCTCCGGCGTGTCCTGGAGACCATGCACGAGATCCTGCTGCACGAGCAGCGCGTCAACGAGGTGCGTCGGGAGATCGCCGAGCGCGCCTCGCAGAGCATCGAGCAGCATCAGCGCGAGGCTGTGCTTCGTCAGCAGAAGCAGTCCATCGAGGAAGCACTCGGCGAAGGCGAGGACGGCGAGAGCGAGGCGGCGGAGCTGCGCGAACGCATCGAGGAACTCGAGCTGCCGGAGGCGGTGCGCAAGGAGGCCGAGCGCGAGCTCAAGCGCCTGACGCGCCTCAATGCCCAGTCCCCGGACTACCAGCTCACGCGCAGCTACCTCGAGCTCATCGCAGAGCTCCCCTGGCACGCGACCACGGAGGACAACCTGGATCTGGTCCACGCGCGCAGCGTGCTCGACGAGGATCACTACGGTCTCGACGACATCAAGGAACGGATTCTCGAGTTCCTCGCCGTCATGCGCATGAACCCGGACGCCAAGGCGCCGATCCTCTGCTTCGTCGGCCCGCCCGGGGTCGGCAAGACCTCCCTGGGCAAGTCCATCGCCCGGGCCATGGGCCGCGTGTTCGAGCGCCTGGCGCTCGGAGGACTCCACGACGAGGCGGAACTGCGCGGCCATCGCCGCACCTACATCGGTGCCATGCCGGGCCGCATCCTGCAGGCGCTGCGCCGTGCCGAGACGGCCAATCCCATGATCATGCTCGACGAGATCGACAAGCTCGGCCGCGACTTCCGCGGTGATCCTTCGGCCGCGCTCATGGAGATCCTCGATCCGGCACAGAACGACAGCTTCCGGGACAACTACCTGAACCTGCCCTTCGATCTGTCCCGGGTCCTGTTCGTGACCACGGCCAACAGCCTCGAGGGCATTCCGCGCCCCCTGCTCGATCGCATGGAGGTGATCCGCCTCTCCGGCTACTCGGACGAGGAGAAGATCGCCATCGCGCGGCGCTATCTGCTGCCCCGGCAGCGGGAGGACGCGGGTCTCGACGCGGCCCAGCTCGAGATCGACGATGCCGTGCTCGCGGAGATCATCGCGCGCTACACGCGCGAGGCCGGCGTGCGCAATCTGGAGCGCGCCCTGGGACGCATCGCGCGCAAGACCGCGCGGCGCATTCTCGAGGGGGCGGCCGGGGGGCCGGTCACGAGCGCGATGCTCCGGGATCTGCTCGGTCCGGAGAAGTTCTTCCCGGAGCAGGCACGGCGGAACATGGCGAACGGCGTCGCCGCGGGCCTCGCCTGGACGGAGGCCGGGGGCGACGTGCTCTACGTCGAGGCCGCACTGGTGCCGAAGGACGACAAGCTCATCCTCACGGGGCAGCTCGGCGAGGTCATGCAGGAGTCGGCCCGCGCCGCCCGCAGTTGGCTGTGGAGCGCCGCCGCCCGCCTCGGCATCGATCGCTCGCTGATCGCCGAACAGGGCGTGCACCTGCACGTCCCGGCGGGTGCCGTCCCCAAGGACGGTCCCTCCGCCGGCGTCACCATGGTGACGGCCCTGGCGAGCCTCTACACCGGACGCCCCGTCGCCCGGGATCTCGCCATGACCGGAGAGATCACCCTCTCGGGCCTGGTGCTGCCCGTCGGCGGGATCAAGGAGAAGGTGCTGGCTGCGCATCGCGCCGGCATGCGCCGGATCGTGCTGCCGAAGGACAACGAGAGCGATCTCGCCGAGCTGCCGGAGAAGGTTCGCGACGACATCCACTTCGTGCTCGCCGAGCGCATCGAGACCGTACTCGAGGAGGCCCTCCCCGGCCTGCGCCCCACGGAGCCGGCCCGCGCGGTCTGCTGAGGGACGAGCAGGCCCCTTCAGCGGCCCGCGGCGCCGCCGTCGAGATCGCTCCGGGCGGTGCCCCGCGACACGGTCAGAGCGGGTCGGCGTTCGCCGGCGGTGTGCCCGGTCCTCCCCGCGCATCCGCCTCGAACAGGGCACGCAGGTCCGCGGCCGCCAGGCGCACGGCCTGCACGTAGGCCTCCCCATCGAGATGGGTCGCGTACTGATCCTCGAGCGTGCGCTTGTCGTGCTCGAGGAACCGCTCGCGACTCTGTGCGACCTGTTCCGGCGCCATGCCCATGGCCTCGAGGACATCCCCCCCGAGTTCGACGGCCGACAGCAGCGTGTCGCGGCTGATCGCGGCGATGCCGAGATCACGCAGCTGGAAGACGTGCTGGCGATTGCGGGCCCGAGCAAGCACGTTCAGGCGCGGGAACTGCTCGCGCACGAGCCGGGCGATGGCGATGGAGGCCTCCGCATCGTCGACGGCGATCACGAAGGTCCGGGCGCGATCCACGTGGGCATTGCGCAGCACATCGAGTCGCCGTGCATCGCCATAGATCACCTCGTGGCCGAAGCGACGCACGAAGTCCACCTCCAGCGCCGAGAGCTCGATTGCCGTGAAGCGGATGCCCGCCATGGACAGGAGGCGGCCGACCACCTGACCGAAGCGGCCGAAGCCCGCGATGACCACTTCGTGCTCGACGTCCTCGGGGACGGCTTCCGGCACTTCCGGCAGCGCGTCGGCGCGGGATCGGCGCCAGCCGTCGAAGACGAACAGGAGCGGCGTCAGCGCCATGGACAGGATCACGATCAGCGTGAGCACCTGGAGCACGTCGCCGGTGACGAGCTCCGTCACCGCGGGCTGACCGAACAGCACGAAGGCGAATTCCCCGCCCTGCGCCAGCATCAGGGCCAGGGACCCGGACTCGGGGGTGCGCAGTCCCGTGGCACGGGCCACGGGCAGCAGCAGCGCAGCCTTCAGGGCGAGCAGGGCGATCGCACCGGAAAGAATCACGAAGGGGCGATCGAGGAGGAGCGCCAGATCGACGTTCATGCCCACGGCCATGAAGAAGAGGCCGAGCAACAACCCCTTGAAAGGCAGGATGTCGGTCTCGAGCTGGTGCCGGAACTCCGAATCCGCCACCAGGACCCCCGCGAGGAAGGCGCCGAGGCCCGCGGACAGGCCTGCGGCTTCCATGAGCATCGCCGTGCCGAGCACGAGCAGCAGCGTCGCTGCCGTGAACAGCTCGTGGATGCCCGTGCCCGCGACGATGCGCAGCAGGGGGCGCATGGCGTAGCGCCCGCCGGCGAGCACCGCGGCCACGGCGCCGACGGGCAGCAGCCAGTCGGACAGACCGATCCCTTCGCCCATGCCGCCGGCGAGCAGGGGCAGCAGCGCGAGCCCCGGCACGATCGCGAGATCCTGGAACAGGAGGATCCCGAAGGCGCTGCGCCCTGCCGGCGTGGTGAGGCGCTTCTTCTCGGCGAGGGTCTGCAGCACGAAGGCGGTGGACGAGAGCGAGAGGGCGAAGCCGATCACCATGCCGGCCCGCCAGTCGTCGAGCAGCAGCGCAGCGACCGCCCCGAGGACCAGGGTCGTGATCGCCATCTGCGCGCCGCCGGCGACGAAGATGGCCTGGCGGAGAATCCACAGGCGACGGGGATGCAGCTCGAGTCCGATGACGAACAACAGCAGCACCACGCCGAACTCGGAGAAGTGCAGCAGGCCGTCGACATCCGTGACCAGGCCCAGCACCGGCGGGCCGACGACGATGCCGCCAAGAAGATAGCCGAGCACGCTGCCGATGCCGAGGGCGCGCGTGATCGGCACGGCGACGAGCGCGGCGCCGAGGAAGACCAGCATCTGGAGCATGAAGCTGCCGTCGGTATGCACCGTTGAACTCCGAAGGTCTGCGCTTGCCGGGGTCCTCGTCGGAACCGATCATGCGGCGATCCCGGGGAGGGAGGAGACGCACCATGATGTACGAACTGCACAGCCGATTCCTGTGCGAACTCACGGCCACGCTCGACAACGTACCCGTGGGCCCCACGCCCGAGGGCACGCGGATCCTCGCCTACGTCACCGGCGGCAGCGTCACGGGCGAACGCCTTTCCGGCCGCCTGCTGCCGGGCGGGGGCGACTTCGCGCTGATCATGGCGGATGGCTGCCTGCACATCGACGTGCGCGCCTGCCTGGAGACGGACGACGGCGCACGGATCTACACGACCTATGGCGGGCGCCTGTACGTACCGCCGGAAGCGGCGGCCGTCATGACCGATCCTGCCGCACGCACGCGCATCGATCCGACGGCCTACTACTTCCGGACCGCGCCCCTGTTCCAGACCGCAGCAGAGTCCTGGAGCTGGCTGAATCGCGTCCTCTGCGTGGGCGTCGGCCGACTGACGCCCGAGGGCGTGGCCTACCGCATCCACGAGATTCTCTAGACGCCGGGCAGGCCGTGCCGCACTGGCGGTCGCGAGCGGCGCGCCGAGGCTACTCGAGCCAGCGCAGGCAGCCGCTGCGCTGGAGGATCGGCTCGAGCACGCTGCGCTGACCTGCATCGAGTGCGGAGAACCGCTGGCGGAGCACGGAGAGCGATCGCGCGTGATACTTCTGGGGGGCCTGGGTCCAGACACCCCCCTCCAGTTCGACGGTGAAGGATTCGTGTCCGCCCGTGAGGGCGTGCGCGTTGGCGTCCGACCAGGGCAGGAAGCGCCCCGCGACCTCCCGCCGCAGCCAGGGCTCCAGCGTGGGCAGCAGGGTCTCGAGGGCCTCGAAGGGCCCCTCGTCCCGTGGGTCGAGCATGCGCCGACACCAGGCGAGGACCCGCGGACGTCCGGCCAGGGCCGAGGCGGGGGTCGGATCCAGGGAGAGCTCGTAGAACTCTGCCGCGAGACCGAAGTCCGCCAGCGCAGGGCGGGCACCGAAGAGATAGGCCCGTGCGCCGAGATGGGCCTCGATCAGATCGAGGGCGTCCACGAAGGAGGTTTCGATCAGCGGCGCCGTGGTCTCGTTGGAGCCGACGAAGGACACACGCGGCACCATGCGCTCGCGGATGCCGGCGGCGAGCCGCGGCGCCTGGGCCGGATCGACACCGGGCATCATGTCGTCGACCAGTCGGCGGGACGCCGCCAGCTGATCCAGCTCGCGGGCCCAGCGGAAGTGGAACATCCACTTGTTGCCCCACTCGTCCCCGTACTCCTCGAGCAGCGCGGAGAGAAACGCCGGCGCGGCGTCGGGCGGATGGATCGAGGGTCCGGGCAAACGCGCGTCGAGGGACTCGAGAATCGGCGTGGAATCCTGCAGACCCTCGCCCTCGGGGGTCACCAGCAGGGGCACGAGGGGCAGGCGCGCGAGGCGCTGGAATTCGTCCTGCGCCTGACTGCGCAACACCCAGTCGTGCGGCACCTGCCGGTAGCGCAGGAAGGACCGGACCTTGACCGAGTAGGGCGAGTTCTCGGCACCGAGCAGACGGTAGCGATCGCTCATCGCGTCCTCCCCTGACGGTGCTGGAGATCGATCATCCGACGCACAGCAGTCCTGGCGCAGCCGGAAGGCGGGCCACGGGGGGCCCGCCGTCGCGTCAGGCGCGCTCGCCGGCGAAACTCGCGTTGCCGAAGGCGCCGAGCTTCACGTTCCCGCTGATGCTGTCGCCGTCCACCTCCGCGGTGAACTCGAGCTTCATGGGCATGGGCGACGTCATGTTCGCGATCCAGCTGAGGTTGTTGCCGTTGGCGCGACCCTCGGCGAGTTCCATGCTGCCGGCGGCACCGTTCATGGTGCCGGTCAGCGTATCGCCGTCGACGGCGAGATCCAGCGTGCCCTGCTGCGCGCCCATGGGGCCGTTGATCGTGACTTTCCAGGTTCCCGTTGCGGACATGACGTCGTCTCCTCCCCCCGCCCGGCACCGCGCCGGCGGTCTGTGCCGAGTATCGCATGCCGCGCCGCGCCTGCATCCCGCCCGGATCCGGAGTGCGGAGCGAACGCGGGCGGAGTCGGGACCGGGACCGGCAGCGTCGTGGTGGAGTAAGGTAGCGGGTCGTTGCTGCAGCAGAGTGCCCAAGGCCATGGCCCCCCGCATCGAGTTCTTCTTCGACTACGCCAGCCCCTACTCCTGGCTGGCCGATCAGCGACTTCCGGAGATCGCCGCACGCCACGGCGCCACCCTCGTGTACCGCCCGGCGCTGCTCGGGGCGCTGGTCGTGGAGTCGGGCAACACGCCACCGCCCGCGGTCCCCGCGAAGGCGGCCTACTACCGGGACGATCTGGTCCGCTGGACCGAACGCCTGGGGCTGGCCTACCGGCCGAATCCGCACTTTCCGGTGGCCAGCATCGCCCTCATGCGCGGCGCGCTCGTGGCCCAGCGCGAAGGGGTCTTTCCGACCTATCACGAGGCACTGTGGCGGGCGATGTGGACCCAGGCCGCCCCGTTGCACGAGGAAGCGGTGTTCCGCGCCACGCTCACCGAAGCAGGGCTCGATGCCGAGCTCATTCTGCGCGGCACGCAGGATGCGACGGTGAAGGCGGCGCTGCGCAAGAACGTCGAGGAGGCTCTTGGACGGGGGGCCTTCGGCCTGCCGACCCTCTTCCTCGGCGACGCCATGTATTTCGGCAACGACCGCGTCGACTTCGTCGAGGAGGCGCTGGCCGCGCGCTCGCGCTGAGTCGCCGCGCAACCATGAAGCAGAATCACCCACCGAGCATCGAGGACGGCGTCCAGCGCATGGGCCGCGGCATGCTGGCCCTGTTCTGGCTCATCGTGCTCGGCGCCGGGACCCTCCTGTTCTCGGGCGTCGCGGACCGCAAGGAGAATCCGAACGGCGCGCCGACGGGCACGCTCGAGGATCGGGTCGCCGAGGTCCGCCTCGCGCGGAACAGCCGCGGCCACTATGTCGCCGACGGCACCATCGACGGCGTCCCCGCACGCATGCTCCTCGACACGGGCGCGACCTCGATCGTGGTGCCGGAGGATCTCGCCGATCGCATCGGTCTGCAGCGCGGTCGACGCATTCCGGTGACGACCGCCAACGGCCCTGCGGAGGTCTGGACCACGCGCATCGACCGCCTGGCCCTGGGCACACTGGAATTCACGGACATCGAGGCGGCCATCGCGCCGAATCTCGAAGGGGCCGTGCTGCTCGGCATGAGCGCCCTCGGCGCCGTCGAGATGACCCAGCGCAATGGCGAACTGCTCATCCGCCAGTACCGCTGACCTGCCGAGCCCTGGCTCGGACGCCTTTCAGAAAGGTGCGCGCCCCGGTCCGCCGAGCACCTCCTCCATGAAGCCGGCAGCGCAGAGCACCGCCACGTCGTCCCGCTGACGGCCGATGACCTGCAGGCCCACGGGCAGGCCGTCCGGGTCTAGCCCCGCGTGGACCGTCGCCGCCGGATTGCGCGTCATGTTCAGGCCGAAGGTCATCTCCACCCAGCCTGCCGTGGGCGTTCCGTTGATGGTGCCGTCCGCCCCGGTCTTCGGCGTCCGCCCCGCGCAGGTCACGGACAGGATGATGGGTGCATCGGCGAAGGCCGCCTCGAGCTGGAGGTTGTAGTCGTGCGCCGCATCGATGGCCCGCGCATAGTCCGCGCCGGACACGGCCATGCCGTGCTCGATCATCATGCGCAGCGGCGGGTCGATCTTCTCCCAGTCCGCCGTGCCCTTCCGGTCCCCGAGCTTGCGCGCCATGGCCGCCGTCCAGAGATTCCACCAGTGGCGCAGGGGATGCTCGTCGATGATGCGGTCCCGTTCGATGACCTCCACACCCGCATCGCGCAGCCGTGCCAGCGCCGTTTCGCAGACCGCGCGCACATCGGCATCGACCTGCGCATAGCCGAGGCCGGGCGACCAGACGACCCGCTGCAGCGGTCGACGGGCGTCGAAGGCGCCGAGCCAGGGCGCGTCGTCGTCCGGCAATGCGAAGATGTCCCGCGGATCCGGGCCGCGCATGGCGTCGAGGGCGATGACCGCGTCGCGCAGGGTCCGCGTCATGGGCCCTCGCACGGCGAGCAGCCCCGTCGTCGGCGCACCGCGATCCGCCAGCGGCACCCGCCCCTGGCTGGCCTTGAACCCCGACAGGCCGCACACCGCGGCGGGAATCCTGATCGAACCGCCTCCGTCGGACCCGGTCGCGAGCGGCACGAGTCCCGCGGCCAGCGCGGCGCCGCTGCCCCCGGAGGAGCCACCCGGCGAATAGGCGAGATTCCAGGGATTCGCGGTGGGCCCGAAGAGCGGATTGTCCGTCGCGCCCTTGCAACCGAACTCCGGTGTGTTCGTCTTGCCGACGATGATCGCGCCGGCCGCGCGCATGCGCGCCACGGTCAGTGCATCGCTCTCCGCCGGCGGCGCGTCGGCCCAGAGCGCGGAGCCGTAGGTCGTGCGCAGACCGCGCACGTCCTCGAGGTCCTTGATCCCGACGGGGACCCCGGCGAGCGGACCGGGGTCTTCACCCCGGGCGACGGTCGCATCGATGGCCCGTGCGTCCTCGATCACCTGGTCCGCGTCGACGCGCGCCACGAAGGCGTTCAGACGGGGATTCTCCCGATCGATGCGCGCGAGCGTGCTCCGCGCGATCTCCTCGGCGCTCGTGCGCCGCGTCCGAACCTGGTCGACGAGCTCCGCAACAGTGACGTCCCTGAAATCCATGCCCTGCCCCCCTGTCGTTGTCGCCCCATGATAGCCGCGGAAGCCGGTCCCGGGCGTACAGGGCGCTGGCGGCGCGTTCGGAATGCGGCGGCGCCGGGCGGGGCTCGCCCGGCGCCGAACAGCGACTTCGCTCGCCGGCCTCGCACAGGCCGAAAAGTTGCTTGACAAGATTTCGGAAACAGGTTTCCGTCGGCACGGGGAGTCGACGAATATAACTAGGGGGAAAGTCCTCGCGCCTGCTACCGGGGTCGTAGACATACAAAAAATACTCGCGGCTCCCGCTCCGGTGTGAAGGTCGGCGTCGAGGCTGTTCCCGGGGAGGAACACCATGTCGCAGTCTCGTCCGTTCGGGCGGGTGCGTGGCGCGCGCGAGTTGCTGCTCGGCAGCATCGTCACTCTGGGCCACGTCCCCGTCGTTCTTGCAGATCAGACCGCCACCGCCACCGCATCGAGCCCTCCGGCCCGGAGCAACGTGGTCGAGGAAGTCATCGTCTCCGCCCAGCGTCGCCAGGAAAGCATCCAGGACGTGCCGATCGCGGTGAGCGCCTTCTCCGGCGCCATGCTCGAGGATCGGCAGATCATCACCCCCTCCGATCTGCAGATGAACACCCCGAACGTGAGCTTCTCGGCCACCAACTTCGGTGGGGCGAGCGTCAGCATCCGCGGCATCGGCACGCTCGTGACCGGCGCGAGCGCGGATCCGGGCGTGTCGCTGCACCTGAACGAGATTCCGGTCGGGACGAACCTGAACTCCACGGAGTTCTACGACATGGAGCGCGTGGAGGTCCTGCGCGGTCCCCAGGGCACGCTCTTCGGTCGCAACGCCACCGGCGGCGCCATCAACTTCGTCACCAAGCGCCCGGACTTCGATGAGACCGACGGCTTCATCGACGTCGAGGCCGGTGACTACGGCCACCAGCGCATCAAGGGGGCGTTCAATCTTCCGATCAACGACCGTCTCGCCTTCCGTGTTGCCGGCATGAACCTTCAACGGGACGGCTACATCACCAATACGGCCTTCGGACAGACCGACGCGGACGGCAATACGCTGCCGGGCATCGACGACGACGTCGACGGCCGCGACCTCTACTCCTATCGCGTCACCGGCGAATGGGCGATGACGGACCGCTCGAACCTCTGGGTCGTCTACCAGAAGTTCAAGGAGGACAGCGACCGGGTCCGCATCACCAATCAGGTGTGCCAGCGCAACAGCGTGCCGACCATCGGCTGCCTGCCGAACGGCTTCGGCTTCGACAGTCCCCATCTCGGCAGCACCACCGGCGGGATCTTCGGCGGCGGCATCGGTGCCCTGCCCGCCGGCGTGCGCGGCGACGAGACCGATATCGCGGGCCTGAACTACGCGTTCCCGCAGCCGGAGGGCATGGGCTTCCGCGACATGCACACGGACTTCGAGCCCGTGTTCCAGAACGAGGAGGATCTCTTCGCCTTCGGCTTCGACTACGAGTTCCAGAACATGAGCTTCGGGCTCATCGGCGCCTATCAGGAGACCGAGTACCTGCAGCGCCAGGACTACCTGATGGACGTCGGGCCGACCCTCAACCCGGTAGCGGGGCTGAATCCGGACGGCCTCTGGCCGACGTCGCTGCCTGCCGGGCGCGCCGGCGAGGACTTCGGGAGCGGGCCCTGCAACTACACGGACGGCACCTTCGGCGTCGAGGGCGGCTGCATCGCCCCCGTCGACCAGACCCGCGTATTCGCCTACGACCAGTCCTCGAGCAAGGGCGAGTACTGGACTCTCGAGGCCAAGCTCGCATCGTCGTTCGAGGGGCCCTTCAACTTCGTCGCCGGCGTGAACACCTACGAGGGCGAGGCCTTCGGCGACTACTACGTGCTCGCCAACACCCTCGATCTGGTGACGAACTACGGCAATCCCGCGCTCGCGGCGCCGCCGCTCTATCCCGGCGCCTTCAACAGCGCGTCGAACCCCCAGAACGGAACACTGCGCGACGGCTACGCCATCTACGGCGAGACCTACTTCGATCTGACGCCGTCCCTGAAGCTCACCATCGGCATGCGCTACAACGAGGACAACAAGGAGGTGAACGACACCTCCGTGCTGTTCAACGCCGTCGATGTGGGCGCGCTCGCGGCACTGCCGGATCGACTCTGGTCGCGCATCACGGGCTTCGTGCTCGGCGCCCCGGCGTCACCCGCAGACCTCGCCCTGACCCAGCTCTACGGGGTCAGCCAGGCGGACATCGACGCAGCAGCGATCACCGGCCCGCTCAGCCCCGAGCGTCTCGCGATCAATGCCCAGGTGCCGATCATCCCGGGCTTCAACGAGCAGCGCATCCTCACCGGCTCTCCGACGGAGGACACCTGGAAGGAGTGGACCGGCCGCATCGGTCTCGACTGGCAGGTCAACGACGAGTCCATGGTCTACGGCTTCCTGAGCCGGGGCTACAAGCCCGGTGGCTTCAATCCCGCGATCCCGCCGGACTTCCAGGACACGTCGGCCTTCACCTTCGCGTCCGAGGAGATCGACGCCATCGAGATCGGCACCAAGAACGTGTTCATGGACGGGCGCATGACCCTCAACGGCACCTTCTTCGCGTACGACTACGGCGGTCTGCAGGTGACGCGGATCGCGAACAACAGCTCGATCAACGACAACATCGACGCCCAGATCTGGGGTATCGAGCTGGAGGGCATGTGGCGGCCGGAGACCCTGCCACAGCTGGCCGTGGACTGGGCCTATTCCTATCTGGACACGGCCGTCGACGGCGACGTGTCCCTCGATCCGACCAACCGCACCGGCGGCGATCCGGACTGGATCCTCCTGAACAACATCGATCCGGGTTCGCTCACGGGCGTGAACTACATCGCCCGCGAGGCGGACATCACCGGGGCCATCGTCGATGCCGCCCTGTTCCCGGCAACGGGCGCGCCCGGGGCGCTCGACATCCGCAACGACGGCACCGTGGTCGACGTCAGCCAGACCTCGGCGAGCGGCGTGTCCGTGCCTGCCTACTTCTCGCGCGCGTTCCTCAACGGAGCCGGCGTGGAGACCTCCGACGGCATCCCCGTGGACATCGACGGCAACCAGTTGCCGAATTCGCCGGAGAACACGATCCACATCGGGGTGCAGTACACCTGGGACGTGCCGGCGCTCGCCGGGTCCATCACGCCGCGCTGGGATTACTACTGGCAGGACGACATGTACGCCCGGGAGTTCAATACCGGGGGCGACTTCATCGAAGCCTGGGATCAGCACAACGCGTCGCTGATCTACGAGAGCTTCGACGGTCACTGGCAGCTCCGGGCCTGGGTGCGCAATCTCCAGAACGGGAACAACGTCACCGGTCACTACCTGACGTCGGACACGTCGGGCTTCTTCCGCAACTACTTCCTCACCGAGCCCCGCATCTGGGGGGTCTCGGCGCGCTACCAGCTCTCGGGCAACTGACGCAGCGCTGGCGTTGACCGGAACGGGGCGCTTCGGCGCCCCGTTTCCGTTCCAGGGGGAGGCGAAGGGATCGCCATGATCGAAGCCGTGACCATCGACGGGCCGGCCGGTGACCTCGAGGGGCGCCTCGAGCGTCCGGAAACCGGGAGCCGGGGCGCTGCCCTGCTCTGCCATCCGCATCCGCGCTTCGGCGGCAGCCTGGACGATGCCGTACTGTCCTGCGCGGCCGCGGCCTGCCGCACGGCGGGGCTGGCCAGCCTTCGCTTCAACTTCCGGGGCGTCGGCGCCAGCGCAGGCCGCTTCGACGAAGGCATCGGCGAACAGGACGACGCCCTGGCGTCTGCTCGATGGCTGACGCAGCGGGTGCAAGGGCCGCTGTGGCTCGTCGGCTACTCCTTCGGGGCCTGGGTGCTCTGGCACGCCGCACCCAGGATGGCGGCGACCGTCGGACCCTGCGCCCTGATCCTGATCGCACCGCCCATGGACGTCATGCCCTTTTCTCGGGACGGGCCCTCCGCCCTGCCGGTGCACGCCTGGATCGGCGATCAGGACGCCTTCGCGGCGGCCGGAACGGTTCGCGATCGCCTCGCCGTGCTCGCGCCGCCGGGCCGGACGCAGGTCGTGACCGGTGCGGACCATTTCTTCACGGGCCGGCTGGCGGCGCTCGAAGGGGCCCTCGGCGAGTCGTTCACCGCCTGAGCGGGTCAGGCGGACCGGCGTCGGCGCCGGTCGATTCCTATACTTCGGCGCCCCGTCCTCGCGGATCCCCGACGAAAGCCATGTGGCAACTGACGCCCTGGAGCCTGCCGAGCCTCGCCGCGGCGCTGATCAGCGCCCTGGTGCTCGCCCGCGTCTGGCCCCTGCGGGCGCGGCCCGGAGGATGGGCCCTGGCGGCCCTGCTCCTGGCGGCGACCTGGTGGTCCCTCGGACAGCTCGCGTCGACCCTGCTCACGACCCTCGACGGGAAGTTTCTCGCAGCCCGCCTTCAGTACCCCGGCATCACGGCCACGCCGGTCGCCTGGCTGCTGTTCACCCTCGCCTACACGGGCCGGGCACCGGGACTTCTGCGTCGCTGGGCGCTCCTGCTGCCCGTGCCCGTCGCCGTCACGGTGCTGGCCGCGACCAACGATCTCCATCATCTCGTCTGGACGCGCGCGGCCCTGTCGGTCCACGACGGCTTCACGGGCTGGACCCTGGAGTACGGTCCCCTGTTCCAGGTGCACAGACTCTGGGCCTACGCCCTGGTGGGCAGCGGCATCCTGGTCATGCTCGCGGCGCTCATGAACTCGTCCTGGCATCGACGGCGCGCCGCGCTGCTGATCGCTGCGCCGCTCATGGTGGTCGCCGCCAACGTCCTCTACCTGCTGCCCGGTTCGCCGCTGCCGTGGATCGATCCGACGCCGCTCGGCTTCGCCCTTGCCGGCGTCCTCTTCTCCCGCGTGCTGACGATGGAACTCTTCGACCTGGTCCCGATCAGTCGGGAGCAGGTCATGCACGATCTGCCGGAGGCGGTCTTCGTCCTCGCCCGCAACGGGCGGATCCTGGATCTGAATCCCGCGGCCCTGCGCATGGTGGAGCGCACGGAGGAGGACGCGATCGGCCGCCCTCTCTGGGAGCTTATTCCCATGACCCGGGAGCAGGTCCTGGAACTGCCCGTGGACGCGCCGATCGATCTCTTCCTCGACCTCAAGGGCGAGGAACGGGCCTGGCGCACCACGGTCACGGACATCCAGGACCCCCGCGGCGACACCGCAGGCCGGGCCTTCGTCTTCCATGATCACAGTGATCGCTGGCAGGTGGAGCAGGAGCTGCGCGGACTCAAGGACGCCCTGGAACGCGCCAATCAGGAGCTGGAACGGCTGACCACGCTGGACGCCCTGACCCGGGTCCCCCATCGCCGAGCCTTCGCGCGGGTCGCGGAGGAGGAAATCGGCCGCGCCCGGCGCTACGAACGACGCCTCGCGCTGCTCCTCATCTCGCTCGACCCTCTCGCCGAGCTCGACGCCACCCTGGGCGCCGATGCCGCCGACGAGGTGATCCGCAGCCTCGCGACACTCCTCGAGACGAA
>JAZBPI010000079.1:0-5393 GCA_036351555.1 Pseudomonadales bacterium
CGACGGCCTGCGGCCGGTCCGTGACCCCGTAGCCCCGCTGATCCGGCGCGATGGCGCGGTAGCCCTCTGCGGCCAGGGCCGGCAGCTGGAAGCGCCAGGACCAGGCGAGCTCCGGAAAGCCGTGCGCGAAGACCACCGGCGTGCCCGTGCCCACATCGGCGACGCCCATGCGGATGCCGTTGCTGTCGACGAAGCGCATGGGCGGGAAGGGCGCGGGGTAGGCGGGCGGCATCGGCGGCTCCGAGCGGGCTTGGGGCCGCAAGGATCCCGCAGGGCGCAGCGTGCGGTCCAGCCCGGCGGGTCGAGCCCCTCTGGCGCCGCCCCCTCGACTTGAACCGGCCGTCGGGGATGGTGAGACTCGGGGACGGGGAGGCGTCCTGCGATCCGCGCGCACGGGAAGGATTGCCGGTGCGCTCCGGCTGAGGCCTCGCCGCCCCGATCCCGTCGTCACGGAGCAGTGCCATGCACCATGCCTCGAAGCGCCCGATGAATTGCGGAGGGGCGGTCGGCAGGCAGCATGTGCGGCGGTGCGCGCGGCTCGCGGTCACGTTGCTCCTCGCGGTGCCCGCGCTGGCTGGCGCCGCGGACTGGTATGTCGGCGATCCGTCCCGCCCCGGCGTGCGCAGCGATGCCCGCGCTCCCTACGCCTCGCGCTACCGCCCGCCGGCCGCCGCGCCGGTGCTGATCCGTGACGCGACCGTGCTCACGGGCACCGGCGAGCGCCTGGACGATGCGGACGTGCTCCTGGCGCGCGGCAAGGTGGTGCGCGTCGGCACGGATCTGAAGGCGCCGCAGGATGCCGAGATCGTCGAGGCCGCGGGCCGCTGGGTGACCCCGGGCCTCATCGACGTGCACTCGCACCTCGGCGACTACCCGGCGCCGGCCGTCGAAGCGCACTCGGACGGCAACGAATCCACCTCGCCGGTCACGGCGCGCGTCTGGGCCGAGCATTCCGTGTGGCCCCAGGATCCGCAGCTGCCCCTCGCCCTCATGGGGGGCGTCACCACACTGCAGGTGCTGCCCGGGTCTGCCAATCTCATCGGCGGCCGCGGGGTCACGCTGAAGAACGTCCCCGGGCGCAGCGTCATGGACATGAAGTTCCCAGGGGCCCCGCACAGCCTGAAGATGGCCTGCGGCGAGAATCCCAAGCGCGTCTACGGGCGGCGCACGGCGGCCCCCTCCACGCGCATGGGCAACGTCGCCGGCTATCGCGAGAGCTGGATCCGCGCCCGTGAGTACCTCGAGGACCTCTCGGCCTGGGAGAGCGGCGAGCCCGGCATGGAGGCGCCGGTGCGCGATCTCGAACTCGAGACCCTCGCCGGCGTGCTACGCGGCGAGATCCTCGTGCACAACCACTGCTACCGCGCCGACGAGATGCTGGTGATGCTCGAGATCGCCCGCGAGTTCGGCTACCGGATCACCGCCTTCCACCACGCCACCGAGGCCTACAAGATCGCCGACGTGCTCGCCGAGGAGGGCGTCTGCGCGGCGCTCTGGGCCGACTGGTGGGGCTTCAAGCTCGAGGCCTTCGACGCCATCGAGGAGAACGTGGCCCTGGTCGAGGCAGCCGGCGCCTGCGCCATCGTGCACTCCGATTCTCCCCGCGACATCCAGCGCCTCAATCAGGAGGCCGCGAAGGCGCTCATGGCGGCGCGACGCATGGGCGCGACCCTCGACGAGGCCGACGCGATCCGCTGGCTCACCGCGAATGCGGCGGAGGCCCTCGGGGTCGGCGATCGCACCGGGCGCCTGGCGCCGGGCTACATGGCGGACGTGGTGCTCTGGAGCGGCAATCCCTTCAGCGTGTACAGCACGGCGCAGCGCGTCTGGATCGACGGCGTGCTGCGCTACTCCGCCGAGGATCCCGCGTTCCGGCCGCTCACGGACTTCGACGTCGGCCAGACGCCGGCCGGGCGTGGGGAGGTGCTCCGATGAGACGCGCCTCCTGGATCCTGTTGGGGCTTGCGTCGCTGGCGATGGCGGCGCCCCTGCGCGCCGAGACCCTGGCGATCACCGGGGCGAGGATCCATACGCTCGCGGGCGCGGGGGTCGTCGAGAACGGCGTGATCCTCGTGGAGGACGGCCTGATCAGCGCCGTGGGCGCCGACCTGCCCGTGCCCGCCGAGGCGACGGTGATCGATGCGGCGGGCCGCGTGGTGACGCCGGGGCTCTTCGCGCCGTTCTCGAGCATCGGTCTGCGCGAGGTCTCCGGCGTCAGCGAGACCAACGATCATCTGGTGACCGACGCCGCGGCCGGGGCTGCCTTTTCCGTGGCGGCGGCGGTGAATGCCGAGTCCGTGCTCTTCGGCGTGGCGCGCGTCGGGGGCGTGACCCGCGCGCTCACGGCGCCGGCGCCGGGCAACAGTATCTTCGCGGGGCAGGCGAGCCTGCTGCGCCTCGACGGCGTGCGATCGCCGGTGTTCGAGCGGGACGTCGCCCTGGTGGCGGCGGTCGGCGAGGACGGCGCCGGCCTCGCCGGTGGGTCGCGTGCGCTTGCGCTCCAGTCCCTCACCCGCGCCTTCGAGGAGGCGGCCCTCTACCGCGAGAGCACCCCGGTGCGCCGCCGCGCCCAGGCGAGCAGCCTCGATCTGCCGCGGCAGGATCTCGAGGCGCTCATCGCCTTCTCCGGCTCCGGCCGCCCCCTCGCCGTGCATGCGAACCGGGCCAGCGACATCCTCGGCGCGGTCCGCGCGCTGCGCGCCATGGACCTCGATCCGGTGATCATCGGCGGCGCCGAGGCCTGGCGGGTCGCCGACGTGCTCGCGGAAGCCGGCGTTCCCGTGATCCTCGACCCGCTGGCGAATCTGCCGCTCAGCTACGACACCCTGGGCGGCCGGCTCGACAACGCGACCCTGCTCCACGAGGCCGGGGTGGCCGTCGCCTTCATGGAGGAGGCGGGCCATTCGGTGCGCGAGATCCGCCAGTACGCGGGCAACGCCGTCGCGCACGGGCTGCCCTGGGAGGTCGCGCTCGCGGCCATCACGCGCACGCCGGCGCAGATCTGGGGCGTGGACGACCGCCTCGGCGCCATCGCGCCGGGCATGATCGCGGATCTGGTGGTCTGGACGGGCGACCCCCTGGAGCTCAGCACCTGGGCCGAGACCGTGCTCGTCGAGGGGCGCGAGATCCCCATGGACTCCCGCCAGCTGCGCCTGCGTGATCGCTATCGGAATCCGCGCGCGCTCTACGACGGGCCTGTTGATCGCTGAGCGACGGGGCTCGGCGCGGTCATCGGGCCGAGGCGGGCTGCCTCCGTCGTCCCCGTCGACCTGGGATGCTGAATCCGGCGTCGGTTGCGGCTGCGCGATCCTGCGGGTCGGGGCTTCGGTCGGCCGACGCGGGACCCGGCGATGAAGGCTCCATGACGGGCCGTCGTCGTGTTGTGGGCCCTGCGATCGCGCGCGTACCGGTCCCTGGCGTCGGGCCGACGGGCCCGCAGAGCGCCCGGCGAGGGCCGGCCCGGCGGCGACCTGCGGTCTCGCCCCCCGTGACCCGGTCCTCCGCCGATTCGCAATTCACCCCCCGGCTTCATTACCATGCGCTCCTGCTTGCCGGACCCTCGGCGAGCCGCAGCGCGCGGGGGCGTCCGCCGCGCCGGCCCGACCGGTTCTGACTGCAGGCCCATTCATCGTCAAGGAGTCGACCATGGCTTTCCAACTCCCCGCGCTTCCCTACGCCCGTGACGCGCTCGCGCCGCACATCAGTGGCGAGACCATCGACTACCACTATGGCAAGCATCACCAGACCTACGTGGACAAGCTCAACGCCGCGCTCGAGGGCAAGGCCGAGGCGAACAAGAGCCTCGAGGAGCTGATCACGGGGACCAGCGGCGGCGTCTTCAACAATGCCGCCCAGATCTACAACCACACCTTCTACTGGCACTCCCTGAAGCCGAACGGCGGCGGTGCCCCCACCGGTGCGCTCAAGGAGGCAATCGATCGTGACCTCGGCGGCGTGGCCGAGTGCAAGAAGCTGCTCGCCGATGCCGTTGGCACCCACTTCGGGTCCGGCTGGGCCTGGCTGGTGCTCGACAAGGGCAAGCTGAAGGTGGAGTCGCTGCACGACGCCGGCAATCCGCTCACCTCCGGCCAGACGCCGCTGCTGACCATCGATGCCTGGGAGCACGCCTTCTACATCGACTACCGCAACGCCAAGCCGAAGTACTGCGAGGCGGTGCTCGAGAACCTGATCAACTGGGACTTCGCGGCAGAGAATCTCGCCAAGGCCAGCTGATCGCGCGACACGGGCCCCGCGCGTTCGGGACCCGCTGCAGGAGAACGAAAAAGGCGCCTGCGGGCGCCTTTTTCATCTCTGGGGTCGCGTTCCCGATCGCCGCTGAAGCGTGCTTGCAGAGAGGGATGCGCCCCTGTGGGAGCGAGCTTCAGCCGCGACTGCGACGCCGGCCCTGACAGCGATCGCCGCTGAAGCTGGCTCCCACCTTGGGATGTGCCCTGTGGGAGCACGTTTCAGCGGCGACCGGTGATGTGGCCAGATCACAGCCATACCGCATCCCAATGCGGCCAGGCGCGGACGCTGCGCACGAGTCCGGCCCGCAGGGGATTGGCGACGATGTAGCGCGCGACGGTCGTCAGATCTTCCTCGCGCCGCAGGGCACGGTCGAAGAACCCGCGTTGCCAGACCTGCGCGCGCAGCCTGGGGTGGACGCGCGTGATCTCTCGCGCGGCGCTGCCCTTCACTGCGCCGACGACGCTTGCCAGCCTCTTCTGCTCGCCGAGACAGAGCAACCAGTGCACATGGTCGGGCATCACCACGAAGCACAGCGTGCGGGCGTCGTGACGCCGCTCGGCCGCGCGCAGGGCCAGGATCACCGCGCGCCCCGATTGGAGCGCGGCGAGCAACGGCCGTCGCTCATGGGTGGAGAAGCGCACGTGATAGATCTGCCCCGGGATCGAGCGTCGTCCGAGGCGCAGGCGATGGCTTCCACGCTTTTCCATGGGCGTGAGCCTGAGCCCGTGCGCTTGGCTGACGCAGTAGCGCGCTGCGCGACGTGCCGTGCGTCGATGCGCACGCGAGGCGGGCGTCTGCGGACATTGATCGTGATGGCGACAAGGATGCTGGACGCGGTCGCCGCTGAAGCGTGCTCCCACAGGGGAGTGCCGCCCGTGGGAGCGAGCTTCAGCCGCGACGGTTGTCGCTTCGATCGAGGGATCCGGATCGCCGCTGACTCGTACTCGCACGGTGGAGTGCGCCCCTGTGGGAGCGAGCTTCAGCCGCGACGGTGGTCGCTTCGATCGAGGGAGCCTGGTCGCCGCTGACGCGTACTCGCAGAGAGGGATGCGCCCCTGTGGGAGCGAGCTTCAGCCGCGACGGTGGTCGCTTCGATCGAGGGAGCCTGGTCGCCGCTGACGCGTACTCGCAGAGAGGGATGCGCC
>JAZBPI010000080.1:0-7771 GCA_036351555.1 Pseudomonadales bacterium
GAGCGCCGCGTCCTTCTCGATGTACTGCCGGTATTCGTCCAGGGTCGTGGCACCGACGCAGTGCAGCTCACCGCGCGCCAGCGCCGGCTTGAGCATGTTGCCTGCGTCCATGGACCCTTCGGCCTTGCCGGCACCGACCATCGTGTGAATCTCGTCGATGAAGAGAATCACGCGGCCTTCCTGCTTCGACAGTTCGTTGAGTACGGACTTCAGCCGCTCCTCGAACTCCCCGCGGAACTTCGCACCGGCGATGAGCGCACCCATGTCCAGCGCCAGGATGCGCTTGTCGCGGAGCCCTTCCGGCACCTCGCCGTTGATGATGCGCTGGGCGAGACCCTCGACGATGGCGGTCTTGCCGACCCCCGGCTCGCCGATCAGAACGGGATTGTTCTTGGTGCGTCGCTGCAGCACCTGGATCGTCCGCCGGATCTCGTCGTCGCGGCCGATCACGGGATCGAGCTTGCCTTCCTCCGCGCGCGCCGTGAGGTCCACGGTGAACTTGTCGAGTGCCTCGCGATTGCCTTCGGCATTGGGATCTGACACCTGCTCGCCTCCCCGGATCGCTTCGATGGCCGCACCCAGGCTCTGCGCCGTGATGCCGTTGCTGGTGAGGGCGCGGCCGAGATCGCCGCGATCCTCGAGCGCCGCGAGCAGGGCCAGCTCGCTGGAGACGTACTGATCGCCCCGCTTCTGCGCATGACGATCGGCGAGATTGAGCAGTCGCCCGAGCTCCTGGGAGACTGCGACGTCACCGGTGGGCGTCTTCACCGTGGGGAGGCGTTCGAGCAGGGTCTCGAGCGCCTGCCGCATCGCCGCCGGATCGCCGCCGGCGCGCCGCACCAGCGGCCCGATGCCGCCGCCCTCCTGATCCAGGAGCGCCGCCATCAGATGCACGGGTTCGACCTGGGTGTGATCCCGGCCCACGGCCAGGGACTGCGCATCGGCGAGCCCTTCCTGCAGGCGGCTCGTCAAACGATCCATTCTCATGCTGTCGCCCTCTTCGCTGGCCGCGGGGACCGACAGTGCACCGGCCGCGGCATTCTCATGGTCCGGAGATGTGGCGTCGAAGCGGTCTTTTCAACGGCCACGCCCGAACGGTCACGGGCGCATGAAGGGAATATCCTGATCGCCTTCCAGATGATCGAGTTCGAAGGCGATCTCGCTGCGGATGTCCGCGGCCGAACGATGCGTCAGATAGAAACGCAGAAGCTGGGAGAACATGGCCTTGCCCAGGCGGTCCCCATCGATGCCTGCGGCACTTGCCTCGGAAACGGCCGCGTCGAGATGGCGCTGCGCGATGTCATAGGGTCCGGCCATGGAAGTGAGCTCCGCTCCGCGTCGATTCGAGCGTCAGCCTAGAGCGCACGCCACACAGCGCCCATGACCTGCGTCAAGGTCAGCCGGCGCCGTCGGAGCGGGCCGGGCAACGCGCTATACTGGGCCACCCCGACCGGTGGACGGCATCATGGTTTCGGCGAACTTCGATCCCGCGACGCGCACCGGCCGCATCGTGCTGCGGCCCAACCGTTCCTGGAGCTGGCGGGCGAACCTGCTGTTCGTCGCGGGCCTGGCCTGCGTGTCCCTCACCATCGGCATCGGCTTTCTCCTCAACGGCTACTGGTTGATCCTGCCTTTCGGCGTCCTGGAAACGGGCCTGCTCGCAGCCTGCCTCTACTACTGCGTGCGTCGCACGCACCGGCAGGAGGTGCTCACCTTCTCCGAGGACGAGCTGCTCATCGAACGCGGTCGACGCGGACCCGAGCAACGGCATGTGTTCAAGCGCCTCTTCGCCCGTATCTTCGTGCGCGCGCCGAGACATCGCTGGTATGCGACGCAGATCGCGGTGCGCAGCCACGGTCGTGAGGTCGAGATCGGATCCTTCCTGACCGATGACGACAAGCGAACGCTGATCGGCCATCTGCGCACCATGGTCGACGCCCTCGAACGCGCCTGAGTCGCCGAAGCCCCGAGCGCTCAGGGCGACGCCGCGCACTGCGCCCACTGCTCCAGGGAACTGTTCCACCAGCGCCTGCGCAGGTCCCGCGCCCGCTCGATCCGCTCCGGCTCACGGCTCGTCCAGCGCACCGCACCGACACGGCCGGTGACGAGCGCTCCTGCGCCACCGTCGATCCAGCGCTGCACCACCTCGGGATGCGGATGTCCGAAGGGACTGGGCTCGCCCGCGGCAAAGACGACCCAGCGCGGCGCCGTTTCGCGCACCAGCGCCCGCCCCGATGAGGTTCGCGAGCCGTGGTGGGGGGCCACGACCAGCGCCTGCTGGCCCAGGGCTGCCGCGAGACGCCGCTCCACACGCACGTCGATGTCTCCGGGCAGCAGCACCCCCAGACCGGCCG
Source organism: Pseudomonadales bacterium (assembly GCA_036351555.1). Classification (GTDB taxonomy): domain Bacteria; phylum Pseudomonadota; class Gammaproteobacteria; order Pseudomonadales; family Azotimanducaceae; genus JAZBPF01. The sequence continues at coordinate 2,355 of JAZBPI010000080.1, forward strand.
CCTCGATGGCGAGGACGCAGGACGAGCCATTGTCGACGCCGGCTCCGGTGGGGTCCCGCGGATGCAGGATGGAGAAGGTGACCCCGTCCCAGATCCACCGCTCCGGCGCGGCACAGGGACGCGCGCGGGAAGTGCCCACGGGCGCGTAGAGATCCGCCTCCGGGTGCGCGAGGCGCACGCTCGCGAGCCCACCCGCATGATCGCTGTCGCCATGACTGATCAGGATGCGATCGAGCTGCGTCACGCCCAGGGCGCGCAGCGCGGGCAGCACCACGTGCATGCCGGCGTCCAGGGTGTCGCCGAAGCGCGGCCCCGCATCGTAGAGCAGGGTCCGGCGCGCGGTGCGGACGATCACCGCAAGCCCCTGGCCGACGTCGAGGACGTGCACCTCGACATGCCCCGGCGCCGGCGCGCTGCGCGGCACCCCGACCAGCCCCAGCCACAGGGAAAGGAGCGCACAGCGCAGCAGGCGCGGCAGGGGCGCGACGGCCGCGAGCGCACAGCCCATGGCGATCACCAGGGCCAGGCCGTGCGGCACCCGTGCCGCCCAGAGCAGCTGCGGCACGCTCGCCGCCCCTTCCAGGCCAGCCGCCAGCAGACCCGCGACGCCCTCGAGCGCAATGCCGGCCGCCGCGACCCCGAGCGCGCAGAGCAGCAACGACAGCAGCCCGAGCGGCAGGGCGAGAAAGGCGACCAGGGGGACCGCGACCAGGTTGATCAGGGGCGCCAGCAGCGGCACCGCACCGAAGGCGCCCAGCAAGGGCCCGGCGAGGACCAGCGCGACGATCAGCTGGGGCGCCGACGCCAGCAGGAGCGCGCGCAGCGGCCGCGGCGCGCGCGCCTCGCCGGGACCCACCAGGCGCAGCAGGCCCGCCACGGCGACGAAGGACAACCAGGTGCCCGCGGAGAGCAGGACGCGCGGGTCGAGCAGCACGAGCACGACGCCCGCCCAGGCGAGCGCAGTGAAGGGCCGACCTCGACGTCCGCGCAGCAGCGCAACGAGTCCGACCGAGAGCATGACCAGGGCGCGCTGGGCCGGCACGCCGAACCCCGTGAGCCAGGCATAGGCGAAGGCTGCGCAGAACCCCATCCCGGCGCCGATCCACCGCGTCGGCGGACAACCCAGGGCACGCGCGACGAACAGCGCGCAGGCGGCCACCAGCGAGACGTGGAGGCCCGAGACCACCAGGAGATGGATCGTGCCCGTCGCGGCGAGCAAGCGTCGGTCGTCGGCGCTCAGCGCGTCCTGCTCACCAAGCAGAAGCGCACGCAGCAGACGTCTTCCGCGGCCCTCGCTGTGCTGATCGATCCGCCCTCCGAGCGCCGACCGCAGCGACCGGACCCGCACCGGTGCGGCATCGAGCTCGCGAGCCGACGCGGCGGACTTCACGTAGCCGACGGCATCGATGCCCTGGCGCCAGCTCGCGAGCTCCGTATCGCCACCGCCCGGGTTCGCGAAGCCGTGCGGCGCGCGCAACCGCACCATGAATCGCCAGCGAGCATCGGGCTGAACGGGCAAGGGATCGAAGAGGCTCAGACGTACGCGCCGTGGCGTGCCCTCGAAGGCGCAACGGCCCAGCAGGGAGACCAGCGAGAAGGATTCCAGGTCGACGACCAGGCTGCGCGGGGGTTCGCCTCGGGTCTCGACGATGCGGCCCTCGATGAGAGCATCCAGGGTGACGCCCGCCGGCGGCCGTGCTGCCACCGCGTCGGCGAGCACCACAGCCGGGCCGATCATGCCGGCGACCAGAACCGTCACGGCAAGGCGCCAGATGCCCGGCGCGCAGAGCGCGAGGAGGGTCCCGGCCGCGATCCCCCAGGGCGCGAGCACCGGACCGAGGCCGGTCGACAGCACCGCTCCGAGCAGGAAGCACCAGGGCAGGCTTCCCGGGCGCAGCCGGCGCGGCAACGAAGATCCACTCTGGCCACGCGCTGGAGGGGGTCGCGAGCGCCGTGCATAATCGGGGACACCCTGCTGCGCTCCGTCGATTCGCGGCACTCCGGCGTACTCGGTGGCATCCATGCCGCGCAAGCTCCTGCAGCGCTACCTCCCGTCGCGGGACGACCTGTCGCGACCGAATCGCCTCGGTATGTTCGGCAGCCGCATCGCGGATCCGGAGCTGTGGCATCTGAATCGCCGGTCCGTTTCCTCTGCGCTGGGTGTAGGCCTCTTCCTCGCGTTCCTGCCCATCCCGGGCCAGATGTTCCTCGCCGCCGTGGCCGCCATCTGGTTTCGCTTCAACCTGCCCGTCGCCTTCCTGTCCGTCTGGGTGACGAACCCCGTGACCATGCCGCCCATCTATCTGTTCGCGTACACCGTGGGCACCTGGTGTCTGGACATGCCCCCGCGGGTCGAGGAGCTCGATCTGTCCTGGAGCTGGCTGGCCGAGCGTATCGAACACATCTGGGCCCCGATGCTGGTCGGCTGCCTCGTCTGCGGCGTGATCTCGGGAGCCCTGGCCTGGGGCGGCATGCAGCTCTTCTGGCGCTGGCACGTGGTGCAGCGCTGGGAACGCCGACGCACCCTGCGCCGCCTCCGCGGGGCCTGAGCGGGGCTCGGACAGCCGCCCTCGGAGAGCCGCCCTTCCCTGCGCTGTCGCCCTGGATCAGAGCCCGTGCAGGGCGGGCGCAGGATCCACGCGACCGGCCCGCAGGGCCGGATAGAGTGCCCCCGCCAGGGCCGTCGCGAGCGCGAGGCTGCCGACCCAGACCAGATCGTCACCGCGAAGCTCCGACGGCAGACGATCGAAGTAGGTGCCCGCGAGAAGCTGGAAGCCGAAGCTGCGCTCCAGCACCGCCATGAGATCGCCGATGTTCAACGCGAGGACGACCCCGAAGCCGAGACCGGCGGCCACGCCGACGACGCCGATGAGTGCACCCTGGAAGACGAAGATCCCGACCACGTCTCCCCGGGTCGCGCCCAGGGTGCGGAGAATGGCGATGGCGCCGCGTTTCTCGTCGACCACCATGGCGAGCCCCGCGACGATGTTGAAGACGGCGATCGCGACGATGAGGCCGAGCAGCAGGCCCATCATGGTCTTCTCCATGCCGACGGCGTCGAAGAGTTCTCCGTAGCGTTCGGTCCAGTCGCTGATCTCGGTGGCGGACAGCGCGGGGTTCGCCCTGAGGCGAGCCGAGACGCCCGCCGCAGCATAGAGATCGTCGAGCGCGATGCGGACGTCCGGCCCCGCGAGGCGCGCAAGGCGCACCAGCGCATCCACGTGCATGAAGGCCGCTGCCTGATCCGGCTCCGCGCCGAAGCGAAAGAGCCCCACGACCGGCGCCGTGACGAGGAGCGGCTGCACCGTGTCACCGGAGGCGCGAGGCAGCAGGAAACTCACGCGATCCCCGGGGATCACGCCGATGCGGGCGGCGAGCGGTGTCCCCAGCAGCACGCCGCCCTCGGCCGTCAGGCCTTCGACCTCGCCACTGACCATGGCCGCAGGCAGCGGCGACAGCTCCCGCTCCCGTCGCGGGTCGATCCCCACGAGGGCCACCGGGACGACGCGTGTTCCCGTGGTGAGCATGCCGCGCACCTCCGCATAGGCCGCGGCGCCGCGCACCTGGGGCAGGGCCCGCGCGATGCTCAGGATCTCCTCTGCGGCCACGCCGTTCGCACGCACGAGCACGTGGGGCACGATCCCCAGGATCCGGGCGCGCAGCTCCCGATCGAAGCCGTTCATGACGGAAAGCACGGTCACCAGCGCCGTCACGCCGAGCACCAGACCGGCGACGGACACGAGGGAGATGAAGGACACACCGCGCGTCTGCCGCACCGCACGCAGATAGCGCAGGCCGACGAAGACGACCGGGAGCGATGCCGTGCGCGGCAGCCGTCGCTGATCGCCACTCATGCGGGCTGCAGGCGGCCGTCGACGAGGCGGAGTCGCCGCGTCATGCGGGCGGCCAGTCCGGCATCGTGCGTCACGACGACCAGCGCCGTACCGGTCTCCGCATTGAGTTCGAGAAGCAGCGCCTGGACCACCTCGGCCGTACCCGGATCCAGGTTGCCGGTCGGCTCGTCGGCGAGCAGGGCGGCCGGTGAACCCGCGAGTGCGCGGGCGATGGCGACGCGCTGGCGCTCGCCGCCGGAGAGCTCGGCGGGGCGATGCGCGAGGCGGTGCCCGAGTCCCACGCGCTCGAGGAGCATGGTGGAGCGCTCCGTCGCACGGCGCCGATCGCCATCGCGGATGAGCAGCGGCATGGCCACGTTCTCGAGCGCACTGAACTCGGCCAGCAGATGGTGGAACTGATAGACGAACCCGAGCATGCGATTGCGGGCCCGTGCGCGTGCGGGCTCGGTCATGGCGAACACGTCCTGCCCTGCCCAGGTGACCCTGCCCTCATCCGGTCGATCGAGACCGCCGAGCACGTGCAGGAGCGTGCTCTTGCCGGAACCGGACGCGCCGACGATCGCGATGCGCTCGCCCGGTGCCACGACCAGATCCAGGTCATGGAGCACCTGCACGCGCGCGGCACCTTCCCGGAAACCGCGACCGACGGCGCGGGCCTCGATGGTCGCCTGCCCATCACTCATGTCGGAGTTCCTCCGCGGGGGCGATCGCCAGGGCGCGGCGCGCCGGCCACCAGGTCGTGAGCAGTGCGAGCACCAGCGCCACGCAGGCCACGAGCACGAGATCGGTCACCCGAATGGACACCGGCAGCTCCCGCACGAAGTACTCGGCGAGCAGGTCGCGTCCGAGGACGCGCTGGAGCCCCGCCACCAGTTCGGGAAGCAGCGCCGCGAGCGCGGATCCCGCCAGCAGGCCGACCCCGATGCCCACGAGCGCGATGAGCGCCCCCTGGGTGAAGAAGATGCGCACCAGACTCCGCGGCGTCATGCCCATGGTGCGCAGGATGGCGATGTCGCCCCGCCGATTGCGCACGACCATGGTGAGCATGGCCACGACATTGAAGGCCGCGACGGCGACGAGCAGGGACAGCAGCACGAACATGATGCGTTTCTGCAGGCCGATGGCCTCGTAGAGATTGCCGTGCGTGCGCCGCCAGTCGTAGGCCCGCAGGGGATCCTCCGGATCCGCCATGAGCAGCGCGCGGACGACGGCCTCCGCAGCGAACAGATCCGCCAGACGCAGGCGCAGGGCCGCCGCCTCGCCGGAAACGCGAAGCAGCCGCTGGGCATCGTCGAGATGCACGTAGACCCCGATGTCGTCGACGTCGGTGCGCAACTCGAAGATCCCGGCGACCTCGAGACGCTTCTGTCGGGGGAAGGCACCGGCAAGGGTGACGCGGGGATCCGGCATGACCAGAGTCACTGAGTCCCCCACCGAGACCGCCAGGCGGCGGGCGAGACGCGCGCCGATGACCACGCGGAAGGCACCGGCCTCGAGCGCGTCGAAGCGGCCGGCGATCATGCGCGACGGCAGGATCGACACCCGCCCCTCCACGGACGGATC
>JAZBPI010000081.1:0-4022 GCA_036351555.1 Pseudomonadales bacterium
CAGACGGCGGCCCTCATCAACGAGCACCTGAACCTGCCGGTCACCTACGACGATCGCCTCAAGGAATGGGACTGCGGCGACTGGAGCGGCCATCTGTACGCCGAGGTCGCCGAGCGCTGGAAGGAGGAATGGGCGGCCTATCAGGCCGACCGCTTCCACTACCGGGGCCCCAACTGCGAGAACTATCCGGACATGTTCGCGCGGGCGCGCCCTTTCGTCGAGGAGCTGCTGGACCATCCCGCGCAGCGGGTCGCGGTCGTCTCGCACGGGATGATCGGCAAGGTGCTCATGGCCATCCTGCTCGATCTCGGGGAAGCGGAGACGCTGGCGATCCACCAGCCCAACGACGTGATCATGGTGCTCCGCGGCGATGCCCCCGCCTTCGACGCGCACCACTACCGGGGCAGCGACGGACCCTTCGACGGCCTCCACGTCCAGGGCGAGCAGACCAGTGTCTGAACCCGCTCACCGCACGGCCACGGGGGCCGAACTGCCCCGCGCGCTCCGCTTCGGCCGATGAGCCGCGCCGCCGCCAAGGAACGCCGGCGGGACGCGATCGTCGCGGCCGCCCGGACGCTCCTGCGCGAAGCGGGCAGCGCCGGCCTCGCCATGCGCGCCCTCGCCGAACGGGCACAGGTGAGCACGGCGACCCCCTACAACCTGTTCGGCTCGAAGCGGGCGGTGGTCAACGCCATCCTCGATGCGGAACTCGAGCGCTTCCGGGCGGCCGTGGCGCGCGCGCCCGGGGACGACCTCACCCGGCTGTTCCAGGCCGTGTCCTGCGCGCGGGAGATCTACGCGTCCGACGAAGCCTTCTACCGTGCCCTGCTGCTTGCCGCCTACGGCGAGGGCGGACGCGACTACCGGTCGCTCTTCGGGGGCCGCAATCACGCGATCTGGCGCGAGCTCGTGCAGCGCGCTGCCCGGGCCGGCGACCTGAAGGCCGACACGGATCCGGACGCCCTCGCCCTGGTCCTCGAGCACCTGCTCTTCTCCATCATCATCGAGTGGGCCCTCGGTGAGCTGCCCCTCGACGAACTGGAGCTTCGCGCACAGTTCGGCTTCGCCCTGGTGCTGCAGGGCGCGGCGGCGGCCGACCGGGGCCCTGCCCTCGCGGAACGGGCCACCGCGCTGCAGGGGCGCCTGCGGGGCCTCTGGCACTCGCGGGGCGCGGCAGCACGGCCGGAACCGCAGGACGGCGCGGCCGTCGCGTCGACGGCAGACGATTCGTCCTAGCGGACGGCCGGGATGCGACCGGCTCCCGAGCTGCCGGCGAGGGGTGCTCCGGCCCCCGGCGGGGTTTCCGGTATGCTTGCCGCCGTCTTTTCAGACGACATCAGGGAGAGCGATCCATGAAAGGCACCGTGCACTACTCCGTGGACGGCGAACTCGCCGTGCTGCGCATCGACAACCCGCCCGTGAATCCCCTTTCGAGCGGCGTCCGCCAGGGGCTTCATGACGGCCTCGAGAAGGCCATCGCCGACGACGCGGTCAAGGCCGTGGTGCTCTACGGCGAGGGACGCGCCTTCATCGCCGGCGCGGACATCTCGGAGTTCGGTGGCGAATCCAAGGGCCCGGGCCTGCACGAATGCCTGAAGATGATGGAGGACTCGCCGAAGATCGTCGTCGCGGCCATCAACGGCACGGCCTTCGGCGGCGGACTCGAGGTCGCGCTCTGCGCCGACTACCGGATCATCGCGCCCAAGGCGCCCGTGGGTCTGCCCGAAGTGAAGCTCGGCCTGCTGCCGGGCGCCGGCGGCACCCAGCGCCTCCCGCGACTCATCGGCGCGGAGAAGGCCCTGACCTTCATCCTCTCCGGCGACCCGATCCCCGGCCCGGTGGCGAAGCAGCTCGGCATCGTCGACGACGTGATCGAGGATGCGGACTTCATCGCCGGTGCCCTCGCCTGGGCCCGCCGCGCGGTGGCCGACGGCAAGGGCAAGAAGCGCATCCGCGACGACGACTCCGTGGTTCGTGCCGATCGGGGCAACACGGAGATCTTCGAGTCGGCGCGCAAGGACGCCGCCCGCAAGATGCGCGGCCGCTTCGCGCCGGAAATGATCATCCAGTGCGTCGAGGCGGCGGTCGAGAGCGGCGACTTCGATGCCGGCATGAAGGTCGAGGCGCAGAACTTCGTGAAGTGCCTCCAGCACCCGCAGCGTGAAGCACTGATCCACCTGTTCTTCTCCGAGCGCGAGGTCGCGAAGATCCCCGACGTGCCGAAGGACACGCCGATGAAGACCATCGCCAGCGCCGGCGTCGTCGGATGCGGCACCATGGGCGGCGGCATCACCATGTGTTTCGCCAACGCGGGCATTCCCGTCACGGTCCTGGAAATGAACCAGGAGGCGCTCGATCGTGGCCTGGGCGTGATCAAGCGGAACTTCGACGGCATGGTGAAGCGCGGCCGCATCGACGAGGCCACCGCCGAGAAGCGCATGGGCCTCATCACCGGCACCCTCGCCTACGCGGATCTCGGCCAGGCCGACGTGGTCATCGAGGCCGTCTACGAGAATCTCGACGTCAAGAAGAAGGTCTTCGAGGAGTTCGAGAAGGTCTGCAAGCCCGGCGCGATCATCGCGTCGAACACCTCCGGCCTCGACGTCGACGCCATGGCGAACGTCACCAGCCGGCCGGAGGACGTCATCGGCCTGCATTTCTTCAGCCCCGCGAACATCATGCGGCTGCTCGAGGTCGTGCGCGGCGCCAAGACCAGCGCGACGACCATCGCCACCTCCATGGCCCTGGGCAAGACGCTCTCCAAGGTGGCCGTGCTCTCCGGCAATGCGCCGGGCTTCATCGGCAACCGCATGCTCGGCGGCTACACGCGCCAGGCCGGCGAGATGATCCTGCAGGGCGCGACGCCCTATCAGGTGGACAAGGTCATCGGCCAGTTCGGCATGCCCATGGGCCCCTTCCAGATGAACGATCTGGTCGGCCTCGATCTCGGCTGGCGTGCCCGCAAGCTCGCCGGCATGAAGCCCGAGGACGTGCCGATCACCGCCCGCGTCGCCGACAAGCTCTGCGAGATGGAGCGCTTCGGCCAGAAGAACGGCCGTGGCTTCTACATCTACTCCGAAGGCAGCCGCGTCGGCCAGCCGGATCCGGAAGTGGTGAAGATCGTCGAGGAGACGTCGAAGGAGCTCGGCATCGAGCGTCATCCCATCGACGACGAGGAGGTTCTCGATCGCTGCATCCTCGCGCTCGTCAACGAGGGGGCTCGCATCCTCGCGGACAAGATCGCGATCCGCGCCTGCGACATCGACATCGTCTACATCAACGGCTACGGCTTCCCGGAAGTGACCGGTGGGCCGATGTTCTGGGCCGACAAGATGGGCCTGGACGTCGTGCTGAAGAAGATCCAGGGCTTCCGCGAGAAGTACGGCGACTTCTGGACGCCGGCACCGCTCCTCGAGAAGCTCGCGAAGGAAGGCAAGACCTTCGCCTCCCTCGGCGCCGTCGCCTGACCGCGCTTCGCCGGGCCCGCACCGCCGTGCGGGCCCGGCATTCCGCCTTCGCGGCGCCGGGCAACCCTGCTCCGCATCGACCGATCCCCGGTGACGACGGTCTGCAGCGCAGCTCGTGAAGGTCGCCGCTGAAGCTGGCTCCCACAGGGGGCAACGCACGTTTCACCGTGGGCGCACGCTTCAGCGGCGGCCCTCCATGAACGCCTGGCAGACCTGAAAACCCGGATCAGGCCCCCGCCTGGCGGCAGAGACCTCCAGATCCCACGCCTCGCCGCTGAAGCCGGCTATCACGAAGGACCACGCGCATCCCCCTGTGGGAGCACGCTTCAGCGGCGACCCTCTTGCGTTCGACAAGCTCGAGCCGTCCCTACGTGCGCAGAAACCACACCAGGCTCCCGCCCCAGCGCAGGAGCCGGAGCGGAAATCGTTCAGAGGTTCCGCAGCACCTCGTTGGAGCGGAAGGGGACGGAGAGCTGCGTGAGGATCGACAGCGCCTGGCCCGTGCCGTTACCGACCCGATCGACCTGCGCCTTGCCCGAGAAGGTCCCGAAGATC
>JAZBPI010000082.1:0-9575 GCA_036351555.1 Pseudomonadales bacterium
ACCTACGCCCTCTGAAGGCCCCGCGCCGTGGCTCGGGGCAGCGCCCTTGATCGGCGTGCCGGGAGCCTTCAGGGTGAGGGCCGGGGCGTGGTCCGCCCGGCCGACTTTCCGGGCGGCGCGTCATCCCGCCCAGGGCGCGAACGAGGGTTCCCATGCTGACATCACCATTGCTCCAGCCTGCCCAGGGCTACATCGGCAATCGCTGGCACGACGCGCATTCGGGCACGCAGCTCGAGGTCCTGAATCCGGCGACGGGGCAGGTCATCGCGCGCGTCCCCGACATGGGCGCCGCGGAGACCCGGGCTGCGGTAGCGGCCGCGCGGGCGGCGCTCGCCGTCCGGCCGTCCCTCGAGCAGCGGCGCGACTGGCTCCAGGGCATCCATGACGCCCTGCTCCGCGAAAAGCGGGAGCTCGCGCGCATTCTCACGCACGAGCACGGCAAGCCGCTGGCGGAAGCGCAGGGTGAGGTGGAGTACGCCGCCGGTTTCTTCGCCTACTGCGCGCGCGAGATCCAGCGTCTGGCACCGCGCGTCCTCGCCGAGGAGCCCAAGGGCTGTCGCTGGACCGTTCACCATCGTCCCATCGGCGTCGTGGGGCTGATCACGCCCTGGAACTTCCCCATCGGCATGATCGCGAAGAAGCTGTCGGCAGCCCTCGCGGCGGGGAGCCCGAGCGTCATCAAGCCCGCGCAACAGACCCCGCTCACCATGATCGCCTTCATGCATCTGCTCGATACTTCCCTCGAGCTGCCGCCGGGCATGGTGAATCTCGTCATGGGAGACGCCGCCACCATCGGCGACGTGCTCTGTACCCACCCGGACGTCGCCATGATCAGCTTCACGGGATCCACGGGCGTGGGCCGGCTCCTCATCCGGAACACCGCCGATCAGGTGAAGAAGCTGTCCCTCGAGCTCGGCGGCAATGCGCCCTTCATCGTCTTCGACGATGCGGATCTCGAGCAGGCCGCGGATCAGCTCGTGGCCAACAAGCTGCGCGGCAGCGGCCAGACCTGCGTGTGCGCGAACCGCGTCTTCGTCGCGCGCAGCCTCGAGCCGCAGCTCGCGCGCATGCTCGCGGAGCGGGTCGAGCGCCTGCGCGTCGGTGACGGGATGGACCCCGAGACGGACCTGGGTCCGCTCATCGACGAGGCCGGGTTCGGCAAGGTCCGTCGTCATCTCGAGGATGCACTGGAGCAGGGGGCGCAGTGGATCGCGGGCGCCATGCCGGACAGCCTCGACCCCGCACGCGACCTCTGTTTTCCGCCGACGGTCCTGTGCGGCGCGACGGACGCGATGCTCTGTGCCCGGGAGGAGACCTTCGGCCCCCTGTTCGCGCTCTTTCCCTTCGATTCGGAGGACGAGGTCGTGGCCCGTGCCAACGACACGGAGTTCGGCCTCGCCGCCTATCTGTTCACGCGCGACGGCGAGCGTGCGCGGCGCGTCATCGAGGCCCTGCACTTCGGCCACTGTGCCTGGAACACGGGCACGGGCCCGACACCGGAGGCGCCCTTCGGCGGCATGAAGCAGTCGGGCTTCGGCCAGGAGGGTGGCGAGGAAGGCCTCTTCGAGTTCGTCGTCCACCAGACCTCTCCCGAAGCGCTGTGAGCCTGACGCCGCCGGCACGGCTCCGTGCCGGGTGTCGATCGGAGGTCGACCGGACCGACGGGCATGGCAGGTCCCGCTGATCGGAGCTTCATGACCATGGCTGTCCGTCCGCACCGCATCACCTTTCCCGGCGCAAGGGGTCATGCGCTCGCCGCGGCGCTGGTGCTGCCGGACGGACCGCCGCGCGCCTTCGCGCTCTTCGCCCATTGCTTCACCTGCGGCAAGGACAGCCTCGCGGCGGCCCGCATCGCCAGCGCCCTCGCAGCGCGGGGCTATGGGGTGCTGCGCTTCGACTTCACCGGTCTCGGGGGCAGCGAGGGGGATTTCGAGAACACCGACTTCACGAGCAACGTCGAGGATCTCGTGGCCGCCGCCGCGTTTCTCGAGGCATCGCACCAGGCCCCCGCGCTGCTGGTCGGCCACAGCCTCGGCGGCACCGCCGTGCTCGCGGCCACCGAGCACCTGCCCGCCGTGAAGGCGGTGGTGACCATCGGCGCGCCCGCGACCCCGGCGCACGTGCTCGATCGGTTCGGCGCTGCGCTCGAGGCCATCGAGACCCGGGGCAGCGCCGAGGTGACGCTCGGCGGGCGGCCGTTCCGGATCGGGCGCGCTTTCCTGGAAAACGTCCGGGAGCAGGATCTTGACGCGCGCCTCGGTCGTCTCCGTCGCGCGCTCCTCGTCCTGCATGCGCCCAGGGATGCCGTCGTCTCCATCGACGAGGCGTCGCGGATCTTCGGCGCGGCGAAGCATCCCAAGAGCTTCGTCTCCCTCGACGATGCGGACCATCTCCTGACCCGACGGCAGGACGCCGACTATGTCGCCGAGGTCATCGCGGCCTGGTCCTCGCGCTATCTCGATGCGTCCACGGCGGCCTCCCGGCCCGCCGTGGCGCGAGGCGAGCTCCGCGTCGACGAAGGGCCCGGGCGCTTCCTGCGCCAGCTGTACAGCGACGATCACGCCTGGCTCGCCGACGAACCTGCGCGGGTCGGCGGGGGCGATCAGGGACCCGATCCCTACGAGCTTCTGCTGGCCGCGCTCGGCAGCTGTACGTCCATGACCATCCGCATGTACGCGGATCGCAAGGCCTGGCCGCTCGAGGACGTCGTCGTCGAGCTCTCCCATGGGCGCGAGCACGCGGCCGATTGCGCGGACTGCGACGAAACGGAGCACCGTGTCGAGGTGCTGACGCGCAGGATCCGTCTCGAGGGCGCGCTCGACCCGGCACAGCGGGCGCGCTTGCTGGAGATCGCCGATCGCTGTCCGGTCCACCGGACGCTCGCCGGCCGGTTGCGCGTGGAGACACGCGAGGTCCCACCGAGCGCATCCTGAGTGTCCTCCCTGACGCGACCCGGGTCGCGCCGGTGGTGCGCGGGTCCCTGCCGGGCATACCATCGCGCTCGCCCGGAGCGGAAGGGGTCACCATGAGCGACGACAACGCAGCGCAGATCGAGTACTGGAACGGTCAGGCCGGACGCACCTGGGTCGAGGCGCAGGCGCGGCTCGACCGCATGATGGCGCCCCTGTCGGAGCAGCTTCTGGACGCCGCCGGACCCCTGGCTGGCGCCTCGGTGCTGGACGTGGGCTGCGGTTGCGGAGACACCTCGCTCGCGCTGGCGGTCCGCGGTGCACGCGTGCACGGCATCGACGTCTCCGAACCCATGCTGACCCTCGCACGCTCGCGCGCGCAGGCCATCGAGGGCGTGTCCTTCCAGCGTGCCGACGCCGCGACGGAGGCCTTCGAAGCCACCCGGCAGCTGCTGTTCTCGCGCTTCGGCGTCATGTTCTTCGCCGATCCCGTGGCCGCCTTCAGGAATCTGCGCGGCGCGCTGGAGGACGAGGGGCGCCTCTGTTTTCTCTGCTGGCAGGGCGCGCGGCAGAATCCGTGGATGTCCGTGGCCGGCCGCGCCGTCCAGCCCTTCCTGCCGGCGCCGGCGACGCCGCCGGATCCCCGGGCGCCGGGTCCCTTCGCCTTTGCGGAAGCGGACTACGTCCACGGCATCCTCGAGGCTGCGGGCTACACGGCCATCGAGATCGATGCACTGACACCGGTCCTGCATCTTGCGGACGACCTGGACGAGGCCATCGCCTTCCAGCAGCAGGTCGGTCCTCTGGCGCGGGCCCTGGCGGAGCTGGAGGGTCCGATCCGGGAGCAGGCCCTGGACGCGGCGCGGGCGGCGCTGGCGCCGCATCTGGGCCCCAGGGGGCTGGAGCTGGCGAGCGCCTGCTGGCTCGTCAGGGCGCGGGCAGCCTGAACCGGGGGCTCAGTCCCCGGCGAGGATCGCGGCGGCCCGCGCTTCGCACAGCGTCTGCAGCTGCATGAGTTCCAGGGTGCTGTAGGCTTCGATTTCCCTGGCGAATCGCGCCTGGGCCTCCGCGAAGGTCTTGCTCGCGGTTTCCCGGTCCTGCTCCTGGATCTCTTCCGCGAGCGTGCGCGCATGGCGCCACCAGACGGCATCGTCCGTCACGGCGTAGCAGGTGCTGGCCTCGAGCCAGAGGCGATTGTCGTGGGTGTATTCCGCGCGAGCGGTGGCGCTGGTGGTGGCCAGGGCGGCCGTGAGAAGCACAGTGCAGGCACGATCTCGAAACACCTCGGGTCTCCCATCCTGTCGATAGCGGACGGCGCAGACTGCCAGATCAGGACCCACCCGGCACCCTCGGGCGCGGACGAGAGGACAGGATGATGAAAGGGCTCTCCCGCTGGCTGCTGCGCAGGACCGGCTGGCGCATCCAGGGCGCGCCGGCGCGCCCGGCCCGCTACATCCTCGTCGCGGCGCCGCATACGTCGAACTGGGACCTGCTCTGGCTCCTGCTCATGGCCTGGGCGACGGACATCCCGATCTCCTGGCTCGGCAAGCACAGCCTCTTTCGCTGGCCCCTGGGCGTGGTCCTGCGCGCCCTGGGCGGCGTCCCGGTCGTGCGTCACCGGCGCGAGGATCGGGTGGCGAGCACCGCGGCCACCTTCGCCACGCGAGAGGAGATGGTGCTGGTGATTCCGCCGGAAGGAACGCGCTCCCGCACGGACTACTGGAAGTCGGGCTTCTATCACATTGCCCGCACGGCCGGCGTGCCGGTGGTGCCGACGGCGCTGGACTATGCGCGCAAGGTCGGTGAGTTCGGCGCGCCGGTGAGCGCCGAGGACGACGTCGTGGTGTTCATGGATGCCATGCGCGCTTTCTACGCCGACCGCAGCGGTCGCTACCCGGAGCGCTTCGGACCCGTGCGCCTGCGCGAGGAGTCCGCGTCGACCGTCGTCGCGGCCTCCGAATCCGCCTGAGGGAGGGTGGCCAGCAGCGCCAGGGCCTCCTCGCACCAGTCGATGAACATGCGTTCCTGGCGGATGCCGGCCGAGAGCGCGAGGTAGATGCCCTTGCGTGCGTCCGGAAGCTGCCGCGGCTGCGCGTAGTGGCGGTCACGGATCTTCTCGTAGAGCGCGAGCCGGCGACCGTGTTCCGCGTGACGCGCGCGGATCTCGGCCTCGATGGGGGCAGGATCCGTGTGGCCGACGTTGTAGAGCTTCACGAAGAGGTCGTCCTTCGCGGGCCTCGCGCGGCTCTCCTCGCGGATCCAGGCATCGAGAAGCTGGTGCCCGCGCGGGGTCAGGGCGTAGACGATCTTGTCGGGTCGACCGTCCTGCGCCACGGCCCGTGCGGACACCGCGCCCTCGGCATCCAGCTTCTTCAACGTCTGATAGATCTGCTGATGCGAGGCGGCCCAGAAGAATCCGAGAGAGGTCTCGAACTTGCGCGTGAGGTCGTAGCCCGACAGGTCCTCGTCGAGCAGGGCGGTCATGATGGCGTGCGACAGAGCCATGGTGAGGCCGGTCGGAACAGGGAACCGGGAGGATAGGAGATATGCAAAGAGTTGCATACGGAGTGTTCATGCAATAAATTGCATAGGATCCCGGCCCCGACAATGCTCCGAAGGAGGTTCCATGGCCCTGCCCGACGTCATGCGCGGCAAGCTCTCGATCCCTGCGGTGGGTGCACCGCTGTTCATCATCTCCAACCCCGATCTCGTCATCGCGCAGTGCAAGGCCGGCATCGTCGGATCCTTCCCCTCGCTCAACGCCCGCCCGCTCTCCGTGCTCGAGGAGTGGCTGCAGCGCATCAAACGGGAACTCGCGGAGCACGATGCCGCCCATCCCGATGCGCCCGCGGCCCCCTTCGCGGTCAATCTCATCGTGCACCGGTCCAATGACCGTCTCGAGGAGGACCTGGCGCTGTGCGTGAAGTACGAGGTGCCCATCATCATCACCTCCCTCGGCGCCAATCCCGAGGTCAACGCCGCGATCCACAGCTACGGCGGTATCGTGCTGCACGACGTGATCAACAACCGCTTCGCGAAGAAGGCGGTGGAGAAGGGCGCGGATGGCCTCATCGCCGTGGCCGCCGGCGCAGGGGGGCACGCGGGTGCGACCTCGCCCTTCGCCCTGGTGCAGGAACTGCGCGAGTGGTTCGACGGACCGCTGCTGCTGTCCGGCTCGATCGCGCGCGGTGATTCGATTCTCGCGGCCCAGGCCATGGGTGCGGACCTCGCCTACATGGGCTCGCTGTTCATCGCGACGGAGGAGGCGAACGCCGACCCGGCCTACAAGCAGATGCTCGTGGAGCACGCCTCTTCGGACATCGTCTACACCAATCTCTTCACCGGTGTGCACGGCAACTACCTGAAGCCGTCGATCGCCGCCGCAGGGCTGGACCCGGATCATCTTCCGGAAAGCGATCCGTCGAAGATGAACTTCGGTTCCGGCGGTGACAGCAAGCAGAAGGCGTGGAAGGACATCTGGGGCTGCGGCCAGGGCATCGCCGCGATCAAGGGTGTGGTGCCGGCCGCCGAGGTGGTCGAACGCCTGAAGCGCGAGTATGCGGCCGCCCGGGCGCGCCTGAACGACGTCGCCGCCTGAGTCTCCCACGGGCCCCCTGGTGCCGCCGCCCGATGCGTCGGCGGCACCGATCCTGGAGCAGACCCCATGACCGATCCCGTCGAGAAGTACTACGAGGACAAGAAGCGTCGCTACCTCACCGATCTGCGCGAGGCGGCGGCCAACATGAAGACGGGCACGCCCCATGACTGGGAGGACGCCGACGCCTATCTCCAGGAGGTGGAGGATGCGACGGCGCCCGACGCCGAGAAGACCGAGAAGACCGAGAAGGAGGACTGAGGGCGGAAAGCACCCTCGCACGGCCCCGAGTCGACCGAGCGCTCGACGCAGGTCATGGCTTGGGGCCTCGGCGCCCGCATCCCGCTCCGCCGCGCAGACGGCACAGCCGTTCATCGCAGGCCCCAGGCCATTGGCGCGGACCCTCGTGGAGCGTCCGGGCGTGGTCAGCGGCGCGACCTAGACTGCTGGCATCAATGGTGCGTTGCCCGGGGCGTCGCGGCCCGGGCGCGGAGGGTCTGCCGATGATTGCTGCCAGCGCACCCGCGCGCAGGCTTCCCGACCCGGGCACGCCCCCCGGGGACCGGACCGCGCAGGCGCCGGAAGGGCTGCCTCCCGCGTCCCTCGAGGCGCTCGGCGAGGAGGAGGCCGGCCTTGCGACGGCGCTGCACCGCATCCGCGACTATGCGGCATCCCTGCTCGCGCAGGCCGGTGTGGTGGTGGCGGCGCGACCCACGATGCAGCGCGGCGCGCGTTTTCACTGGCACGATCGCTGTGCGCTCCGCGATGCAGCGAGCGCCGTTGTCGACGCGGGGGAAGCGGTGGTCGCGGCGCGGATCGTCGAGCGCTGCGACTACCTGCCCGAACTGGCGCGGGTCGGTGATGCGGAGGCCGCCGCACGGTTGGCGCTTGCCGTCGGCCTCGACCTTGCTCGCCTGCATCGCCTGAGGGCCGTGGAAACACCGCCGTCGGCGCCGCCGCGACCCCGGGGCGGGCCGACCGTCAAGGCGCAGGTCCTGCGCATGCTCGAACTGCGTGAACGCACGCTTCCCGGGTCTGCGCGCGCGCGGGATGCGTCGCGGTCCGTCGCGCTCGCGGTCGGGACCACGCCCGCCGTCGTGCGTCGCTATCGTCTCCTCTGGGAGCGCGAACGCGCCTCGGCCTGAACCACCTGCCTTCCGCTCCCCTGCGACCTCCGTGCATCATGGGGTCGCGCAATCCTCGGGGGAGGCTGGAATGACGCGATCACCGTCCTACGCACAGGGGCCGACGACGCCGCCCGTGAAGGATCTCACCATCGGTGCGGCGCTCGAGGAGGCCGCGGCCGAGGCGCCGGCGCGCCTCGCCATGGTCGACGCGGCCGCCGACCCTGCGCAGCGCCGCCAGTGGACCTACGCGGAGATGCTCGCGGAATCGCGGCGCGTCGCGCGTGCCCTGGCACATCGTTTCGAACCCGGAGAGCGCGTCGCCATCTGGGCACCGAACTGCCCGGAGTGGGTCCTGGCCGAGTTCGGTGCCGCCATGGCCGGCGTGATCCTGGTCACCGTGAATCCTGCCTATCGGCCCGACGAACTGGCCTACGTGCTCGAGCAGTCGCGCAGCGCCGGCATCCTCGTGTGGCCGGAGTTCCGGGGCAATCGGATGCTTGCCGCGGTCGAGGACGTCCGGTCACGCTGCCCGGAGCTTCGCGAGGTGGTCCGTCTCGACGCCTGGGAGGCCTTCCTCGCCTCGGCGCCGGAGGACCAGGCGCTTCCCGCCGTGGCGCCCGGCGATCCCGTCATGATCCAGTACACGAGCGGGACCACGGGTTTTCCGAAGGGGGCCCTGCTGCACCATCGTGGTCTCGTCAACAACGGCGCCCATACGGCGGATCGGCTCGGCGTCCGGGACGGTGACGTCTGGCTCACGATGATGCCGCTCTTCCATACGGGCGGATGCGTGATCTGCGTGCTCGGTGCCCTCGCCCGGCGGGCCACGGCCATCGTCATGCAGGCCTTCGAACCGGGCCTCGCCCTCGAACTGATCGAGCAGTACCGGGTCAATGCGCTGCTCGGCGTGCCCACCATGCTCATCGGCATGATCGAGCATCCGGAGTTCGCGTCCCGCGATCTTGCCTCCCTCGAGCGCATCACCTCCGGTGGATCGACGGTGCCCGCGGCCCTGGTCCGTCGCTTCGAGGACGCACTGGGCGCGCCCTTCACCATCGTCTTCGGGCAGACCGAGTGTTCCCCCGTCGCCTCCATGACCCGGCCGGACGACAGCCAGGAAGACAAGGCGAACACGCTCGGTGGCCCCATGCCCAACGTGGAAATCAAGGTCGTCGATCCGCAGAGCGGCGAGGTGGTGCCCTGCGGCACGCTCGGGGAGTACTGCACGCGCGGCTATCACGTGATGCTCGGCTATTTCGAGAACCCCGACGCGACCGCCGCCGCGATCGATGCGGACGGCTGGCTCCACACGGGAGACCTCTGCACCATGGACGAGCGAGGCTACTGCGCCGTGGAGGGGCGGCTGAAGGACATGATCATCCGCGGGGGCGAGAACATCTATCCGCGCGAACTCGAGGAGCTGCTGTTCCGCCACCCCAGCGTCGGCGAGGTGGCCGTGGTCGGTCTGCCCGACGAGCGTCTGGGCGAGATCGTGGCGGCCTTCCTGCGTCCTGCGCCGGGGCAGACCCCGGTCCGTGACGAGCTCTTCGCCTACCTGCGCGAGAAGCTCGCCCCGCACAAGACGCCGAAGCACTGGTTCCTCGTCGATGCCTTTCCGCTGACGGGCTCCGGAAAGATCCAGAAGTTCGTGCTGCGCCAGCAGTGGAGCGAGGGCCGCTTCGAGGAGCTCTGATGGGACCGGAGGACTGGTGCCCCGGAAAGGAATCGATCCTATGACCTGCCCGTTAGAAGGGGCAGGTCATAGGACGGGGCTGTTTCATGGCGTTGTGCACCTAAAGACATCGATCGCCTGAATGCTGTCGACGTGCGCGCCGCCACCCTGGCTCTTTTCGATAAGTGTGAACTTCGTGAAAGCACCCGGTCGGACACTAAAGCTTTTAGTTTGAGTCAAGGTTTCAGAATAGCCTTCTCGCCCTTCGATTC
>JAZBPI010000083.1:0-7764 GCA_036351555.1 Pseudomonadales bacterium
GCACCCACACGAATGGCTTGATCAATCTGTTAAAGAGCTGCAGGACTCTGCAAAACAAGGCTCAACTCGCCTCGCTTCACACCCGGGTCCAAGGACCCTCCCGCGGTCAGGGCTGCGCAGTATACACCTGGCCCGCGGACCTGCAAGGGACGACGCAGAGGTTTTTTGCAGCGCCATGACAGCGCCGTCGGAGGGCGGGAGATGCGCCGGTTTCAGGCGTCGGATTCGCCGCCGGAGCGGGCCGCCCGCGCCGCCGCATGACGGCGACGCCGGAGGACGCTCGTGACCGGGCCGGACAGCGCATAGAGCACGAAGCCCGCGAGCAGCACTCTCGGCGGATCGAGCATGACCAGCGCATAGACGAGCACGATGGCGACGAGCGAGATGAAGGGCACGCGACCCTTGAGGTTGATGAGCTTGGGGCTCCAGTAGCGGAACGGCGAGACCATGAGCAGGCCCGCCGCTGCCGTGAGCACGGCGAGGAGCGCCGCCCCCAGGCCCGTCGGACCCGCCGCCGTGGGCGCGATGTCCGTGAAGATCCAGACCGTACCGGCGACGATGGCCGCAGCGGACGGACTCGCGAGCCCGACGAAGGTCGAGTTGTCGTGGCGCATGTTGAAGCGGGCCAGGCGCAGCGCCGCGCAGGCCATGTAGATGAAGGAGGCGACCCAGCCTGCCTGGCCGAGCGACTGCAGGGACCAGGTGAAGATCACCAGGGCCGGCGCGACGCCGAAGGCGACCATGTCCGAGAGGCTGTCGTACTCGGCGCCGAAGGCGCTCTCCGTGTGCGTGAGCCGGGCGACCCGCCCGTCCGCGGCATCGAGCACCATGGCCGCGAAGATCGCGATCGCCGCGGTCTCGAAGCGGCCATTCATGGCGGCCACGATGGCGAAGAAGCCCGCGAAGAGGGCACCGGTGGTGATCAGATTGGGCAGCAGATAGATGCCGCGTCGCCGATGGCGATCCGGATCGCCGGAGGCCTCGGGGTCGACAGCCTCCGCATCGTTCCCGGGCGCGTGCCCGTCGTCGCCCACCGCCCGAAGGCGGCGGACGAGCCCTTCTCCCTGTTCGTCACCTGCCATGCATGCACTCCCGCCGTTGGCGACAGTGTAGCCTGCGCGGCCGTCAGTTGACGGAACGGTCCACGAGCCGGTTCTTCTGGATCCAGGGCATCATGCCCCGCAGGCGCTCGCCCACCTCCTCGATGGGATGCTCAGCGGTGATCCGGCGCATGGCCTTGATCGTCGGCTGACCCGCCTGGTACTCGGTGACGAACTCGCGCACGAAGCGACCGGTCTGGATCTCCTCGAGAATGCGCTTCATCTCCGCCTTGGTCTCTTCCGTGACGACGCGGGACCCGCGGGTCAGGCCACCGTACTCGGCCGTGTTGGACACCGAATACCACATGTTCGCGACGCCGCCCTCGTAGAAGAGATCGACGATCAGCTTCAGCTCGTGCAGGCACTCGAAGTAGGCCATCTCCGGCGCGTAACCGGCTTCCACGAGGGTCTCGAAACCCGCCTGGACCAGGGCCGCCGCCCCACCGCAGAGCACGGCCTGCTCCCCGAAGAGATCCGTCTCCGTCTCTTCACGGAAGCTGGTCTCGATCACGCCCGCCCGGGCGCCGCCGATGCCGGCGGCATAGGACAGCGCGAGATCCTTGGCCTGACCCGTCGCGTCCTGCGCGATGGCGATGAGGCAGGGCACGCCGCCGCCCTGGGTGTAGGTCGACCGCACCGTGTGACCGGGCCCCTTGGGCGCGATCATGATCACGTCGAGATCGCCACGGGGTTCGATCAGGCCGAAGTGGATGTTCAGGCCATGGCCGAAGGCGATGGCCGCCCCCTCCTTCAGGTTCGGCTCGATCTCCTCGGCGTAGATGCGCTGCTGCAGCTCGTCGGGCGTGAGAATCATGACGAAGTCGGCGCCGGCCACGGCCGCCGCCACTTCGGCCACCTGGAGCCCGGCCTTCTCGGCCTTGGCCCAGGAGCCGGAACCGGCGCGCAGACCCACGACGACCGGGATGCCCGATTCCTTCAGATTGTTCGCGTGGGCGTGGCCCTGGGAGCCGTAACCGATCACGGCGACCTTGCGACCCTGAATGATGGACAGATCCGCGTCCTTCTCGTAGTAGACCTGCATGACTGGCTCCCCTCGACTGTTGGCGACCGACAGGCCGCCCGGAATGATTGAATGCTGCGCGCGCGGGCCCGATGGCCCAGACGCGATCAGAGACTGACGACCTTCTCGCCGCGCGACAGGCCGGACACCCCCGAGCGCACGACCTCGAGGATCGACAGCTCGCCGATCGCCCGGATGAATGCGTCGAGCTTCATGCTCGTACCCACGACCTGCACCGTGTAGGACGCCTCGGTCGCATCGACGATCTGGCCACGGAAGATGTCCGCCGTGCGCTTGATCTCGGCCCGCTGGGCGCCCACCGCCTTGATCTTGACGAGCATGAGTTCACGCTCGATGTGTTCGCCTTCCGTGAGGTCGACGACCTTCACCACCTCGATGAGCTTGTTGAGGTGCTTGGTGATCTGCTCGATGCGCCGATCGTCGCCCACGGTGGTGACCGTCAGCCGCGAGAGCGTCGCGTCCTCCGTCGGCGCCACGGTCAGCGTCTCGATGTTGTAGTTGCGCTGGGCGAACAGGCCGACGACGCGGGACAGGGCCCCGGCCTCGTTCTCGAGCAGCACCGAGATGATCCGTCGCATCAGGTCTGCTCCGTCTTCGACAGGAACATGTCGCGCATGCTGCCGCCCTTCACCCACATGGGATAGACGTGTTCGTCCTGGTCGACGCAGACGTCGAGGAAGACCAGACGCTCACGGTTCCGGTCCGAGAACACCTCCGCCATGGCGTCCTCGAGATCGTCGAGCTCCGTGACCCGGATGCCGACGTGCCCGTAGGCCTCCGCGAGACGCACGAAGTCCGGCAGCGAGTCCTGATAGGTGCTCTGGCTGTGGCGCCCGCCGTACTGCATGTCCTGCCACTGGCGCACCATGCCGAGCGCCTGGTTGTTGAGATTGATGATCTTCACCGGGAGCGCGTACTGGGAACAGGTCGACAGCTCCTGGATGTTCATCTGGATGCTGCCTTCGCCGGTCACGCAGGCCACCACGGCCTCCGGAAAGGCGATCTTGACGCCCATGGCCGCCGGCAGGCCGAAGCCCATGGTTCCCAGACCGCCGGAGTTGATCCAGCGGCGCGGCTTGTCGAAGTGGTAGTACTGGGCTGCGAACATCTGGTGCTGACCGACATCGGACGTGACGTAGGCCTCTCCGCGGGTCGCACGGTAGAGCGACTGGATCACGATCTGCGGCTTGATGGGCTCGCCGGGTCCGACGCGGTGGCGCTGGTCGTGATCGAGACCGTGCCGTTCCCGCCATTCGTCGAGCTGCGTCCACCAGCGCGCCAGGGCCTCCCGATTCACGGCCCCCGCATCCGCCTCCAGGCGCTCGC
The DNA here is from genome assembly GCA_036351555.1 of Pseudomonadales bacterium. Lineage (GTDB taxonomy): Bacteria > Pseudomonadota > Gammaproteobacteria > Pseudomonadales > Azotimanducaceae > JAZBPF01. The sequence goes on from JAZBPI010000083.1 coordinate 3,469, forward strand.
GCACCACCGCACCCATGTCGTGCAGGACCGACGCCGCGGGGCCGACGATGGGAATCTCCACGGGAATGATCTTGGAGATCGTGGCCGGATCCACGTCGATGTGGATGATCTTCGCGTCGGGGCAGAACTTGGTCGGGTCGTTGGTCACACGGTCATCGAAGCGGGCGCCCACGGCGAGGATCAGGTCGCTGTGATGCATGGCCATGTTCGCCTGATAGGTTCCGTGCATGCCGAGCATGCCGAGGAACTGGCGATCCGTGGCGGGATAGCAGCCCAGCCCCATGAGCGTGTTGGTCACGGGGTAGCCGAGCTGCCGGGCGAGCGCCGTGAGGGCCTCGCTGGCGTCCCCCTGGATCACCCCGCCGCCGGCGTAGATGACCGGGCGCTGGGCCCCGAGGAGCAGATCGACGGCCTTGCGGATCTGGCCGCTGTGGCCGCGGCTGGCCGGATTGTAGGAGCGCAGGCGCACGGATGCCGGGTACTGATACTCACAGCGCAACGCAGGATCCGTGGTGTCCTTCGGCACATCGACGACCACGGGGCCCGGGCGCCCGCTCGTCGCGATGTAGAAGGCCTTCTTCATGACCTCCGGAATCTCGGCAGCGGACTTGACCATGAAGCTGTGCTTCACGACCGGCCGGGAGATGCCGACCATGTCGGTCTCCTGGAAGGAATCGGTGCCGATGAGATCGTTCTGCACCTGCCCGGAGATCACGATCATGGGCACCGAGTCCATGAATGCCGTCGCGATCCCCGTGATGGCATTGGTGGCGCCGGGCCCCGAGGTCACGAGCGCGACGCCGGGACGTCCCGTGGCGCGGGCATAGCCGTCGGCCATGTGGGTCGCGGCCTGCTCGTGGCGTACCAGGATGTGCTGGACCGCCTGCTGCTTGAAGATCGCGTCGTAGATATGCAGCGCCGCACCACCGGGATAGCCGAAGACGTACTCCACGCCCTCGTCCTGGAGCGCGCGGATGAGCATCTCGCCACCGGACAGCAGTTCCACGGTCCTGACCTCTTCTAGAGTCGAACGGAGAAGCGGGGAGGGTGCCGATGATCGGCAGCAGCCCTGCGCAATGGATGTCCTCCGACCCGGCGTCGTCGCTCGCGACGCGCCTGTCGGAAGTCACCCGGGAAAAAAGCCGCGTATTCTTGACTGTAGCCCGCGACCGGTCAACCGCCGGTTGCAGGGTCCGAGCGGCCGAAACGGGGCCCTGTGCTAAGCTCCCGACAGGTCGACCGATGGACTGGAGTTCACTTCCATGCACCCGCCTTCCGGGCCAGGCCGCCCCCTCCTGGCGCGAACCGCCGCCCTGTCGCTGCTGCTCGTTCTGGCGATGCCCCTGCCGGGTTCGGCCGCGGAATCGGTCTATCGCTGGGTGGACGCCTCGGGCGTGGTGCACTACGACCAGGTCGCCCCTGCGGGGGTCGCCTACGAGGTCGTTCGACCGGGCAAGGGCCCGGACGCGGCACCGCCCAGCCTGGCGGAGCCGGCGCCCTTCGGCACCCCCGTCACGCCCGGTTCGGGCGCCAGGGGCACCGCAGCCCCGTCCACCGATCCCGCGGATCCCGCGGCGACGCGCTCCGGCATGACCGAAGCCCAAAGGGAGATGCAGACCCGGCTCGAGGCCGAGGAGCGCGAGCGGCTCGCCGAGCTGCGCGCCGCCCGGGACGAGAACTGCCGCCTCGCGCGGGAACAGTTCGAGCAGTTCACCACCTTCGCACGGATCCGCATGCGCGGCGCCGACGGCGAGTACGTCATCCTCTCGGAAGAGGAACGTCAGGCGAAGATCGACGAAGCCAAGGAAGCCATCCTCCTCAACTGCGACGGCGCGGGTTGATCCAGATCAGCGAGGCCTGACGTCCGGTCCGGCCTCGATCGCGTCGGAAGGAGAAGAAGCGCGCCGCCTCCCGGTGCACGCAGCGCCCTCCCCCGCCGATCCGCTCCACGCCGGCCGCCTCCAGGCGCAGCCGCGCCAGGGCCCAGAGGTCCGCCTGCCAGCGATCGCCGCGACCCGGGGTGAAGGCGTCGCGGACGCGATCGACGGACGCGCGCGTCCCGCGCACCTCGAGAAAGGCCTCGCGCACTTCCGGTCCGACCTCGAAGGCGTCGGGGCCGATCGCCGGACCGAGCCAGGCGGTGATCTGCCCGGCAGGCCGTTCGAGCGCTTCGAGCGTGGCCTCGAGCACGCCTGCGGCCAGGCCGCGCCACCCGGCATGGGCGGCGCCGACCCGGGCACCGTCCTCCGCCGCGAAGAGCACCGGCAGACAGTCCGCCGTGAGCACGGCGACGGCCACGCCCGGCAGGCTCGTCACCGCGGCGTCCGCTTCCGGCGGCGGCACCTCGGGCGCCGGCGGCGCGTCGATCCGGGCGACGGTGCGCCCGTGCACCTGCCGGAGGAAGGCGATCCCGTCGACGCCGAGGGCGGCCATGAGGCGTCGACGGTTCTCCCGGACCCGGTCGAGCGCATCCCCCTGCTGACCCTCACCGATCGCGAGGTTCAGGGAGTCGAAGGGCGCGGCGCTGACCCCGCCCTCGCGCGTGGTGGCGCAGGCCCGAATCCCTTCCGGCAGGGCCAGCTCGGCGCCCGGGTCGATCCATGGTTTCACGGCGTACCGTCCTCCCCGTCGTCCTGCGCATCGTCGCGGAGGGCCAGGATCAGTTCCGCCATGTCCGCAGGCGGCGGGCACTCGAACTCGACGGTGGCGCCCGTGGTCGGGTGGACCAGACGCAGCGTGACGGCATGCAGCGCCTGCCGGGCGAAACCACGGACGAGTCCCACGAGCTCCGCCGTGGCGTCGGGGGGAAGGCGGCCGCGGGCGCCGTAGAGCGCATCGCCGAGGATCGGCAGGTCCCGATGGCGCAGATGGACGCGGATCTGATGCGTTCGCCCCGTCTCCAGGGCGCACTCGACGAGCGCATGAGCCCGATAGCGTTCCAGCACGCGGACGTGCGTGACGGCGTGGCGCCCGCCCGGCACCACGGCCATGCGCAGGCGCTGATGGGGATCGCGGCCCAGGGGCGCATCGACGGTGAAGCCGCTGACGGGGGCGCCCTCCACCACGGCGAGATAGCGCCGCCCCATGGAACGATCGGCGAGCTGGCGCACGAGCGAGGTGTGGGCCACCTCGCTCCGCGCGACCACCAGGAGTCCGGAGGTGTCCTTGTCGAGTCGATGGACGAGTCCGGCGCGCGGCAGGGCCGAGAGTTCCGGGAAGCGATGCAGGAGGCCGTTCACCAGGGTGCCGCGTGGATTGCCGGCCCCCGGGTGCACCACCAGCCCCACAGGCTTCGCGATCACGATGAGGGCGCCGTCCTCGTGGAGGACCTCGAAGGGGACCGGTTCGGGCTGCCAGCGCGCAGCATGCTCGAGCGCCGCCTGCAGCTGGATCCGCTCGCCGCCGAGGACCCGGGCCCGCGGCTGCGCGGTCCGCCCGTCGACGAGGAGCGCCCCATCACGGATCCAGCGCTGGATCCGGGCGCGCGAATGCGCCGGAAGCATGCGCGCGGCCGCCTGGTCCAGACGCAGGCCGGCGCAGGCATCGGGCACCCGGGCATCGAGGGTCACCGGCTCATCGAGGACCGGCGGATCGAGGTCCCCGTCCTCATCGACCTCGGCCGCCCTGTCCTCGCTGTCGTCCATGCTCATGATCGTCCGCCCGCCGCGGCTGCTGGGCCGCCCTGCGCCGCTGTGGTTAAATGCCGGCGGTCGAGCGGCCGACCGGGCCGCATCATTCCAGTCCTCGCCGCAACGGACCAGCCTTGTCGATCGTACGCATCACGGTTCTCGCGCTGACCGTCAGTCTGCTGCTTCCTGCCTGCTCCTGGATGCCGTTCTTCGGGAAGGAGCCGACGGAGGTTCCGGAGACGACGGAGCAGCAGATCTATCAGGCGGCCCAGCGCAGCCTGCGTTCGTCCAACTATCAGGATGCGATCGCCCAGTTCCAGGCCCTGGAGGCCCGCTTTCCCTTCGGACGCTATGCGGAGCAGGCGCAGCTCGAGCTGATCTACGCCTACTACAAGGGTTTCCAGCCCGAGGCGGCCCGCAGCGCCGCCGATCGCTTCATCCGTCTGCATCCCCAGCACCCGAACGTCGACTACGCCTTCTATCTGAAGGGGCTCGCCGCCTACGAGCAGGATCGCTCCTTCCTGGATCGCTTCTTCCCCACCGATCAGGCGTCCCGGGACATCGGCGCCGCCCGCGACAGCTTCGCGGACTTCAGCCAGCTGCTGGCACGCTATCCGGACAGCGAATACGCGCCGGATGCGCGCCAGCGCATGGTCTACCTGCGCAA
>JAZBPI010000084.1:0-23646 GCA_036351555.1 Pseudomonadales bacterium
CGCAGCGCATGCCGAAATTGTTGCAACCGAGCCCGACGACGGAGAGCTTCAGGCCGGAAAGACCCAGGGACCGGTATTCCATGGCGGACCCATCCGAAGCCGCGAACACCCTGGGCTCATCATAGCGCGCCTCGCGATGCGTACACGCGCTGCCCTGACGATCAGTGGAGCGTCCGTCAGGGCCCGGCCACGGCCTCGAGCCGCTCACGCAGCTCGGACAGGGCGAAGGGCTTCAGCATGAGATGGGTGGTCGGGCCGAGGGCCGAGAGCTCGACGGTGTTCTGCGTGTAGCCACTGCAGAGGATCACGGGGAACTCGTGCCCGTCCGCGCGCAGACGCCGCACGAGAGACAGACCGTCCATGCGCGGCATGGAGACGTCGCTGATCATCACGTCGGGGGCGGCTTCGGCGACGGCGTCCAGGGCGGCCAGACCATCGACGACGGCACGCACCCGGTGTCCGAGCCGTTCGATCCCGCGCACGAGCATGCGCCGGACGTCCGGTTCATCCTCCACCAGCAGCACATCGAGGGTCTGCATTCCCGGCTCCACCACAGCGGTCGTGGCCGACGGCGCCCTGCATTCGCATGCGCGCCGCAAGGGACCCGGCGGGGGGCTGCGCCGATCGCGCGCGGCTCGCCGGAGGCACGATCCGCGATGGGGGAAGTATGGCGCACGCCCGACGCCGGGCCATCGGGGGATCACCCCAATGACCCGGCGTGCGGGAAGCTGCTGTTCAGGCAGGAATGCGCACGGGCAGTTCGCGAATGCCGCGAATGAAGCTCGAACGGAGATAGACGGGATCGCCGACCACATCGATGGTGTCGAAGCGCTTGAGGATCTCTTCCCAGAGGATCTTCAGCTGCATCTCGCCGAGGCGATTGCCCAGACAGCGATGGATGCCGTAGCCGAAGGACACATGGCTGCGCGCGTTCGGCCGATCGATCATGAACGCGTCCGGATCGTCGAAGTGATCCTCGTCGCGGTTGCCCGAGACGTACCACATGGCCAGCTTGTCGCCGGCCTTGATCTGCTTGCCGGCGAGCTCCGTGTCCACCAGCGCCGTTCTCGCCATGTGGGCCACGGGCGACTGGTAGCGGATCATCTCCGAGACCATGTTCGGGATGAGACCGTGATCGGCCTTCAGCTTCGCGTACTGCTCGGGGAACTGATTGAGCGCGAGCACGCCACCGGAGATCGAGTTGCGCGTGGTGTCGTTGCCCCCGACGATCAGCAGCAGGATGTTGCCGAGATACTCGTTCGGCGGCATGTTCCGCGTCGACTCGCCGTGCACGAGCATGGAGATCAGATCGTCGCCCGGCTCGTTGCGCGCGACGCGATCCTTCCAGACGGCGTCGAAGTACTCCCAGCATTTCCAGAGTTCGGCGAAGCCCGCCTCGGGGGTCTCGAAGACGTCCGGATCGCCGATGGACTGACTCACGTCGGACCAGTGGATCAGCTTGTGGCGATCCTCCTGGGGCACGTCGAAGAGCGTCGCCAGCATCCGCCCGGTGAGTTCGACGGACACCTGGCGCACCCAGTTGAACTCCTCGTTCCTCGGCAGCGCATCGAGGATGGCCCCGGCCCGTTCGCGGATCAGGTGCTCGAGGGTGGCCAGGTGACGCTGCGTGAACATCGGTGCGACGACCTTGCGCTGATCGTCGTGCTTCGGCGGGTCTTCCATGATGAACATGGGCAGATGGAAGGTCGGATCCGGTTCCGGATTCGCGACCCCACCGAGCTGGATGCCGCCCTTGCGGGAGTCGGAGGAGAACAGCTGATGGTGGGTATCGACGTACATGATGTCCTGGTAGCGCGTGACCGACCAGTAGGGCCCGAACTGGCTCGATTCACAGCGATGCACCGGATCCTCGCGGCGCAGGCGCTCGAAATAGGGCAGCACCGTATTGGCCTCGAACAGCATGGGATGGCCCGGATTCAGGGACTCGAGCGGGACCGAGTACGGGTCCTGGTGGACATCCACGGCCCACTGCTGCCACATCTCCTTGTTGGAACGCCGCATGCGCTCGGCGTGGGACAGGCTGTCCTCCTTCGACTCCGACATCTGCAAAACCTCCGATCCACGGGCGGCACGGGCCGCCCGAACATGAGCCAGCGCTCATGATAGCGCGTCCGGGGCAATCCAGCCGCCGATCGCGAGGCTGCGCCGACCTTCGGTCGCCGCAGCGCGGATCGTCTTGAAAGGACACATTTGATCCCGTAGGTTCACATCCGGAACCAGAGGCGCCCTCCATGGATCTCAAGGACACCGCAACGGCCGCGGCACGACAGCTGCTGAAGCCGGTCGCGCGCATGCTGATCAAGCTCGGCGTGAGCTTCGGCGAGTTCACCGAGGTCGCCAAGGACGCCTGGGTGTCCGTCGCCCTGGAGGACTACGGCCTGCGCGGCCGCCCGACGAACATCTCGCGCGTGGCCATGCTCACGGGCCTGTCCCGCAAGGAGGCCAGCCGGGTCCGCGATCGGCTCTCCGACCTGAACGGGGCGCCGCGGGACGAAGGCAGTCAGCCGCTCGCCCGCGTCCTCTCGGCCTGGCACCAGGATCCGGACTTCTCCGAATTCGGTGTGCCCCGGGAACTCGCACTCTCTGGAGACGGAAGCCTCGAGGCGCTGCTGCTGCGCTACGGCGGCGGCCTGCCTCCCATCGCCCTGCGCAAGGAACTGCTCCGCGTCGGCGCCATGGCGCTCGAGGGCGATCGCGCCCGCGCGCTCAGCCGCTACTACATGCCCTCGGAGCTGGCCCCGCAGTCCGTTGCGCGCTACGGCGCCGTGCTCGCGGATCTCGGTGACACGCTCAATCACAACGTCCTCGGCGAGGATGCCGAACGCTCGCGCTTCGAGGGTCGCGCCGTGAACCTGCACATGCCCGCAGCCGCCCTCGATCGCTTTCGCACCTGGGTGGACGAGCGCGGCGAGACCCTGCTCGAGGACGCGGACGACTGGCTCACGCGCCACGAGCGCGAGGACGGCGATCTGCGCCTGGGCATCGGCATCTATCTGATCTGCGAACCACCGCCCCGCGGGCGCAACCGGCGGCGCACCTGCGCCCTCGATGGGCGGGACGACGACGCACCAGTAGAGGAGAGCACGTCATGAAGCGCGCCCTGAGCATCGCGGCGATCACCCTTGCCCTGTCCGCCTGCGGCGGTGGTGCGGGCGATCTCGCGCTCGCCCCCAATCCGGTCGAGGGCATCGATCGCAGCGGCGTGACCGTGGGGACCGTGGACGCCTTCGGGTCGATCTTCGTGGACGGTATCCGCTTCGACACGACAGATGCGACCTTCCTGCGCGGCGGCAGTGCGATCGCGGAAGCCGACCTCGCCGTGGGCCTGGTGGTGACTGTGGACGGGGAAATCGCTCCGGCCGGTGATCGCGGGGTCGCCGAACGCGTGCAGTACCTGCCCGAAGTATCGGGGCCGATCGAAGCGCTCGATCCGAGTCGCAACCGATTCACGGTCCTCGGTCGGGAAGTCCGCACGGACCGCAGCACCGTCTTCGCGACAGGCATCATGCCGGATTCGGTTCTGGGGCTGGCGCTCGGAGATGCCGTCGAGATCTCCGGTTTCGAGACCGCGAACGACGGGGTACTGGCAACTCGCGTCACGCGCCTCGCCGTCGCACGCTTCTCCCGTATCGGCAGGGTGAGTGCCTGGGATCCGGGAACGCGACGGTTCCGCCTCGGTGGCCTGCAGGTCGACGCGTCTGCAGCGTCGCTCGTCGAGTGCGGCGCCGAGGGCCTGGACGACGGTCGGCGCGTCGAGGTCGAGGCTGTCGACGCACCCCTGTCAGGCGTTCTGAACCCGGATCGCGTGCGCTGCCTTCCCGCTCGGCCCCTCGACGGGGATCGTGACGACGCCCCCGGCCGTCTGTCCGGACTCGTGACCCGCTTCGCCGACCCCGGGGACTTCGACGTGAACGGGCAGCCCGTCACCACCGACGGCGCCACGGTCTTCGTGAACGGCAACCTGAGCGATCTGGCGCCGAATAGACGAATCAGCGTGGACGGGACACTGGGCGTCGATGGCGTGCTCCGCGCCAGCCTCGTGCGCTTCGCCCTGGCCCCGAACCTGGAGCTCGAGAGCCGGATCAGCTCGCTGCCGCCGGACCTCCGCCTCGCGGGCTTCCCGGAGATCGAGATCCGAACCGATGCACAGACGCAGTTCGAGGACGAGACGGACGCAGGTGTCCGCAGCGGCCTCCTGCAGGCCCTGGCGATCGGCGACTTCCTCGAGGTCAAGGGCCGCTTCGATGCCGCTACGGGCATCCTCCTGGCAAGCCGCATCGAGCGCGAGGATCAGGACGACGAAGGCGATGAGGAAGACGAGGAGATCGTCCTCGACGGCATCCTAAGCGAGCTGGACGAGGCCGGAGCCACGGTCCTGGGGGTGAGCGCGGCCTTCACGCAGGACACGCACTTTGCCGTCGACGGCGTGCTGGTCACGGCGGAGGAGTTCCTCGCCACGGCAGCGGTCGGCGACGAGGTCGAGTTCCGGACCCTGCGAATCGCCGGAGGCCCCTTCGAGGTCGTCGCCATCGACCTGATGACCGGCAACGACGACGATGATGATGGCAATGGCCTTGGAGATGTCGAGTTCGAAGGCCCCGTCACGAGCATCGACAGCGTCGGCGTCGTGGTCGATGGCCAGCCAACCGCCGTCTTCGACGCAGCGACTCGCTATTTCCAGGAGGACGGACTCGAGGTCAGCCAGGCGGTGTTCCTGACGCTCGCCACCCCGGGCGCAGAGGTCGAGGTGGACGCGGCGACGGGGGCCGAGGGCCTCGTCGTCCTGCGCATCGAGCTCGACTGACCGACTTCATGCCGATCGATGCGCGCGGCCTCGACGCGCGCTGCCGGCTGCGTCGCCCGCCGCGGGATGTCAGAATCCGCGCTTCTCGACGGGGGGAGACATCATGAAAGTTGCTGAGAAGATCGTCGTGGTCACGGGCGGCGGCAGCGGCATCGGCGCCGCCATGGCCCGACGCTTCGCCGCGGAAGGCGCGAAGGCCGTGGTCGTCGCGGATCTGAACGGTGCGCACGCCGAGGCCGTGGCGGCCGAGATCGGTGGGCACGCGCGCACCGTCGACGTCTCCGACGAAGCCGCCGTGGCGGCGCTCATCGATGAGGTCGAAGGCAGCCTCGGGCCCATCGATCTGTTCTGCTCCAACGCCGGGATCGGCGTCGGGCGCGGCATCGAGACACCGGACGACGTCTGGCGGCGCATCATGGACGTGAACCTCATGGCACACGTCTACGCTGCCCGCCACCTGGTGCCCCGCATGATCGCCCGCGGGGGCGGCTACCTGCTCAACACCGCATCGGCCGCCGGTCTGCTCTCCCAGATCGGCTCCGTCACCTACGCCGTGAGCAAGCACGCCGCCGTCTCCTTCGCCGAATGGGTGTCCATCACCCACGGCGATCAGGGCATCGGGGTGTCCGTGCTCTGCCCCCAGGCGGTGAACACCCCCATGATCGCCGGCACCCAACAGGGCGGCGTCGCCGGCGTGGACGGCGTCATGGAAGCGGAGACGGTGGCCGAGGCCGTGATCGAGGGGCTCGCGGCGGAGCGGTTCCTGATCCTGCCGCACCCCGAGGTGGCCGAGTACCTGAAGCGCAAGGCCGGGGACTACGATCGCTGGCTCGGCGGCATGCGCCGTCTCCAGGCGCGCTACGGGGAAACGGCCGTGAGCGGGCTCGGGGACTGACGCGCCCGCACGGCGGCGTCAGTCGCGGACGCGAGCGAAAGCCGCCAACCCCTCGTCGGAGAGATGCTTCAACAGGGGCAGCACCCGGTCCTTCATGAGACAGGCGGCCGCCCCCTCGTCGAGGGCGCGGCGGGCCATCTCCGGTTCGACGTTTCCCGAGATCAGCACCACCCGGGTCGCGGGCGCTGCCTCGCGGATCTGCAGGACCAGATCGACGCCGCGGCTGCCGCCGAGATTGAGATCCACGAAGACCACGTCCGGCTTCGCCGTCAGCACCCTCGGCAGATCCGTGGCCGCCTCTCCCTCGGCCACGCAGCTCAGCCGCGGCAGGCGGGCGATCAGGCGCACCAGGGTCTGCCGGAACAGATCACTGTCGTCGATCACCGCAAGGGCGAGGGGCGTTTCGTCCAAGAGACCGACCTACCCGATCATTCGCGTTCGGTGTCGGGAGTCTCGTCGACCACCAGACCATTGCGGATCGCGAAACGCACCAGGCTCACGACCTCGTGCAGGCCCAGCTCTCGCATCATGTTGGTCCGATGCGTCTCGACGGTCTTGGCACTGAGATGGAGGATCTCCGCGATCTCACGCGTGGTGTGCCCCTCGGCGATGAGCTGCAGGATCTCCCGCTGGCGGGACGTCAGGGCGTCGAGCGGGGAGCGCGGGGTCTCTCGACCGCTCACGAAGGCGTCGATGACATGCCCGGAGACCTCCGGGCTGAGATAGCGGTCCCCCCGAAGGGCCGCCGCGATGGCCACTTCCAGTTCCGCGGCCGTGGCGGTCTTGAGGAGATAGCCGAGCGCGCCGTTGCGCAGGGCGCGGAGCACGTACTCCTCGCTGGAGTACATGGACAGCATGAGCACCGCGACATCGGGAAAGCGCTGCTTGATGCGCGCACAGGCCTCCAGACCGTTGAGTTCGGGCAGCGCGATGTCGAGGAGGACCAGATCGGGCGAGTGATCGCGCACGAAGGACACCGCCTGCCGACCGTCCTCGGCTTCGGCGACCACTTCGACGTTGCGGATGCCCTCGAGAAGTCGGCGCAGACCGGCCCGCATCAGGCCGTGGTCGTCGGCCAGGAGGACCCGGACTTCCTGTCCCATGCGCTTGATCCCCCGTCCGCTGCCCGCCACGGCGACCGGCGGTCGTCGCGCGCGGGGTGGATGCTACCATCATTGGCCCGCGCCGGGACTGGCGCCCGGCGTCGCGCCAGACCCTCTTCCAGGAGCGCAGACCTCTGTCCCACTCGCCTTCCCAGGACGTCCCGCCACAGGCCCTGCAGACCGCTGTGAATCAGCTGCTCGCCGCCCAGGCCGAGGCGCGACGGTCGCTGGCCCGAGAGGTCCATGACGGCCTCGGGCAGGAGCTCGCGGTGATCCGCCTGCTGCTCGGCCAGCTACAGGGCGGTGGTGCGGGCGGTGCAGAGGGCCTGGACGACGTCCTGGGGATCCTCGACGCCGCCATCGGTCGCGTTCGGCGCCTCGAGCAGGCGCTCTATCCGCCCATGCTCGACGACCTGGGCCTCGGCGCCGCGCTGCGCTGGCGGGCCGGCCCGGAGCAGGCGCGCGAAGGAGCGCAGGGCGCAGCGATCGAACTCGACCTCGGCGCCCTGGACGACGCGCTCCCGCTGCCGTGCGTCCGAGCCTTCTTCGGTGTGCTCGATGGCGCCCTGGACGCCGCCCAGGGCGCCGGACTCGCGGGACTCCGCTTGCGGGTCCGCCAGCGTGGCCCGGCGCTCGGGGCCACGCTGCGAGCATCGGGACTCGCTGCGGCCTGCGGCGCCCGGGATCCGGACTGGGCCCTGGCCCGCTGTCGCCTGCTGCCCTGGTCGGGACGCGTGCATCCTCTGGGCGCCGATGCGGCGAGATTCCTGATCGTCTGTACCTGATCCCCCTCGCGGGCATGACGCCCGTGCGTCGCCGCCGCCTTCAGAACAGCGGTCCCGCGGCCGATAGAACCTTCTCGAGACCAGCGGGCGCGTCAGGGTCCTTCCCTGCGCCGGCCCAGCTCCCGATCCGGATTTCTCCGCCGCGCCGCGCAGCGTACCGGTCCGAGACGGCGCGGCTTACGGGATTGACCCGATGGGACTCGGCCGTCGCCGGGACGAGACTGGCTCGATCGGGATCTGCTCGATCGACACCCGCACGGCGGTTCAGGGTCGATCCGCTGGCAACCGCGAAACACCCAGGGAGTCGTGTCGCCATGCTGCATCGCGCGAACAGGAGTCGGGCCGAGTCACGCGTTGATCGTGACTGCACGCGCCACGCGGCTGCGCGCCCGGCGGGAGCACGCTGACGTCATGGAGCGGAACTGCCTGCTCGTCATCGACGACGAACGCTCCATCTGCGAATTCATCGCCGATGTGGCGACGGACGTCGGCTACGAGGTTGCGACCTGCCAGTCCTTCGCGTCCCTGGAGGCCACGCTCACCGAGGCCCGACCGACCCTGCTGCTGCTCGATCTGAACATGCCGGCGGGAGACGGCGTCGAGGTCCTGCGCTATCTGCGCGATGCCCAGTGCCGCACGCCGGTCATGCTCACCAGCGGTGAGGGCACCCGCGTCCTGGAAACCGCGGTCCGCCTCGGCCGCGAGCTGGGCCTGGAGATGCTCGGCTTCCTCGAGAAACCCATCGGCATCGACACGCTCGAGACCATGCTCTATCGCCAGCGCCGCGGCGGTCCGGTCGTCGACCGGGACATGCTCATCGAGGTCCTCGGCCAGAACCAGCTGTCCGTGCTCTTCCGTCCTCGGATCGAGCGCGACGACGACGGCACCTGGGCCCTGACCGGCGTCGAGGCCTTCGGTCGCTGGACCCACGCGCGCTTCGGCACCCTGGACCATCTGGCGCTCAATCAGATCGCCGAAGCGAACGACCTGACCTCACGCCTCACCGATGCGCTCGTGGCCCGGGCTGCCACGACCGTGGCGCGCATCCGCAATCAGAGCGAGGTGCCCCTGTCCCTCGCCGTGGATCTTCCCACCCGCCAGCTCGTCGACGTCGCCCTCCCCGACCGCACGGCGGCCATCATCCAGCGCGCGGGACTGCCCACGTCAGCGGTGACCCTCGAGGTGACCGAGCGCAGCATTCTCGATGATCCGACGCGTGCCACGGACGTGCTGACGCGCTGCCGTCTGAAGGGCTTCGGGATCGCCATGGACCACTTCGGGACGGGCTTCTCGTCCCTGACACAGCTCGCGCTCATGCCCTTCAGCGAGATCAAGATCGACGGCTCCTTCATCGCGAGCGCCGAGGACGAGGACAGCAGCCGGGTCATCCTTCGCTCGTGCATCGCCCTCGCCGATGCTCTCGGCATCGATCTCTGCGTGGACGGGGTGACCACGCACACGCAGCTGGAGCTTCTCGACCGTCTCGGCTGCCGGCGCATCCAGGGCGATCTGGTCAGCCCCCTCGTCTCCGAGCAGGGCCTCGCCATGCTCGTCGAGACCTTCAGGTACAAGGCAGCATGAGCGTCCTCGTCGAGCCCATCCGCGGCGCTGCGCAGCGCCGCGAGACCAGCGGCAGCCCCCTCGCCAAGGAGCGCCTGCTCATCGTCGACGACGAGCCCTCGCTGTGCGAGTTCGTCGGCGACGTGGCGCGTGCGAGCGGCTACGACTCACGAAGCTGCGCGGATCTGGACGGCGTCGTCAAGCAGCTGGAGACCTTCCGCCCGACGCTCCTGCTGCTCGACCTGAAGATGCCGAGACAGGACGGCATCGAGGTACTCCGGGCCCTGAGCCGCCTGGGGACCAAGGTGCCGATCGTGCTCGTGAGCGGTGAAGGCGCCCGGATCCTCGAAGCCGCGGAACGCTACGGCAGGAACCTGGGACTGCCGATCCTGGGATTTCTCGAGAAACCGATTCCCCTGAGCCAGCTGGAGACCTTTCTGCACCGCAATTCCGGCGAGGTCCTGCGGCTGGACGAACAGGAGATCACACGCGCCCTCGACCACGAGGAGTTCGTCCCGACCTTCCATCCGAAGATCACCCTGTGCGAGGACGGCGCCTGGCGCATCACCGGTGTCGAGGCCCTCGTGCGCTGGAGGCATCCCCGCCTGGGGACCCTCGGCGCCGATCGCTTCATCGCTGCGGCGGAACGCACCTCGGTCATGAGTCGCCTCACGGAGACCATGCTCATCCAGGCCATGGACGCCGCCGCGGGCTGGCAGACCGACTGGAACCTGCAGCTCGACATCTCCGTGAATCTGCCGACGAGCCAGCTCGCGGAAATCGATCTGCCGGAACGCATCCTCGCCCTCTGCGAGGCGCGCGGCATCAGCCCGGAGCGCATCACCCTCGAGGTCACGGAGCGCGGCACCATGCTCGACCGCGCCAAGGCCGCGGACGTGCTGACCCGCTGTCGCCTGAAGCGCTTCAGCGTCTCCATGGACGACTTCGGCACGGGTTATTCGTCACTGACGCACCTGGTGCAGCTGCCCTTCAACGAACTGAAGATCGATCGATCCTTCGTTGCACGCATGGACGAGAGCGAGAGCAATCGCGTCATCGTCCGTTCCTGCATCGCTCTCGCACGCAGCCTCGGACTGAGCGCCTGCGCCGAGGGCATCGAGACAGCCGCCGCCCTGGAGCGCGTGGAGCTGCTCGGCTGCACCCACGCCCAGGGCCACTGGATCAGCCCGCCGGCAAGCGCGCAGGACATCCCGAGCATCGCGCGCAACTTCAGCTATCGGAGACTGTCATGACCGCTGCTGGCAATCGTCGCGATTCCACCCCGGCGTCGCCGCTCGACGCCCTGCGCGAGCGCATCCTCGCGCGCGCCGCCATGCGCCTCGCCCACGACTTCAACAACGATCTCACGGTGATCGGCGGGCATCTGGAACTGGCCCGTCGCGGGCCCGAGGATCTCGGCGCCCGTCTCGATGCGATGCGCAATGCGGGGGAACGCGCCCGGGCGCGGGTCCGTCTCGTGCAGGACCTCGGCCGCGCCCGACCGGGCACGGAGGGGCCGGAAGTCCATCGCCTCGCGCCCGATCTCGACGCCGTCTGCCAGCTGCTCTGCGGCCGCGAGATCGTCTTCGAGATCAGTGCGGCAGGCCCCGCCAGCCACGGCGCCGTGGACCGCGACGGACAACGGCTGCTCACCGCCGCGATCATCATGGAGGCACTGGACGCAGGCATCGATCGGCTCGAGATCGAACTGGAGCCGCTCGGTGACCTCCTGCACGTACGGGTGCGGGCGCGGGACGGGGCCGAGGGCGACCCTGCGCTGGCGACGCGCCTGGCTTCGGTGGCGGCCGCCTGCGGCATCGAGCTCGAGCAACGCGACGATCGAGGCGATCGCCTCCTCGCGTGGACGCTGCGCACCGGCGCCCGTCAGGTCGGCACGACCACCGGTCCTGCGACCGCCACCGCGAGCGACGGGCCCGTGATGGTCGTCGATGACGATCCGACGGTCCGCCGCATCTTCGTGGAGGCCCTGCGTCGCACCGGCGTCGAGGTGGTCGAGGCCAGTAGCGGCACCGAAGCGCTCGCCCTGGTCGAGTCGGGCCCGGTCCCGGGCCTCCTCGTGACCGATGCGCAACTGCACGGTGGCATGGACGGACCGGCGCTCGCCCGGCGCATGCGCGAACAGCATCCGCACATCGGTGTGATCGTCGTCTCGGGCTATGCGTCACCGGAAGGCAACGGCCAGAGCGAATTCACCTGGCTGCAGAAGCCGATTCCCCTGAAGAGCTTCACCCAGCACGTGCTCGCCCTGCGTGAGGCCGACGCCCCCCACGAGGCTGCCTGAGCGCATGCAGGGCCGCGGCCTTCGGCGCACCGCGATCCGGCGTCGACCGCGGGCGCCTGAAGCGCCTCGGGCGCGCTGCGCCGCTCCGTCCCCGTCAGCGCCCGAAGCGCATCAGCGCGACCGAGGCTGCCGGCTCGCCGAAGAGCCCACTCGCGGCCAGCCCGTCGAACATGAACTGCACCGCGAGCGCGGTGAGCAGGACGCCGAGGATCCGCGTCAGCACGTTCATGCCCGTGACGCCGAGCAGCTTCTGGATCTGCACGGCGACGAGCAGCAGGCTCAGGGTCAAGAGCATCACGGCGCCGAGCGCCAGGAGCACCACCCCGCGCTCGAGCAGATCCCCTTCGGCGTCCGCCATGAGCAGGATCACCGCACCCAGCGCACCCGGCCCGGCGATGAGCGGGGTCGCGAGGGGAAACACGGACAGATCCTGCTTGTGGCTCGCCTCCTCGGCCTCGTCGGCGGTCGTGCTGGTCACGCCCGAATGACGGGCGAATACCATGTCGATCCCCATGAGCAGGAGCAACACGCCGCCGGCCGTGCGCAGCGCCGGGAGGGAAATGCCGAGGGCGCCGAGAATGAACTCGCCGCCCAAGGCGAAGACGAGCATCAGCAGACCGGCGATGGCGCTCGCGCGGAGCGCCATGCGCCGCCGCTCCGACGGGCTGGCCCGGGGCGTGAGCGTCGCGAAGAGCGCCGCGGCCTCGATCGGTCCGATCGTGGCGAAGAGCGTGGTGAAGGCGACGGCGGCGGTCTCGAACATGGGAGCCCCGGAGTTCGACGAGGCCCACGGACATCGGGGCACCGGACCCGTGTTTCAAGGCGCGCGGCGCACGCCCCTCGGTTCCGTCAGCAGATCGCGGTGCCGCAGGCGTAGGGATCCAGGCCCAGGAGCTGCGCCGGCACGAGGTCCAGGGCAGGATCATCCGGATCCGAATCCGTGCTCCTGTAGTGGACCGCGCCTGAGGCGTCCAGGACGAACCAGGTGGGCGTCTCCTGGACGCCCCAGGCCTCGGCGACGGCGTCGCCGTCGAGCAGGAACTCGAAGTCGAGCCCGAGCTCCCGGGCGTAGGCGATCGGATCCCCCGCATCGCGGATGCCGATGCCGACGACCCGCAGGCCGGCCTCCCCGTAGCGTTCATGGGTGCGCTGGATACCGGGGAGCAGGCGAAGACACCAGGGACAGGTACTGCTCCAGAAGACCACGAGCGCGGGCTGGCCCTTCAGGTCATCCAGCTTCAGGGTGGTCCCGTCCGGTTTCTGCAGGGCGAAGCCCGGGGCGGCGTCGCCCTCCTCCACGGCCATCGCGGCGCCGGCGGAGAGGACCAGCATGAGCGACGCGATGGTGCGCGTGGCCACGCGGAGAACGTCTCTATTCCATGCGTGCATCGCCGGTCTCCCTTCTGCCCAGCCACGGCAGCTTCCCATGCCCCGGCGCCGGGACGCTTGATCCAGGTCAGGCGTCGTCGCGAGAATCTAGCGCAGCGACCGGGGAGTGAGCGTGAGCCAGGTAGCGAAGGGAGTTCCCGTCCAGGCACGGAATGTCGTCGTCGTGCTTCTCGACAGCCTCAACCGGCACCTGCTCGGCGCCTACGGCGGCACCGAGTTCGAGACGCCGAACATCGATCGCTTCGCTGCGCGGGCCCGCGTCTTCGACCGGCATCAGGTGGGCTCCCTGCCCTGCATGCCCGCACGCCACGACATTCTCTGCGGCGCGCTCGACTTCCTCTGGCGCCCCTGGGGCTCCATCGAGCTGTGGGAGGAACCGATCACTGCCGCCCTGCGACGGGCCGGGGTGACCACCATGCTGGTGAGCGACCATCCCCATCTGTTCGAGACGGGCGGCGAGAACTACCACACGGATTTCTCGGCCTGGGACTACGTGCGCGGCCACGAAGGGGATCCCTGGAAGACACGCGCCGATCCGAGCTGGATCGGCGCGCCGGCACTACCGGCCGCACGCGGCCACGGCCACGCCTACGACCTGACGCGGACCTGGTTCCGACGCGAGCTCGATTTCCCCGGCCCACGCACCATGGACAGCGCCGCACGCTGGCTCCGGGAGCAGGGCGCGCGCACCGACGACGGAGCCCGCGCACCCTTCCTGCTCTTCGTCGACGAGTTCGATCCCCACGAGCCCTTCGATACGCCGGCGCCCTGGGCCAATCGCTACGATCCCGACTGGCAGGGGCCCCTCATGATCTGGCCGCCCTATGCGAAGCGCGCGGTCGAGCGCGGCATCCTCAGCGCGCGCGAGGCTCGCCATCTGCGGGCCAACTACGGCAGCAAGCTGTCCATGATCGATCACTGGTTCGGCCGCATCCTCGACGCGCTCGATGAGTCGGCGCTCTGGGAGGACACCCTCGTGATCCTCTGCACCGACCATGGCCACTACCTCGGCGAGCGGGATCTCTTCGGCAAGCCGGGCGTCCCGCACTTCGCACCCCTGGCCCACATCCCCCTGATGATCGGCGGCGCCGGGGTCGAAGCGGGGCGCTACGATCGGCTCACGACCAGCGTCGATCTCCATGCGACGCTCTGCGATCTGTTCGCCGTGACGCCGACCCATCGCACCCATGGCGTCTCGCTGCTGCCCGCTCTCGTCGACGACGCAGGGCCGGTCCGCGACTGGGCCCTCGCGGGCGTGTTCGGCCGCTGGGTACAGATCACCGACGGTCACCGGAAGTACGCCCGGGCACCCGTCTCCGCCGACAACCTGCCGCTGTCCATGTGGTCGAATCGCTGGTCGACCATGCCCGTGCGCAACATGCCCGAGCTCCAGCTGCCCCGTCCGGATCGGCGCGCCCGCCTCGACTTCATGCCGGGCAGCGAGGTGCCCGTGATCCGCCAACCCTTCGCCCCCGGTGATCCGCTGCCGTTCTGGGCCCTGGGCATGCGCCCGGGGGATCATCACTGCTACCTCCTCGACGAGGATCCGGGCGAAGTCGAGAATCGCGCCGGCGAGGCGGTCGGGCTGGAGCTGTGCGATCTGCTCCACGCGGCGTTGCGCAGCCTGGAAGCGCCGGACGAACAGTTCAGGCGCCTCGGCATCGGCTGAGCTCGCACGGGTGGTCGATGCGTGACGACCGTCACGGGCAGAGGCGCCCTGCGATCGCGTCGCAAGGCAGGGATGTGGGAAGCTCGCAGCTGGACGCCCACCGGGAACACCGGCATGAAGCTCCGGGAATCCGCGCTCGCAGTGGTCCTGCTCGTCGCACTCACCGCCTGCGGCGGTGGGGGCGGAACGGCACCACCGCCGAATCCGGTTCCGAATCCGGTTCCGAATCCGGTTCCGAACCCGGCGCCCGCCCCCGTCGCGCCCTTCGGCCTCGCCGCACGGCCTGCGCAGGCCGTCTTCTCCCTCCCGACGCGCATCGCGACCCCCGGCAACTTCCGCATCGAGAACGCCTTTCCGGCCCTCCCCGCCTTCGCGGCACCGCTGTTCGTCGCGGCCGTGCCCGGGGACGGTCGCCTGGTGGTCCTCGAGCAGGGCGGCCGCATCCACGCGCTGGCGAACGATCCGACGGCGCGGACGACGCGCATCCTGCTCGACCTGTCCGCGCGCATCCTCTTCGGCGGGGAGCAGGGCCTGCTGGGCCTCGCCTTCGATCCGGACTTCGCTCGCAATCGCTTCCTGTACCTGCACTACTCCGCGAGCGGCCCACGGCGCTCCGTGATCGCGCGCTTCCGCTGGGATCCGGCGGCGGATCTGATCGATCCCGCTTCGGAGCGCGTCATTCTCGAGGTCGAGCAGCCCTACACGAACCACAACGGCGGCATGCTCGCCTTCGGCCCGGACGACCATCTGTACATCGCCTTCGGCGACGGAGGTGGCGCAGGCGATCCGGACCGCAACGGCCAGGACCCGGACACGCTCCTCGGCGCCCTCCTGCGCATCGACGTTCATCCTGCGGATCCCGCACTGCCCTATGCGATCCCACCGGACAATCCCTTCGCGGGACGGCCCGGTTTCAGACCGGAGATCTGGGCCTTCGGTCTGCGCAATCCCTTCCGGTTCTCCTTCGATCGACAGACCGGCGATCTCTGGCTCGGCGATGTCGGGCAGAGCGCGCGTGAGGAGATCGATCTGATCCGACGGGGCGGCAACTACGGCTGGCGACGTTTCGAGGGGACCCTGGACTACGACGCGGCCACCCCGCTGGGGGGTGGTGTGCCCGCCGAAGCGCCCATCCTCGAATACGGTCGCAACGAGGGCATCGCCGTCATCGGCGGGTACGTCTACCGCGGTACGCGGCACGGCAGCCTCTTCGGGCGCTACCTGTACAGCGACTTCGGTAGTGGCACGCTCTGGGCCCTCGACCGGGACGGCGCCGCGGTGCGCAGCAACGAGGTCCTCACCACGGTGTCGAGTCCGACCTCCTTCGGCGAGGACGCCGACGGTGAACTGCTCGTCGTATCCCGGAGCGGATCCCTGCAGCGGCTCGTGGACGACAGCAATGGCGGCGCCCTGCCGCTACGCCTGTCCGAGACGGGACTCTTCACGCGTCTGGAGACGCTGGAGCCGGCAGCGGGTCTCATCGAGTACGACCTCAACCTGCCCTTCTGGTCGGACGGCACGCGGAAGCGTCGCTGGTTCTCCATTCCGGATGCAGAGCGGATCGGCTTCCGCACTGCCGGGAGCTGGACCCTGCCCGTCGGCAGCATCACCGTGAAGCACTTCGAGATCCGGCTCGTGGAAGGCGATCCGGGCAGCGATCGGCGCCTGGAGACGCGCCTGTTCGTGCACACGCCCAATGGCTGGCTCGGCTTCACCTATCGCTGGCTGCCGGACGGCAGCGACGCCCTCCTGCTCGCGGACGGCGAAAGCGAGACCTTGACCCTGACCGACACGGGCGGCGGCACGCGCAGCCAGCGCTACGACTACCCGAGTCGGACCGACTGCCTGCGTTGCCACACGGATGCGGCCGGCTGGAGCCTGGGGCTGGAAACGCCTCAGCTGAATCGCGACTTCGACTATCCGCTCGCGACGGACAACCAGTTGCGGACCCTGGATCACGTGGACTACTTCGATCAGGCGCTCGCCAGCCCCACGACCTATGACGTCTTCCCCTCCCCGGACGACGCCACGGCATCCATCGCGTCCCGTGCCCGGGGCTATCTCGCGGTCAACTGTGCGCCCTGCCACCGGCCCGGCGGTCCTACTCCCTCCGCCATGGATCTGCGCTACGACACGGCCCTCGCCTCCACGGGCACCCTGGATGCACCGCCACAGTCCGGTGATCTGGGCCTGGTCGGGGCACGCATCATCGATCCTGGGCAGCGCGAGACGAGTGTGCTCTGGGAGCGCATGCGTCGCCTGGACGCAACGCGCATGCCGCCGCTGTCGAGCCATCGGGTGGACGAGGACGCCGTGGCCCTGATCGGCACCTGGATCGACAGCCTCTGAACGATGGACCGCATGGACGCGTCCACCCCGGGATCCTCAGGGCGGAGACAGCTGGTCGGGGAGAGGATGGAGCTCTCGGAGCGGTCTTGCGCGGGCGCAGCGGAGGACTGCGCTGAAAGAGAAACAGGCCGAGCGCGCCGCCCCGCAAGGGCGCGGCGGCGCGCGATCAGGTCAGCCCTTGAACTCCGCGACGAGCGCGGCGATGGACTGCTTCGCATCACCGAACAGCATGCGCGTGTTGTCACCGAAGAAGAGCGGATTGTCGACGCCGGAGAAACCCGACCCCATGGACCGCTTGAGCACGAACACGGTCCGGGCGTGGTCCACGTTGATGATGGGCATGCCGTAGATCGGGCTGTTCTCGTCCTCGCGGGCCGCGGGATTCACCACGTCGTTCGCACCGATCACGACCACCACGTCGGTGTTGGGCAACCGCGGATTGATGTCGTCCATCTCCACGAGTTGATCGTAGGGCACGTTCGCCTCGGCCAGCAGGACGTTCATGTGACCGGGCATGCGGCCCGCGACCGGATGGATCGCGAAGCTCACCTCCGCGCCGTTCTTCTCGAGGAGCTCGCCGAGCTCACGCACGACGTGCTGGGCCTGGGCCACGGCCATACCGTAGCCCGGCACGAAGACCACGGACGTCGCCGACTCGAGAATGAGGTAGGCATCGTCCGCGGTGATCGGCTTGACCTCACCCTCGACCTTGGTCGCGCTCTTGGCGGCACCGAAGCCCGAGAACAGCACGTTCGCCAGGGAGCGGTTCATCGCCTTGCACATGATGTTGGTGAGGATGATGCCCGATGCCCCGACGAGGGAGCCGGCGACGATGAGCAGATTGTTGCCGATGGCGAAACCCGCGGCGCAGGCCGCGAGGCCCGAATAGCTGTTCAGGAGCGAGATCACGACCGGCATGTCCGCACCACCGATCGGGATCACGGCCATGACGCCGAGCACCAGCGACAGGGCGAGCAGCACCCAGAACCAGAGCGAACCGATCACCGGATCGGCGATGAACAGCGCCGAAGAGGCGAAGATACCGAGCAGGATCAGGCTGTTCACCAGTCGCTGACCCGAGAAGACGATGGCCGCGGAGGTCATGCGCTCGGAGAGCTTGCCGTAGGCGATCAGGCTGCCGGAGGCGGTCACGCCGCCGATGAGAATCGACAGGATGATGGTGATCAGGATGAAGGTCGAGGGACCGCCCGCCGCGGCGAGCATGGCCTGTGCGCTCTGCGGCGCCACTTCGTCGTAGAGCGCCGCCCAGCCCACGAGCAGTGACGCCGCACCGCCGGAGCCGTTGAAGAGCGCGACCATCTCCGGCATCGAGGTCATGGCGACCATGCGTGCCGCGAGCCAGCCCACGACGGCGCCGATGATCGAGGCACCGATGATGAACTCGTAGCTGACGATGCTCTGGGCGAAGAGCGTGACGACGATGGCAAGGCCCATGCCCCAGGCAGAGAGGATGTTGCCGCGCCGCGCGGAGTCGGGATGGCCGAGCATCTTCAGGCCGAGCACGAAGAGCGCGGCCGACACGATGTAGGCGAAGTTGATCAGTTCGTTGGAGAGACTCATGCCGCGCCTCCCTTGTCCTTCTTGCGGAACATGGCGAGCATCCGATCGGTCACCAGGTAGCCCCCGACGACGTTGATCATCGCGAAGCCCACCGATGCAGCGCCGAGCCAGGTCGCCGCGGCGGCGTTGTCCGCTCCGGCGGCGAGCAGCGCACCGAGCACCGTGATACCGGAGATCGCGTTCGCGCCGGACATGAGCGGCGTATGCAGTGTGGCCGGCACCTTCGAGATCAGCTCGAAACCGAGAAAGATCGAAAGCATGAGGATGAACGACAGGAATACGGCTTCCATCTCGTGCGCTCCGGTCAGAGGTTCTTGATGGTCTCGTTGACGATGGCCCCGTCGTGCGTGATGACGCACGACTTGAGGATGTCGTCAGCGAGATCGAGATCGAAGCGGCCGGACTCCTTGTCCCAGAATTCGTCCACCAGGTTGTAGAGGTTCGACGAGAACATCTCCGAGGCGTTACGCGCGACCTCGCTGGGCAGGTTGCCGAAGCCGATGATCTTCACGCCGTTCACGTCGACCACCTCGCCGAGCTTCGACCCTTCGACGTTGCCGCCGGTCTCGACGGCCATGTCCACGACCACGGAGCCGGGGCGCATGCCGGCGATCATGTCCGCACCGACGATGCGCGGTGCAGGGCGTCCGAAGACCTGGGCCGTGGTGATCACCACGTCGGCCTGGGCGATCGCGGCCTTCATGCCTTCCCGCTGCTTCGCCAGCTGCTCCTCGGTGAGCTCCTTGGCGTAGCCCTGGTCGGTCTGCCCCGTGTCGCCGAGGTCGATCTCGAGGAACTTGGCGCCGAGAGACTGCACCTGTTCCGCGACCACGGGCCGCGTGTCGAAGGCCTCGACCCGTGCACCGAGGCGCTTGGCCGTGGCGATGGCCTGCAGGCCTGCGACACCGGCGCCGATGATGAAGACGCGGGCCGGCGAGATCGTGCCTGCGGGCGTCATCATCATCGGGAAGATCTTCTTGATCTCCCGAGCCGCCAGCACGACGGTGGTGTAGCCGGCGAGGTTCGCCTGCGAGCTGAGCACGTCCATCTTCTGGGCGCGTGTGGACCGGGGCACCATTTCCATGCTGATCGCGGTGGCGCCGGCCTCGGCCAGCGTGCCGATCAGGGCCTTCTCGTTGAAAGGGTCGAGCAGGCTGGCATGGATCGCACCCTTCTTGAGCAGGGCGACGTCGTCCTCCGCGGGCTTGCGGATCCGCAGGACGATGTCCGCGCGACCCAGCAGGGCTGCGCGATCCGCTTCCACCTTGGCACCGGCCTCGGCGTATTCGGCGTCGGCGAAGCCCGAATGCTCGCCGACCCCTGCCTCGACAGCGACCTCGAGGCCGAGGTTCACGAGTTTCTTGACGCTCGCGGGCACGAGTGGAGCGCGAAGCTCGCCCGCGATGGTTTCCTTCGGTACGCCGATCAGCATCTCGAGTTCATCCCAGCGGCTACACGTTTCGTTCGACAGATCTCCCCGACGACGACCGCCCTGGCGGCGGTGCATCGTGTTCAGGAGGCCGTCCCGTCATCCTCTTTCGGGTCTCGCGCCGCGCGGCCCGGTGCGCCCGCGAACCGCGAGCGGACCGACAACGGACAGGCTGGAGCGTGAAGACCGACAGGGCGGTGAGGCCGCGTCCCCGACGGACCTGGCCCTGTACAAAGGGCGGAAAGGGTACGGATTCGGACTGGCGAATACAATCCCGCACCCCGATGCCGGTTGCGCGCCACGATCGGGCTTCCCACAATCCGCCGCTCGATGCTCCGGGGAGGCGTCCGCATGACCGACCGAGGCCAGCTGAGCCTCCGCGCCTGCGCGCTCGCCGTGCTCATCGCCTTCGGTGCGGGGCTGCTCGGCAGCCTCGCCCTTCGGCCTCCGGGCGCGCCCCCACTCGCCGCCGCGACGCGCGCCGGGGAGGACCCACTCGGCGCCCGCATCCGCTGGCGCGTGCCCGTGGCCTTCGGGACCAACCTCCCCGCCCTCGGCGACAACATGCTCTACGTGCGCGACGCCGCCGCGGATTCGAGCAAGGGCGCCATCCGCCTCGAGCTCTACGAGCCCGGCGAGATCGTGTCGGCCTTCGCCATCACCGATGCGGTGCGCGACGGCAAGGTGCAGGCGGGCTACACCTGGCTCGGCTACGACCAGGGCCGGATCCCCGCGTCCGTGCTGTTCGGCGCCGTGCCCTTCGGCATGGAGCCCTGGGAGTACACGGCCTGGTGGTACGAGGGGGACGGGCGCCGCCTCGCCGAGGCGCTCTACGAAGCGCGCGGCGTGCACCCGATCCTCTGCGGCCTGATCGGACCCGAGACTGCCGGCTGGTTCCGGCGCCCGGTGGACAGCCTGGCGGACGTGGAAGGCCTGAAGATCCGCTTCGCCGGCATCGGCGGCAAGGTGCTCCAGCGGCTCGGCGCCTCGGTCACCATGATCCCGGGCAGCGACCTGTTCCAGGCACTGGAGAAAGGGGCCATCGACGCGACCGAATACTCGCTCCCCGTGGTGGACCAGAAGCTCGGCTTCGACCGGGTCGCCCGCATCAACTACTTCCCGGGCTGGCACCAGACCTTCACCGCAGGACATCTGGTGGTGAATCTCGCCCGCTGGCAGGCCCTCGACGACGCCGACCGCGCGCTCCTGGAGACCGCCTGTACCGCGGGCGTCACGCGCAACCTGGCCCGCGGTGAAGCGCTGGAGGGCCCGGTGATCGAGCAATTCGCCGCCGCCGGCGTTTCCGCCCGGCGGCTGCCGCTGCCCCTGCTCCGGGAGCTGCAGCGCGTCACCGGCGAGGTCCTGGCGGAGGAAGCCGCAGGCGACGCGGATTTCGCGGAGATCCTCGCCTCTCAGCAGGCCTTCTCCGAGAGCTACGGCATCTGGAAGCGGCTCGCCTACCTGCCGCGGGACTTCTGATGGGCGCCTCGGTGCCGCCCGGCGCGGACCCCGGCCGGCCGACCGGTTCCGCCATCGACGAGACGCCGCCGCACGGACCCGATGCCCTGCCGCGCACGGCCTTCGCGGATCGGGTCGATGCCGCGCTGCTGAAGCTGGGCGGGGCCCTTTCCTGGATCTGGCTGCTGCTGCTGGCCGTGATCGTCCTCAACGTCGTGCTGCGCTACGTCTTCGGCGAGGGACGGGTGGAGTTCGAGGAGATCCAGTGGCACCTCTACGCCATCGGCTTCCTCGGCAGCCTCTCGCTGGCCGTGGTCACGGACGACCATGTCCGGGTCGACGTCGTCCACGAGCGCCTGTCGCCGCGCCACAAGGCGTGGATCGAACTCTACGGCACGCTGCTGCTCCTCGGCCCCTTCCTCACCCTGGTACTCGTGAACGCCCTGCCCTTCGTGGCCGCGGCCTGGCGAAGCGGCGAGATTTCCCAGGCGCCGGGGGGCCTGCCCCTGCGCTGGGCGATCAAGGCCGTGCTGCCCCTCGCCTTCGCCCTGCTCGCCCTCGCGGCGCTCGCGCGCCTCACCCGGGTCACGGCCCTGCTGTTCGGCATCCCCGCGCCGCGTCCGGCGGCGACGCGGGCCGACGCCTCCCCACCGGAACCGCGCTGAGCCGTGCCTGCCAACGAGTGGCTCGCCGTCGCGATGTTCCTTGCCTTCATCGCGCTGATCTTCACCGGTTTCCCCGTGGCCTGGGTCCTCGGCGGGCTCGCGGTGCTGTTCACGGCGCTGTCGATCGTCGCGGAGATCGATCTCGGCCTCGCCACCGGCGTCGACTGGGCCTACGCGTCGATCACCGTCGAACGCACCTGGGACGTCATGACCAACTGGGTGCTCGTCGCGCTGCCGATGTTCATCTACATGGGCCTCATGCTCGATCGCTCGGGCATGGCGGATGCCCTCATGCGCAATTTCGTGCGCCTCTTCGGAGGCCTGCGCGGGGGGCTCGCGGTCACCGTGACCCTGATCGGCCTGCTGCTGGCCGCGTCCACGGGCATCATCGGCGCGAGCGTCGTGCTCCTCGCGCTCCTGGGGCTGCCCGTGATGCTGCGCGACGGCTACGACCCGGGCTTCGCCGCCGGCACCGTCTGCGCCGTCGGGACCCTCGGCATCCTCATTCCACCGAGCATCATGCTCGTGCTCATGGCCGACCGCCTCGCCATGAGCGTCGGCGATCTGTTCCTCGGTGCGCTGCTGCCCGGCCTCCTGCTCGGCGCGCTCTACATCGCCTACATCCTCCTGCGCGCGCACCTGGTGCACGGCGCAGCGCCACCCCGGCGCGATGCGGAGACGGTGGATCTGCAGGTGCTGGTCGCCGTGCTGCGCGCCGTGCTGCCCCCCGCGGGGCTCATCCTCGCGGTGCTCGGCAGCATCTTCTTCGGCATCGCCACGCCCACGGAGGCCGCCGGTGTCGGCGCTGCGGGCGCGACGCTCCTGGCCCTGGGCAACGGTCGCCTCGGACTCGGCGTCCTGCGCGAGGTGCTCCTGCAGACCTCGCGCACCACGGCCTTCATCTTCGCGATCTTCATCGGCGCCACGGCCTACTCACTGGTCCTGCGCGGACTCGGCGGTGATCAGCTCATGGAGCGGCTGCTGCTCGGCCTGCCCTTCGGCCCCACGGGCATCGTGCTGTGCATCCTCGCTGCGACCTTCGTGCTCGGGTTCTTCCTCGACTGGATCGAGATCACGCTCATCGTGCTGCCCCTGGTCGCCCCCGTGGTGGCGAACCTGGGCTTCGATCCGGTCTGGTTCACGGTGCTGTTCGCCGTCTGCCTGCAGACCTCCTTCCTCACGCCGCCGGTCGGCTTCGCCATCTTCTATCTGAAGGGGGTCGCGCCCCCCGAGATCGACGTGCGCACCATCTACCGCGGCGTGATCCCCTTCATCGCCCTGCAGCTCGCGGGTGGCGCGCTCATCTTCCTGTGGCCGCAGCTCGTGACCTGGCTCCCGGCGCAGGCCTACGGGCCGACGCCCTGATCCCCACCGCGAGTGCCCCGGCGCCTGCATCGATGTGACAGAGCCGGGGGCGGTTCGCTAGGGTGTTCACCAGCAAGTGATCTCCTGCGCGGTCGCGCCGCCCTCCGTTGTCCTGCACACCACCTCCTCGCACGGACCCTCTCGAAATCGCGGCACCGACCGATCAAGACCCCGCAGGCGGGTCACAGCAGCCACACGGGTTCTTTGGAAACGATTCGGCGCGCCGCCTGCAGTGCACCGCCCGCGCGCGATCGATTTCCGGCACGGGAGC